>JAYVER010000333.1:0-3112 GCA_043748725.1 Chloracidobacterium sp. | reverse complement strand
AAAATGTCCGGCTACAGTTGATGAACCGTACCGGAACCGTAACAGTTATGGGCTGGAATCGCGCCGAGATAAATATCACGGCAGAACTTGAATCTCCCGCAGCCGTTATCGTCCCGCAAAACCTGTCCGGCACGATCGTCATCAATCTTGTACGTGACAACCAGGGCAGAAACGAAGTCGGGAGCGTAAATTTCACTATCCGCGTCCCCTATTTTACGATGGTCGATATCGAAACCAAGGTGGGCAATCTCAGCGTAAGCAACATTCGCAGCGGACTGGTTCGGGCCCGTATATCCAGCGAAGGCGCGATCACGCTGACGAATATTGAGTCGGGCGCCGTTTCGGCTGAGAACGTAATTGGAGATATTTTCTTTGACGGCGAGATAATCGAAGGCGGAAATTACCGCTTTTCGTCGATGAGCGGGAATATTAATCTGCGGATTCCGTTCAATTCGTCATTTCGCGTCGTCGCGACTGCGCCCTCGACACGCAACATCTCGTTCGGCTCGTGTGCAAATGCCAATATGAACTTTCTCGGCGACGGCCGCCGCATAGTCGGCCGCTGCGGCGACGGCAGTGCAACCATGACCGTTACCAACCAGCGCGGCAGCATTGCTTTCCTCAGACGGTAGCAAAATCCAATATTTTCTGTAAAATCTTTTTAGCGATGAACAATGTTCTTTCGTACAAGGGTTATAACGCAAAGATCGAGTTTTCAGCAGATGACGACTTGATTGTCGGTCGGTTGATTGGAATAAGAGATATTGTTTCTTTTCACGGTGAATCCGTCGATGAGATAAAACATGCCTTCCGCGAATCGGTTGATTTTCACATCGAGGTTTGCTCAAGAACTGACAAGATTCGTGAATCTTCGTAAAATCATAAACCGATCCATCTCATAAAAGGGAAACACAAAATGATAAAAATAACTGTATTGATTGTTGCCATCACGGCAGCATTTGCAGTTTGTGTAGGTGCTCAGACGCCGACAATGCAAAAGAGAACGATCACCAAGACCGACAGATTCGATTTCGGTGTTGGCGGAACTGTTGCGGTCACCGGTGCTCCGACGGGTTCGATACGCGTTGCGGGTTGGCAAAAGAATGAGATCGAGATCACCGCCGTCATCGAACTGCAAGCTCCGACCGACGCGGATCTCGCAAAACTGGCTGAGATAACCGGCTTTATTACGGATGAAAGCCCCGGACGCACTGGCATAGTCAGCATTGGGACGCACAATAAGTTCGGTCTGAAAAAATTACCGAAAAACTTTCAGAAAAACTTGCTGGGACTGCCGTTTAGGATCGACTATGTGATTAACGTTCCGCATTTCTGCGATCTTGAGATCGACGGCGGTAAAGGCGATCTGTCGGTAGCCGGTGTAGAAGGCACGATGCGGATCAATTTTATCGAATCAAGAGCAAAGATCGAGGTTATAAGCGGCGCAACGACCGCGACATTTGGCAGCGGCGCGGTCGAGGTTGCTATCGGCATCCACGGCTGGCGGGCGAGAGCCGCGACGATTCAGGTTGCGACGGGCGATCTGACAGTTCGGCTGCCCGCGAATCTGAACGCCGAGATAGACGCCGTGATCTTAAGAACCGGAAAGATCGAAAACACCTTACCGGGTATGAAGCCGCGTGATCGAAAAGTTGTATTTACCGATAAGTCGATCATCGCGAAAGCCGGGGTCGGCGGAGTGCCGCTCAAATTCACCGTCGGCGACGGAACGCTGAAAATGGATACTCTTGTTCTGCCGTTTTGAGTCGTTTAGAATTCCAACTTTAGTTGGCCTTGCGTATAATAGGACGCCAACAAACGTTGGAACTCTAAACAATTTTATGACTATAAAATCCGATATTTGGCTAAGGAAAATGGCCGAAGAAAATGGCATGATCTCGCCGTTTTTGGGGACTTTGGTTCGCGAGATCGACGGCAAACGCATAATTTCGGCTGGGTGTTCGAGTTATGGTTACGACATGCGGCTGGCTGACGACGGGTTTCGCATTTTTTCATCGGTTCATGCCAGAGAGATCGATCCAAAGCGGTTTGACGACCATTATTCTCTCATCGAGCCCGATTTGCATACCGCCGATGACGGAGCAAAATATTATCTTTTGCCGCCTCATCACTACGGTCTTGGCGTGACAGTTGAAACGTTCAAAATGCCGCGAAACGTGACCGGCATCGCGCTTGGCAAATCCACCTACGCCCGCGCCGGACTGCTCGTCAATACGACCCCGCTTGAGGCCGGATGGACGGGCAGGCTCGTTGTCGAGATCGCAAATCTGGCAAATTTACCGCTGCGGGTTTACGTCAACGAAGGCATCGGGCAGATACTCTTTTTCGAATCTGATGAAGACTGCGCCGTTAGTTACGAAGATCGCGGCGGCAAATATCAGGGACAAACGGGACTAACATTCGCGAAGGTTTAGAAGATATTCAACCGCGAAAAACGCGAAAGGATGCGAAAATAAATCTAATTGGCTTTTACTAATTCGGGTAACCCTCGGGCAGGCGATCACCTGATTTTGCTTCTTTTTTTAGTGTATTTCGCGTATTTCGCGGTCTCCGAAATGATCAAGATCGAAAACTACATTGGTGGCGAGTTGGTGCAGCCGGCATCAGGCGAATATCTCGACAACTTTGATCCGTCAACCGGCGAGGGTTATTCGCTGATCGCGGATTCGGATGACCGAGATGTGCATCTTGCGGTCGAGGCCGCCAAATCTGCATTTCCGTCGTGGTCAATGACGCCGCCCGAAGCTCGTCACGAAATTTTGATGCGGCTTGTTTCGTTGATCGAGCGCGATCTGGAATCGCTGGCGTTGGCGGAGAGCATTGACAACGGCAAGCCGGTCTCACTGGCACGGACGGTCGATATTCCGCGTGCGGTGGCGAATTTCAAATTTTACGCAACGGCCGCGATGCACACGGCGAACGAGTCGCACGAAACGCAAGGCGAGGCAATCAATTACACGCTGCGTCAGCCTCTCGGCGTGGTCGGGTGCATTTCGCCATGGAATCTTCCGCTTTATCTTTTCACATGGAAGATTGCTCCCGCGATCGCCGCCGGATGCACGGTCGTCGCGAAGCCATCGGAAGTGACTCC
>JAYVER010000332.1:0-3138 GCA_043748725.1 Chloracidobacterium sp. | reverse complement strand
GTGAGGCGGGGCTCAACACGTTTGTCTGGAATTACCGTCTGCCAAACGCCACAACGCTGCCCGGTTTGATCCTGTGGGGCGGCTCGCTCGCCGGTCCGCGTATCCCGCCCGGGAATTATCAGGTTCGATTTAGCGTGGGCGGGAAGGTGGTTGCGACAGAACCATTTGCGGTTAGGGCCGATCCGCGGCTTACAACGACGCCGGACGATTTTGCAAAACAATACGCTTTGACGCAGAAGATTAGCGCCAAGCTAACCGAGACGCACAACGCGATCCTCGACATCCGCGATATGCGTACGCAGCTCGAAAATATGTCCCGCCGGTTGAAGTCACCCGATCATAAGGACCTAATTGATAAGGCACGCGACATCAATAAAAAGCTGACGGAAATTGAGGAGTCTCTATATCAGACAAAGAACCGGAGCGGCCAGGACCCTTTGAATTTTCCGATCCGTTTGAATAATAAAATGGCGGCCCTCGGATCGTCTGTTGACAGCTCGGACGACGCACCGACGGCACAGGCATACACGGTTTTCAATGATGTGCAGGCACAGATCGACGCTCAGCTTGCGTTGCTGGCAAAGATAAAAGCTGAGGATATCGCCGATTTTAACAAGCAGTTTAGGGCAAAAGGTTTGCCGGTCGTGTCGGTTCGTTAGAATGTTCTATAAAATGCAGCAATTTATTTTTGGGATTTTCGTAATTGTTATTTGCGGCCTTTCGTCGGCGATGGCTCAGACGACGAACGCGAACTTTTCTTGTTCCGATCGGCGATTTCTGAGTGCGGCGAAAGCAATATTCGCAGGTAAGGAGTTCAGAACGAGAGGAGTTTTCGATGATGGTCCGCACGACTGCCGCGAACTATTTGACATTCGCTATGTGGATCTAAATCGAGACGGTACGCCCGAGATACTCGCGAGAGGAAGAACGACCCCATTATGCGGAGGTGTCGGAAATTGCCTTTTTTATGTACTTAGAAAGGATCGACGCGGCTATCGCGTGCTATTAGTGGCGACGGACTACATTGATAGATCCGTAATGGGCCACCAGGTTCGGAAAAATAGGACAAGAGGCTACGCCAACATTCTCACTACCGGTCACATAATTGCTGGAGAAACCAGTTTTTCTATTGCAAGGTTCAACGGAACACAGTACGTTGAGTCCAGTTGTCCGTCCTACGAAGTCTATGACCGCACTGTCAACGGCAGGCCACGTTTTAAGGTGGTTTCCTGTAAGGCCTTCCACAGCAGACTAGAGACGCCGTGAAAGGGCCATCTAATCAACGCCAATATCCTCGTTCCAAATTTCGGGATGAGCCGTTATAAAAGTGGTAAGCATATCGACACATTCCTCAGAATTCATATCGATGACCTCGACACCGTTTTCGCGAAGCCAGTCGATCCCGCCGGGAAACGTCACCGATTCGCCAACGATAACGGTGCCAATACCAAATTGCCGGACGAGACCGCTGCAATACCAACACGGCGCAAGCGTCGTGACCATCACGCAATCGCGATAGCTGCGTTGCCTTCCGGCTTTGCGAAAAGCGTCAGTTTCGCCGTGGATCGATGGATCGCTTTCCTGCACACGACGATTGTGCCCTTTCCCAAGCAAATTTCCATCGCCGGCGAATAACGCAGCCCCGATCGGGATGCCTCCTTCCGATAGGCCGAGTTTGGCTTCTTCGATCGTTACACCGAGCATAGCATTGAGGTCAAGATTATTTTTCATACGGCCTCTTGCGATACCGGCACGGCGGCGCTGTCGCGGAGACATACGCGATAGCCGAACCAGATCAGGATTATCCCGACGAATTCGCCAATATAAAGAGCTTCAACCACGCCGCCTTTTGCCATTGCGCCGCCGATGCCCGGCAATAATGCTCCGATTGTGATGAACGCGTTTCCAATAGCTCGATTCTTGCCGTTCTCAACTTGCGAGTATCGGATCGCGCTGTACAACGCCGAGCCGATCAGAAAGATCGCCGAATAAGTATTTATAAACGGCGTCAAAAGCCGTACCCACTGCCATCCGAGTGAGGCCCCGCTTGGGCGGAATGTTTCCAGCAGATCGGTATTTACCGGTGAAAGCAGTACCAAAATACTTGTAATGATAATGAAAGGCAGCGAGATCGCAGTAAGAATATTCGCCGTTCTCTGTCGAAAATGCAGATAAACCGAACCCTGAGCAAGCGGATAGCCGCCGAGTATCGCACCGGCGATGTACCAAAGCTTATTTTTGACGACGGTGTTGCCGGTCAGCGTGATTACCGCTTCGAGAAAGGTTCCGAGCCCATAGGTAAATACGCCGATCGACCACCACAGCAGATGCGTGCCTCTTCTCGATAAATATCGGCGGAAGATCTGAAAAAGAAAAATCCCGGAGAGAATTGTCGTCAGGATAGGCAGGTAATGCACCGGGCCTAATTCGTTGAAAGTTGCATACATACGAAAATAATACTCATTAACCCAAAATTATTCGATACGCGTTTAGAGTGCGCGATTTATCGCGTTCTTTTGTTTTGCATCTAAAAGCTATCCACGATAAGTCAGACACCTTAAAACTGAGGAAAAAAGAACGCGATAAATCGCGCACTCTGAACATAAGCGAAATAATAGCGCTTGATAAAGATAATAAACCAAATCTATTATCAATACTTAACGGGGGTTTCGATTGTCACAGAATTTCCAACCGGGTGATTTCCTGGTTTTCCAACTCGAAAGCGGTTTTGCTTTACTGCGTCTACTTGCCATTGACGAAACGCGCGGCGCTAAAACGTGGCACGTCGCGGCGTACGGCGATTTTTTCCCCGATGTTGAGAGTGCGGAGGCAGCGTTGATTGATTTGAGTCGGTTGTCGGTGAACTCATCGCACATCGCTCTGACGACTCGTGCATTTGAAAGCACTCAGGTCGCCAGAATTGCAAATATTCCGCTTACAGATCAGGAAGCCACGCCCCTTGACGAATGGCAAAATGATCCTGATCGTCAAGTCTCCGACCGTTCAGTAAGGTTGATGTTAGGCTTACGATGACCGCTTTCGCGGTTCCGCGAGATGTTTTGTGGTGTGATCAGTAATGCTTGCAGGGGCGGCATTTTCAAAGTCGGCTTGCTCCAATAGCTTGCCGCTTGCAGCGCT
>JAYVER010000331.1:0-3156 GCA_043748725.1 Chloracidobacterium sp. | reverse complement strand
TATTGACGGCTTTAATGGTGGCCGGGCGCGTGGGGTCGGCAATTTCGGCGGAACTCGGTTCGATGGTTGTTTCGCAGCAGATTGACGCGATGCGGGCTCTGGGAACATCGCCCGTCAGAAAGTTGGTTACACCGAGGATAATCGCTTTGCTGATCGCTCTTCCTCTGCTGACAATTTCGGCAGATATGTTTGGCCTTGTCGGCGGCGGATTGGTCGCCCGACAGCTTCACGGCCTTGATCCAAAAGTTTATATCTCGTCTGTTCGCGCGGGTGTGGCAATATCCGATCTGGTAGGCGGTATTATTAAGCCGCTTGTGTTTGGCCTGATCATCGCTCTTGTCTCGTGTTATAAAGGTCTGAGCACGACCGGCGGAACCGTCGGCGTTGGGCGTTCGACCACGAATGCGGTCGTTTTGTGTTCGGTCAATATAATCATCGCCGACTTTTTTCTGTCAAAAATATTGCAGGGCTTTTTTGGAGCAACGCTATTTTAGTAAACCGAAACTATGTCGATTAGCTCTGACAATAATGGCGATAACGGTGCGGACGAGAATGGTTTGCTGCGTTTCAATGACCGTGTGATCCCGGCCATCGAATTTCGCGATGTCGAATTGGCCTTTGACGACGAGGTCATTCTTGACAAGGTCAGTTTTACGGTTCGACGCGGCGAGACCAAGATCGTTCTGGGCGGATCAGGCAGCGGCAAATCGACAATAATCAACCTCATTCTGGGTCTCTTAAAGCCTGACGCCGGCGAAATATTGATCAACGGCGAGGATATATCCGGTTTCGACGATCAGGAATTGATGCGCATTCGCGAAAATATCGGAATGGTGTTTCAAGAGGGTGCTTTATTTGATTCGTTGTCAGTTTATGACAACGTTGCTTACAGACTGCATGAGGAAAACATTGATGAGGATGAGGTCGAACATGAGGTCGTCCGCATGCTTCAGTTCGTCGATCTTGAAGACGCGATCGACAAAATGCCTGCCGAACTTTCGGGCGGCATGCGCCGCCGCGTCGGCATCGCCCGGGCATTGGTTGGCAATCCGGATATTGTGCTTTTTGACGAACCGACGGCCGGTCTCGACCCGCCGACGGCGAGGACGATCTGCGAGCTTGCAATTAAGCTCCGCGACCTCGAAGATGTATCATCTATATTTGTTACACACGAGATGAATAATCTGGATTATATCTCGTCAGAATACGCCGTAATCGATAGACAAGGCGACGTGCATTTCGAGTTGGAGGGCGGCAAGCTTTGCCTAATCAATACCGCGGTTATTATGCTTAGAGACGGTCATATTATTTTTAGCGGCAAGGATGAACAGATCCGCGAAACGGACGACCCCTATATCCGCCGATTTCTTCGAGGAAAATGAAATAGATGGCGAGCCGTAAACAAAAATTAAATCTCGGTGAACTCCGCGTTGGCATTTTTATGCTGGCGGCGCTGCTGGTTCTGGGTTTTTTGATCCTCAATTCGAGCGGCGATCTTAATCCGTTTGAAAAAAAGATGCGGCTTAAGTCCCGGTTTGCGAGCGCCGATGGGCTTCACAGCGGTGCAGATGTTCAATTGGCGGGGGTCTCGATCGGTAAGGTTGAGGATGTTAAGTTTTTGTCGCCGGACGCTCCTGAGGGCGAGCGCATTGAAGCAACAATGCTTGTGGTGCAGACATTGGATAAAAAGCCGATTTCCGAGTTAATCCGTACCGACTCAACCGCTCAATTGGTCGCAACTTCGATTCTCGCCAACGATAAGATGATCAATATCCTTCCCGGCACGGCAAAAGGCCAGCCGGTTGCAGAAAATACGATTTTGACATCGACTTCGGCCATGTCGCTCAATCAGCTAACGTCCACGGGAAATGATCTTTTGATGCAGATCAATAAACTCGCGGTCCCGGCAAATGAAATTTTGAACAAGGCAAACCAGGGTGAAGGTACGCTTGGCCGCATCGTCAACGATGAATCATTGTATAAAAATCTCGACGCAACGGTGAATGAGACTAAGGCTACAATGACACGTCTCCAGACAACGATCGACAAGATAAATAAAGGGCAGGGCAGCGCCGGAAAACTGGTGAACGACCCTGCACTTTACGACAGCCTGAACAGGACTGTAGCTCAGCTCGAAGCGATTTCCGCCAATATTAAGGCCGGACGCGGCTCTGCCGGAAAATTAGTCAATGACGATGAGTTATACAATGAAACGCGTGACGCCGTTAAAGAACTTCGAAAATCCGCAGCCAAGATATCTGACATCGCCGACGATGTAAAATCCGTCACGACCGATTTAAAGGACGGCAAGGGATCCGCGGGTAAATTACTTAAGGATGACAAACTCTACGAGAACGCGAGGATCGCGATCGAAAGGTTTAACTCAACTACCACTCGTCTCGAGGCCATTCTTGCAGATGCGCAGGCCGGAAAAGGTACGATAGGTAAACTCGTCACTGACGAAACGTTATACAACAGCATTAACCAAACTGCCTCAAACGTTAACCAATTTACGAGTGAAGGGACTAAACTCCTCTACGACTTCCGTCAGAATCCCAAGAAATTTCTCCGCATCAAGCTCGCCATTTTCTAAATCTGTTTCAGTAGCCTGACCGTGAGGGAGGGCCCTTCCTTACGGTCGGGCTACTGACATATTAGTTGCATTTAGTTCTGAAATAATGTATATTATACATTGAATTATGTATTTATGCATATCTTGTGCATAAATAGGTCTTGAATATGCAGAAAAAGGATCGTCAAGATTTAATTTTACATTTGATCCGCTCTGAACTGATCGGGCAACAAGATGTCCTGGCTAAAAAACTCGCTCAACATGGATTCCTCGTCACGCAAGCAAGTGTATCTCGAGACCTTGAGGAACTTGGCGTCGTGAAAACCGATGGAGTTTATGAAATACCGAAGGTTTCTTCCGCCGCGATGGAATTCGGATTACGATCGATTGAGACTGCCGGTGATAATCTCATTGTCGGCAAATGCGATTCTGGTTTGGCCTCGGCCATAACGGTCCGTATTGATGGCGGACAGATCGTCGAGATCGTCGGAACGATTGCCGGTGACGATACGATCTTTATTGCGGTAAAAGACGCAACGCAGCAGGCTGTTGTAATTACAAAGATATGGGCATTGTTTTCTGTT
>JAYVER010000330.1:0-3166 GCA_043748725.1 Chloracidobacterium sp. | reverse complement strand
TACATCAAAGGTTGGATGAAACGCTTGGCCCAGTTAAGAAAGAGTGAGACCATTGGTTATTAACGAATACACAAAGACGGAGTTTGCTTTCTGGAATTCCTTTTTCGGAAATTGCAAAGAGGCTAAGAAATCAATCGCGGATGCCTTCTCCATATCACGCGGCGAAGAAGCTCTGAATCTAAGCGGCATTGCTCTGGCTGTATGCGGTGAAACGAGTCAAGGGCAATCTATTGCCGATGAAATCGCTAAACGGAAGTCCAGAGACGTGACTAGCATCTCCGTCCTGCCGGAAATGCGAGCCGCCATCAAAATCAGTCGCAACAATCCGTCAAAGGCAGTTGAATTGTTAGATGCAACCCGCATTCTTGAACGAGGTTTGGGCATTTCAACCAACATGTTGCACTTATGATTTGAATTCAATGCCCCATCTGTTGCATCTGTAAAATATAATACTATATACGCAAAATATGTGCTATAATAGTCGACAGGACATTTGTTTGTCGAACGCGATATGGAACGTAAATTTTTAAAAATGCTGGGACAACGGTACAAATCCGATAAAGCTCTTATTTGCAATAAGTTACTTGTCCCAGAGCTGTCCCACAGTGGTAAGGATGGCGAAGAATTCGGAAATATTCCGAATAAGTAGGAAATATTAGGAAATGTCCCACGGGAGGAGAACCATTATGATAACAAAACTATCGATCTCGATGCCGAAATCACTTGAGGAATATGCACGTTCGCGCGTCCGCAATGGCGGATACGGTTCGATCAGCGAGTATTTCAGAGAACTGGTCCGTGTGGACCAGCGCTTCGAAGCGGCAAGGCGTGAGCAGCCGAACCAGATCGAGCCGCGGCCGCTCGCGTTAGCGGCCCGGCACGCTCAGTTTGGGAACAGGTTCAGATAGGATCCCGCTGGTTTTATGGTAAAATATAGACTTTATGACTAAAAAGGAACTCGCTGCAATGAAAGAGTGGATCGCCAATTGGCGAGAAACGGGACCGATCATGGAGCGGCTTCGCGTTAAAGAATATCGCGCGTCTAACCTGGCCGAAACACTTCTTTCCCTGAGCGATGTTACAGAGGCTTCGTTGCGTGCTCACCCGCCAAAACCTACTTCGGGAATCATTGAAATGCAGCGGCTTTTTGCCAAATTGAGAAAGAATGAAGCAAGTTCTTGAGGCCGCAAAAGAAATCCAAGATTTTTTTGAGGAGAAACGCTGGCGATATTGTTTTATTGGCGGCATCGCGCTTCAGCGTTGGGCAATTCCGCGCAACACAAATGACGCCGATTTGACGCTCATGACCGGCATCGGGTCGGAAGAGCAGTTTATCGGGACGATCCTCGACAGGTTTGAGTCCAGAATCACCGATGATCCGATAGGTTTCTTTCTGCCGCGTCGAATCGTGCTTATTAGAATTGGCGAAGTTGGAATCGACATTTCACTTGGAGCCTTGTCTTTCGAGGAGTTGGCGGTGGAGCGCTCATCATACTTTGAGTTTCTACCTAATATCTCGCTTAAAACCTGCACTGCGGAGGACCTGATCGTTTTCAAAGCGTTCGCCAACCGGCTCAAGGATTGGGCTGATATCGACAGCATTCTTTCGATTCAGGCGAAGTTGGATTGGAAATACATAACTGGGCAATTAGCTCCATTGATAGAGTTAAAAGAAGAGCCTGAGATTATGGAAACACTAAATAAGCTGAGGAAGCAGAGCAATAGATAATACGAACGAATGAAGCAAACTTACATCAACCAACTAAAAGAACACATCGGCGAATCGGTCACGCTCAAGGGTTGGCTCTATAACAAACGTTCGAGCGGGAAGCTCGTGTTTTTGCAGTTCCGCGACGGCACGGGCATCGTGCAGGGCGTTGTATTTAAGCCAAATGACGAGGCCTTGTATGACCTGGCCGACTCGGTGGGTCAGGAAAGCTCGATCATTGTAACCGGCACGGTCAAGGAAGACACGCGTTCGTCGATCGGCGTCGAGCTTGACGTGACGGCTCTCGAAGTTCTCCAAAATGTCCACAACTATCCGATAACGCCAAAGGAACACGGCACCGAATTCCTGATGGACAACCGGCATTTGTGGATACGCTCTAAAAAGCAGCACGCGGTGCTGAAAATTCGGCACACGGTCATCAAGGCCGTGCGTGATTATTTTGATGGCAACGGCTTTACGCTCGCGGACACGCCGATATTCACGCCGGCGGCTTGTGAAGGTACGACAACATTATTCGAAGTAGATTATTTCGGAGACGAAAAAGCGTATCTGACGCAATCCGGCCAGCTTTATAACGAGGCGACGGCTGCGGCGTTTGGCAAATCTTACGCATTTGGCCCGACGTTTCGTGCTGAAAAATCAAAGACACGCCGCCATCTGACTGAATTCTGGATGGTCGAGCCCGAGGTTGCCTATGCCGGTTACGAAGATATGATGGACCTCGGCGAAGGCCTTACTTTGTCGATAGTAGAGCGTGTGCTGACCGACCGTCAGGAAGAACTCAAGGCGCTCGAACGAGACACGACCGTGCTCGAAGCGATCAACGCTCCGTTCCCACGTCTGCATTACGATGATGCCGTGAAGATACTGCAAGAAGGGTACGATAAGGGCGAGCTTGGAGCGTCGGAACGCGGGCAGCCTGCCCGCGAGTCCACGGGGGGAGACGCAGGCAAGCTGCCTGCGGTCCGACGGTTTGAGTGGGGCGGCGATTTTGGTGCTCCGGACGAGACATATTTGTCAAACCAGTTTGGCAAGCCGGTTTTCGTTCATCACTTCCCCGCCGCGATCAAAGGGTTTTACTTCGAGGTGGACAAAGACCGCCCCGAATGCGCCCTCGGCATCGACCTGCTCGCCCCCGAAGGCTATGGCGAGATTATCGGCGGCGGCGAACGAGCGTCGAACCTAGATTATCTGATCGAGCAGCTCAAAAATCATGGACTCGACCAGGCAACCTTCGAATGGTACCTCGACCTCCGCCGCTACGGCAGCGTCCCGCACGCCGGATTCGGCATGGGCATCGAACGCTGCACCGCCTGGATGGCCGGCATCGAACACGTCCGCGAGACGATCCCGTTCCCGAGGATGCTTTATAGGTTGAGACCGTAAACATCTTGGCGAATTTCCCGAAAACGATTAAAATCTTGTGGAGGTAAATAT
>JAYVER010000329.1:0-3167 GCA_043748725.1 Chloracidobacterium sp. | reverse complement strand
TATCAAACCGCCGATAGCCCCACAAATGGGTTACCGAATTAACCATCCATGTAAAATGCCAGCTCAATGTAATCCGAAAAACTATCGCCCACAAAACCATCGTCCAACCGCCGATAGCGAAAAGACCGGCGGCGACAACGAGCGTCGTAACGTAATAATAATTATCGAGCCATCTGAGATACGGGTCTTTCATTAAATCAGGCGAATAACGCTGTTTGGTCGCCTGTGATTGATTTTGCGCAGTTCCGCGAAAGATCCAGCCGATGTGCGACCACCAAACGCCATTGCGCGGGCTGTGTGGATCTTTGTCCGTGTCGGTATGGGCGTGGTGCAGACGATGTGTCGTGACCCATGCGACCGGTCCCGATTGCAGGCCGAACGTACCGCAGGTCGCCAGAAACCGCGTCATCCATTTGGACGTTGTAAATCCGCGATGCGTGAGCAGACGGTGATAGCCAATGCCGACACCCCAACTCGCGGCTACCCACCAACATATAAACGCGGCCAATGCATTCTGCCAGCTAAACGTGAACAGCGCCGCTACGGCCGCCAAATGAAATGCGGCAACAAAAATGATCGTATTCCAATTTAACTTCCCGGCCCTCGACGGCTTAAATTCAATTATGTTTTCCAAGATATAAACCCCATTAAATAAAATTGCGACTCAGGCGTTTTCAACGCCCACAAATAACCTTAGCAGTTTGATACGACCGTAATTGTAAGAGTTTTGTAAAACTGTAAAATCCAATTAATTTAATCGCCAGTAAATACGGGCGGTCTGCGTGTACGCATTATTACAATTCGGAAATTTTGTCTTTTCTTAGTCCTAAGTGTTCCTCGAAGCCGTCAAAGTTTCCCCGGAATGTAGCTATTGATTGATGTGTGTAGTCGGCGGTCTGCGATAGCTTCGCGTGACCTAGAGCAGATCGTTGAGCAAAAGGATCGACGTGGAAACGATTGCAGCGAGTGCTGTATGTATGACGAAGAGAGTGGGCAGTTATCCCGGCGATCTTTACCTTATTGCAGACTTCCTTTAAGTGCGATGAGAAAGCCCCAGCCCGGTTCGCCGTTCCGTCGAAAATCAGCGATTCAGGATCGCCTTTTCCGGCCTTTGGCCGTAAGGATTCAAGAATAGCTCTGACGTTCGAAAATATTACGATCCTTCGCGGCTTTGCGGTCTTAGTTGTTTCCGAACGCAGCGTAATGATGTTGTTTTCAAAATCAATATCTCTCCATTGAAGTTTGAACATTTCACTTCGCCGAAGGCCCGTATAAAGCAGAAATTCCACTTTGCGGAAAAGGTCAACGTCTGCCTTCATGCCATTTAGCAAGATCATTTCTTCTTCGTCGGATAAGATCCGCGTTCGCTTAGGTAGATTGCCGAAATATTGAATTCTGCTAACTGGGTTTTCTTTGACCTCGGCCCGGCGAAGTGCGAGCTTGAAGATCGCGGACAGAATGGCAACGTCACGGTTTACCGTCGCTCTCGACCGAATTACTTTTCGGGTAGTCACCTCGGAAGCTCTTTGGGTTTGGAAACTCTCAACCATTTCAGGCGTGATTTCCCCGAGCCGGAGTTTGCCAAAGGATTTTATGAGGGCGGTCAAAACAGAACGCTCAACGTGAAAGCCCTTCTTATGAGCCTTCGCGTGCGGTGTGTAAGCATTTTCTACGAAGTCGGCGAAATTACGCCGGCCGGTTTCACCCCATTTCTTTTCAAAGACGTCGTTTCTTAATTTCTGTTCTGCCTGCTCCGCCTGTCGCTTTGTGCGAGCCTCCGGGATTGCCTTACGATACCGAACACCTCGGATCGTGAATCGGTAGTGCCAATGGCCTCTGATTTGATAAACTGACATTTGCGCCTCACTCTGTCCAAATTGCCGTTGCTAAGCGTGTGCGCAGGGTTATGCTACCATACGCAGCTTCGATTTTCCACGCCGTCGATCTGGTCGTTTCGTCGCCCACTCTAAAACTTTTTCGTAGTCAAATTTGACGCACCGACCAAATCGAAGGCAGGGCATCCCGTCGTTTTGAAGATCGCTAATTGATCTCTCGGAGATTCCAAGACGGTGGGAAAGTTCCTTACGATCTATCAAAGCCGTGTGGCCCTGCGACGATTTGTCGGATCCCCTGGCCGCTGTCCGCACCTCTTCAATCAAAGCGGAAAAAGCAGCCTCAAGGGAATCGAAAAAACCGCTTTGGCGTGATTGATCTACTTGGCGAGCATTACGAAATATTTCTTTCAATTTGTCGGATCGATCTTCCATTTTTTTTACCGCTCACAGATTGGCCGGAATATCACATGGCGCACATGGAACACATGGAACCGCCGTTGTAAACAATAGACTTAAGCCGTGCCATGTGGCGTTTCCAATCGTATTCACTTGGAACGCGACATGGAACAGTGCCCCAATTGGTTCCATGTGGTTCCATGTGGTTCCATGTGATAAATGCGACATGGAACGGCGTAACCTCCGTCAATTCAATAATTTGCAAGCTCGGTTCCATGTGCGCCATGTGTTTTCCTATTTAAAGAATCTGGAAAGAGAAAATACTTACTCTACTTCCGAATTTCTCCACTTCTCATTTCGCTGCAACGTCCAGCCGCGTTCCCTCGTGTGGTTCCGATCAGGCGGAACACACTCAATGCCTTTCTCGCGAAGGTTCGGCGTTAATAGTTGGAGCCGCCTTCCCACCGATTTCGGATTCATTGGAAACCCTTTCATCCGGTGAAGGGGATTGCTGCTGGTCGACGGCCGTGAAAGCAATTCCAATAACTCCGACGCCGTTCCTTTCCACGAATCAGCTATGCGACCGTCCATAAAATTAGTAATTGCTTCGGCGAACGGATCGCAGTCTAATACAAGATCATGGACGGCCTCGCGGTTTCCCCGGTAACGATCTAAGAATTGCCCCTGGGCCGATCCAAGTCCGGCTTCGGCTGCCATTCCCCATAGCGTAAAATCAGCCAGCCGCGGCAACTCCATTTTCTCAGCCCGCACCGTTTTCGTAACCGCGTCGATCTCCGAAAGAGCTACCGAAACGGCATCGAGTAACGATCCCAGCAGTCGCGGCCTTGCGGCCTCAAATTCACTCCAAAAAGTTGTTTCATCGAAACGCTGGGAAAGTCTGGGAAGGTGCAGCAGGATAGATCTGTCGAGTAAGTC
>JAYVER010000328.1:0-3167 GCA_043748725.1 Chloracidobacterium sp. | reverse complement strand
TTCGATCTTTGACGATGCACAGGAAACGTCGATTTGGGGATCGATGGCGAACGGTGTCGGGCGGATCTTTTCGATTTTTAAGCGATCAAAACCAGCGACAGACGAGGCCGAGCCGAACGGGCAGCTTAGTATCAATTAATGGATCAGTGGACCGGTAAAAAAATCTTTACATACTTTTCAAGATTGCTTTTTGGCTCGGCGATCGTGTGTGCACTTGTCTTTAACTTTTACGGTCAGACGCCGCAACCGACACAACCCGATGAGCCGCCGCCGGTTGTCCCGACATTCGCCACCCCGCTGCGTCCAATGCCAAGTGCGGATCGGGTCGGCGTCAACCCCGACAATCAATTATCGCTGACGCTCGATCAGGCAATTGAGATGGCTCTCAAGAATAACAACGACATCGACGCATCGCGTAAGGACGCGCGGATCGCCGATTTTGGCCTCAAAGGCGCTCGTGGTATCTACGACCCGTTTTTGAATTCCGAGACATATTATGAGAGCCGTACGACGCCGACGGCATCGACTATTGGCGGAGCGGTCAACGGATCGATTACGCAGCGGCAGTTTTTCAATAACGTGGGACTGACCGGATTTGTACCGCGTTTTGGCGGTTCGTACGACGCACTTTTTACATCGTCACGAACCAACACGACGAACCGTAACTCGACGCTCAATCCACAATTTCCGGCATCTTTAATATTTTCCTACACTCAACCGTTGTGGCGCGGGCTCCGGTACGATAACAACCGCCGCCAAATCGATATCGCAAAGAAAAATATCGATCTTTCGGACGCTCAACTGCGGCAAAAGGCAATGGACGTTGTTTCGGGCGTCGAGCAGGCCTATTGGGATCTCGCCTTTGCGCTCCGCAATTTACAAGTGCAGAGCGATACGCTAAAGCAGACCAAAGAACAGCTTGAAAGCAACAAACGGCTTGTGGCTGCAGGCGTCCTCGCCCCGATTGAGATCGTCGCGGCCAATGCGCAAATAGCGACCTTTGAACAAGCCATCTACATCGCGCAGGAAAGCGTAACCCGTGCCGAAAACACGCTGAAAACGCTCGTCTTGCCTGATCGTAACGCCGCCGAATGGTCGCGTCAGTTGACGCCCGTCACGCCAATTGGCCTTGTCGTGCCTCGCATCGGACTCGATGTCGCATTGACGGAGGCGATTAAAAACCGGACCGAGATCGAGCAGTTGGAAACAAATGCCGAGATCAACCGAATCAATGAAAAATACTACAGGAACCAGACAAAGCCGCAAATCGATCTCGTAAGTTCCTACACAAGCGCCGGGCTTGCGGGAACGCGAAATCCGAATTCGTCCGGGTCGGCGACGGTGCCCGGCAATCTGGTCGGCGGATATTTCGATTCGCTCGGCAATCTGCTTCGGCAGGATTTTCCAACTTATCGTGCCGGTGTGCAGATATCTCTGCCGCTAGGAAGTCGGGTTGCAAAGGCAAACCTCGGACTGACACTCGTTACGCGTGACAAAATTGCAAATAATCGTGCCCAGATAGAGCAGGTGATCGAAGCCCAGGTGCGAAATGGTCTGCAGGCACTTCGCTCGGCGGAGTTTCGGCTTGCGTCGGCAACGGAGGCGCGAATCGCCGCCGAAGAACTTTACGCCAGCGAACAGCGACAATTCCGAGGCGGCACGACCACATTCTACCTCGTTCTCCAACGCCAAACCGACCTAAACACCGCCCGCGGTCGCGAGATCCAGGCCCAGACCGATCTCAACAAGGCCATCTCCGAATTCCAACGAGCGATCGGCACGACGCTCACCGTCAACAATGTCAAGGTTACAAAATAGAAGAGGCCGACTTTTCAGACAGTCTCACACACAATCCTAATTTGATAATTTTCTACCATCGCCGGAACAGATTAAATCCGATGATCAGATGGCTCGGCGATAAGATCAGGTTACTCGAATTGTAGCGGCTCGTGGTCGTCGTTTGCGTATTCGAAAGCGTCAGCGCAAATGCGTGCTTTCCGATCGTGTATTGCAAACCGAAGCCTATCTCCGGCTCCGATAAATTCTTGAAACCGGTGATGTTAAAATTGCTGTCGAATAGAGGTTGGACCCGACCCAATTTGAAGCCAGTTCGCGGCGTGAATTCGAAAATACCTGAGACGGACGGTGTTATGCGCACCTGAACCCCCATACCGAATGACGCTCCATTTGTCGGTAGCTTGAAGGTCGCCGCCACGATCGCCGGCGGAAAAAAGTCATCGGGACGCGGATTGAAGCGGTGCTGGCCGTTTGAATTAAAATGGACGGCCGGCGAGAAAAACAAAAATACCCGTTTTCCAACCTGCCGCGAGATCATCGTCTGTATATTGTATGTATATTCTTCCTTGAAATTATTATTTCCCTCGACGCTGGCGTAAGCCGAGACGGCGAGCGGTGACTTTTCGTTTTGGTCGGTGAAATGATAGCCGAAGCCCAATTCGATCGTTCGGCAGAGACCCTTTTGGCATAGCGGCGAGCGGGAACCACTAAAATAGAGCTTGTTCGTGATGCCGTATGTTATGCCGAATGAGGACGTCGACATGCTGTCCAACCCTAACAAAGCAGGAGCACTCTCGCTTAGCGGACGCAACGGCTGCGAAAACCGGTGATTAAACGACAGATTCCAAGTTCCCTTAGGCACTTTCTTGGGCGTCGGAACATTTACAAGCCGATAAACAAAAGGCTCGTCACCTGATTCGTAGGCGTAAAGGTCCAGCTTATCGTCGCCGGTATTCTTGGCTGCGGCATTGCCAGTATCCACCGCCGCAGGGGCCGGAGTCGCTGCCGTGGCGAGCCGCTCAACGGCTTTCGTAACCGAATTGACGCGATAGCGCTCACCGTTCGATTCGACGTAAATGATTGACACATTTTTCTCGTCAAAAGTGATCTTTACGCCGTCATCTTTTTTCGCGGCGGTCGCCTGACCGTCTTTTGTCGAACCGCTTGGAGCGGTTGTTTGGGCGATGGTGGTTGCTCCCGTGACCAGGACCAACGATGACATGGCCGTTAGGTATATCGGGAGCATGCCCGCCCGTAAGAATAATAATTTTTGCATAAAGTGATCTCCGTTATTTGATAAATGAATTCTCGATCGGTTTGTCCGAAGCCATGCCGAACGTTGAGACGAATAGGGTGCCCGAACCGCTCAG
>JAYVER010000327.1:0-3192 GCA_043748725.1 Chloracidobacterium sp. | reverse complement strand
TTTGCCACTGATAATTTATTTAATCTTGTCGGCGGCCTTCTGCTTATCGGGATTTTTGCCGTTATTGAAAAACGAGCGGTTGACCCGATCATTCCGTTCAAGCTTTTCAAAAACCGAACGGTTTCAGCGTCGATAGTCGCGGGTTTTCTCGGCGGCATCGCGATGTTTGGAGCGATCTCATTCATTCCATTGTTTGCACAGGGTGCATTGGGCATGTCGGCGACCAAAGCCGGATCGCTGCTCACGCCGCTAATGCTGAGCTGGGTGTCGATGTCGGTCGTGGGCGGACGACTGCTGCTAAAATTTCAATATCGATCGATTACGATTATCGGATTTGTTGTGATGACATCGGGCTTTGTTCTGCTTTCGACTTTTCAACGCGAAACGCCGCACGCCTGGTTGTATTTGTATCTGGTTTTGATCGGTGCGGGGCTTGGGCTAACGATGCTTACGCTATTGATCGCCGTTCAGCAGGCTGTCGAACGCTCACAGCTTGGTATCGCCACATCGCTTAATCAATTTTCGCGTGCTATCGGCGGTGCGTTTGGCGTTGCGGTGATGGGTGCTGTTCTAACCGCCGGGCTTTCGACCCAGCTTTTACATGCGGCATCCGGCGAAAACAACGTCCTGACGGTCGAACAAGCAACCAGTTTCGCTTCTAATCCGAACGTCCTGATCGACCCGGCTTCAAAAGCGGGTCTTCCGTCCGGTATTCTTGCCTCATTGCAGGATGCGATGGCGGCGGCGATGCATCCGGTATTTTGGGTCGGAGCTGCTATGTGCGTTTTGGCTTTATTCGCTGCATTTTGGCTGCCGAAGCGTCGTGCCGATGCCGATGCAAGAGAAGCTGACGAAAATTGCGGCGAGACGATGTTAATGGCCGAACAGACAATGATAAACGCGCGGAATCAGCCAAGTGCGGAGGGGAATTAGTTCACGTCTTACTTGGAATCACTGAGACTTACTCGTGCCCGCAGTATTCGAGTTCGTCTCATTCGACGCGACCTGCGTTTGCTTTTCCGTTTCTTTTTGCAATTCCTCGGGAGATTTCCAACCGGCTTTTCGCAATAAATCGACGGCGAATCTTACCGGCACAGCCATGTTTGCGGCCGTATTTTCAGTGAACACGCCAAAATTCACGCCGATCACCTTACCGGCTTGCCCAAAGAGCGGTGCGCCGGAGCCGCCCTCAGCCGTCTTTGCGTCGTGGACGATGCGTCGGGCGTCGAGGTCGGTGATCGCGCCTTGTGTGGTCAGTGGGACGATCTTCTGTGATTGAGCGAGAAAATTGATCAGGTTTTGCCGCGAATTGCCGAACCGTTGATTGATCGATTTCGCCTCGTCGTCGTCGACCATAGCGAGCAGGCGGTCGGGACCGCTCGGGTAGCCCATAGTGACGACAGTTTTGCCAATAGCGGCGGATTCCGAATCAAAATCGAGAGGGATCACGGGAATATCGGACGGGAGCATTGCCGGATCGATCATGCCGACGGCGACATCTTCGCGGGTACCGAACTGCTTTACCTTAAGCGGAAACGGCTGTGCGAAATTTGGAAAATAGATGACGAGCCGTTTTAATCGGGCTCGACCGTTTGCGGCTCTCATCATCTGTTTGACCTGAGCGTCCTCTTCCCAGGGTTGGACGACGTGGCGATTCGTCACGATGTATCCGCCGCCGACGTGAAATCCAGTGCCGATAAAATCATATTCGACAGTCGAACCATTGCCCTCGGTCGTCAACCCGACCTGCGGGGGATTTACCGGGCGAGCCGGATCTTCGGATTGCGTGGGTTCATAGGGATTTGGCCTCAGAGCCTGCGGATCGGCGTAGCGGAGAACTTTGCCGCTTTTTTTGTCAACGAGATCATAGACACCGACGACAAGGCAGACAGCTCCGCCGTATTCCACACGCAGATTTGGCGCGAGCGATACCGTCTTCATCATATCCTTGTTGGTTTTGTCCAACTGGCCGATCTGGTCGTTTGTCTGGCCGAGTTTCTCCTCAAGCTTTTTGATGACCTCGCTCTGCTGTTCGGACTGTTTACGACTTTGCTGGAGCTCCGTGCTGATCGCGTAACCGATATACAAAATGCCGGTGATAAATCCGATCGCGAGCACCAGCGTGATCAGCTTTGTAGTTATCGAAATCTCGCGTGACAATTCACGCACAAATTCCCGCAGAAAAGCCTTTGCGTCGTCACGTTTAATAGAGGTCGCGGATTCGAGAGCCGCATCCTCGATAAACTGCGAAATATGCGGCTGTTCGCGATTGGTCGTGATGAGCGACGATTTAGTTTCGAGCGAAAAAAAAGAGAATGAAATGTCGGGGTCGTCGAGGCCGATGACGTCGCCGTCGGCTATCGCAATAAACCGCCGTATAGGCTTTTCGTTGATCTGTAGGCCGAGCGACGGGTTAAAATCCACGATCCGGTAAACGCCGTCGGCATTTTCCAGATCAAACCAGTTAGCCGAACCGTCCGTTTGCGCCGTATGAATTTGGAGATCCGACGCCTCATCCGAACCGATGCGTATCCGTTCCTGAGAGAAAAATTCGGTACGCTTTTCAGTGCCGACCGTGATGTGGATGATGATTCCTAATGCCATCTTTTAGCGGTGCTCATGTCGAAGTGATTCTACCACAAACCAACTAATGGCCAGTGGGATTTTTGCGGCGTTCGTGACAAAATATGGTTTATGCCTAAGCCTAAATTCATCGATGACCGCGAAGAGCTTGAAAAGCTCGCTCCGGTCACCCAAGCTCCCATCAAACACCACGTTTTTGTCTGCAACGGCAAATCCTGCTCTGCACGCGGCAGCGCCGATGTCAAAGCGGCGTTTGTGCATGAACTCGAAGCCAGGGGGTTGCGCCAGGGGAAGGTATCAAAGGGACGTAATCCAATGGGCGAGGTCGTTCTGACCGATTGCAGCTCGGTCGACTTTTGCTTGATCGGCCCGGCCGTACTCGTCTATCCCGAAGGCGTTTGGTACGCACAAGTCGAGCCTGAGGACGTGCCCGAGATCGTCGAAGAACATCTTGAGAAGGGAAATATCATCAAGAGATTGGCGTTGATGGATTTGTCAGAACCGCCTTCGGTAGCGGGTGGTTGAACACGGAGGATGCTTCAAGCAATGCCTAAGATCAAATCTTTTATTATTATGACAATCGCCATGAATATTAGATAAAAAATCGCA
>JAYVER010000326.1:0-8425 GCA_043748725.1 Chloracidobacterium sp. | reverse complement strand
TCTAACCGCTCTTCAAAGACAAATGTGCTCGTCGGATCGGTCTCAGGTATGATCCGCAATACCTTGAGCCTATAGAATCTTTCGCTATCGCGTTTCTTTTTCTCATATCTCAACCGAAAAATGACGGCACCGATGAGTAAAATAAATCCGGCCTCGCTCATAATCTTTTCGGCGTCGATGAAATGGACCGGGCTGTCGAGCAACAGCGGGTCGGCCCATATCCCATGAACGATGAAAAGCATCGCCGCGCCGTAGGAAATGAAATGAATCAATTTCCATGTGCGATTTGTAAATAATTTCCGCACAAAAACGGTCGAAGTTACCACCGCCGTCAAAAGCCCATAAAAAGCGAGAGCGCCAAGCGTGTAAACGTAATATTGATGTGGAGCGCCTATCAATGGCACGACTATGTTGAGAATTCTGAAACCGGCTTTTGCGTCAAACAGAAGCAGAACCGGATGCGTGAAAGCCGTCAGCAGAGCGATATAAGCTGTGTAGTTGTGAACCTGATAGAGACTGATTGAACGGACAAAGCGCGGCAGTTTTTGCCATGTCAAAGTCCTTTGATATTTAGTCGAAAGCAAAACGCCCAACAGCAGATTCGCCGTAAGGAATCCGGTTGCGATCAAGCCGAAAGTGGCCGATAGTCCGACAAAATTAAAGTTATCCATAACCAAACGATCTATTACTACTATCGGCGATAGTATTTGAGGAGAATAAAAAGACGGTTCCGCCTCGGAAAACCGCCGCGTTAAAATTCTAGCTCAAAAAGGCCACTAACCGTTCGATCCCAGCGTGCACTGCCACCAGGGCGTCGGAGTTCATTGCAGCAAAAGCCATCATCAAAAATAATAGACCAAAACAAATCCAGGCAAAGCCGCTTGAAAACCAATCCCGCCAATCTTTATCGGAATTTTCATCGGCAAGCTGCACCAATCGCCCGACGCGACGCGTCAGCGCATCACCGTTTTCGACTTCACCGCCAATCAAAGACGCGCCCGCAGGCATCGTTGGTTTCGTTCCGGCGGGAACAAGGCGGGCGATGACAATAATTGCCTGAGCCAAATCCAGTGCCGTGGAGCCAATTTTATAGCTAGTCGCTTTTTCGTCCGCCGCCAGTTCAATGGCATCCGCCCAATCATTGTCGAGCAATCGAGCGGGTGGAATAATCACCAAAACATCGCGGCAAATTCGCATCAACCAACGCTTGAGATTATCGCGTGAGGCGACGTGTGCCGTTTCGTGCGCGACAACAGCCGTTAATTCTTCCGTGCTTAGCGAATCAAAAACTTGATTGGCGACAAATAACTTCGGACGCAAAACTCCAATAACCGCAACCACCGGGAATTGATGTTTTATTCGATAAGCGGCAAGCGGCAAATTTTCGAGACGAACGATTTCGGCGTTAGTCAGCCAGTCATCAGTTAATTTTTTGGTAGCGAGCCATGTCGCAACTCCCCGCCAGACGGCGAGGACGATGCCGGTTACCGAGAAAAGCGCTAGCAAGCCGAGTTTGACACTGACCGTTTCGCCGGTTTGACGAGGTTCGAAAGCTAAATATGATGGAATAAGAAAAATAGCGACCGCGAGTAATGCCGCCGTCGCCGGAAACGTACGTAAAATAAAAATGAAACGGGCGCGAGTCGCAGCACTCCAATTTTTTGTAAAACGCGATGCGAATCGCCAGACGGCTGTAGCCAAACCGGATGCGAGAGCATTGACGGTGAGTAATGCGGCAAGGGCTAGGCAAATCCCCAAAAGGTCATACATATCGTTTTACTTTTCTGATTTCAGCTTGTTCCGTTTTTCCCGCAAAAGTTTTTCAAGTATGTCGAGCATTTCGCTGTCGCGTTCGCCGACGGCATCCACGATACAAGCTAAAATAGGTTTTGTTTCGCCGTCCGTTTTCCCCAAAAGCCCGTCAATTATGTCTTTGGCGATGCTGTGCGTAAATTCTTCACGCGTAATACGCGGCGAATAAAGAAAAGCGCGTCCATCTTTGCGCCGTTCGAGCAATCCTTTTTTATGCAGGCGGTCAAGTGTCGTCATCAAAGTCGTATAAGCCGCCCGCTCATCAAAAGCCGCGTGAATCTCACGCACACTTGTTTCGCCGCGCCGCCAGATCTCTCCCATAATTTCACGTTCCAATTCACCTAACGCGGATTTAACGACCTCTCCGGCACTCTTAAAACCTCGCAATGTAAACGAAGGGGTTTTCATATAACAAAGAATATCTTAGACTATCTACTATCGTCAATAGTAATTCTACCATTTTGAAGTCATGCGGCCTCGCTAATCTGCATAATATACAGCGAGCCGTCGACGTTTACAATACTTTTATCTTAGCTTGGTTTAGCCGTGTTAGGTAAGTTCAATTACTCCTCCCAATCGCCCTGCCCTTCGCGTTCGACGTGGTAGCCGGCGGCTTCGAGATGGGTTTGGACGTCGCGGGCGTGGTCGTTGTCGCGGACCTCGAGGAGCATTTCGATGCCGACGCGTCCCAAAGGGGCGAGCCACATGGCTCGGCGGTGAAATACCTCGATGACGTTTGCTCGCGTCTCAGCAACCTTGTTAAGGAGCGTCGCAAGCATTCCCGGACGGTCCAGAACGAGGAGTTTGAGCATGATGTAGCGGCCCTGGCGCACCAGCACTTGTTCGAGCACGCGGGCGAGTAGGTTGGCGTCGATATTGCCGCCGCAGAGCAGCGCGCAGACGGTGTCGTCGGGCGACAAGTCGATCTTTTTAGCGAGCAGAGCGGCGAGGCCGGCAGCACCGGCACCTTCGACGACGAGACGATTGTTTTGTACGCAGAAGAATATCGCCCGTGCTATCTCCTCTTCGCTGACCTCGACGACCTCATCGACATATTCCCGGATGATCGGCAGCGTCAGTTTGCCAGGGCTTTTTACCGCAATACCGTCGGCGATGGTCTGGCCCATCTCGGCCATGACGGCGTGGCCGGCTTTGAGGCTCGGGTTGACCCACGCGGCGTTCTCAGCCTGCACGCCGATAACGCGGGCATTTGGTTTCAATGATTTAACTGCCGTAGCGATGCCTGAAATAAGGCCGCCGCCACCGATTGGCACGATTACAGTTGTCAGATCGGGCAACGCCTCAATCATTTCGAGGCCGATGGTTCCCTGTCCCGCGATGACAAGTTCGTCATCAAACGCATGGACATACGTGTAGCCGTGTTTCTTCTGCAATTCCCGCGAATACGCCACGGCTTCGTCGAACGTATTGCCGTGCAGAATGACCTCGCCCCCGAAATTCTTGGTCGCAATGATCTTTGTTAGCGGAGCAAATTCGGGCAAAGCGATCGTCGATTTGATGTTGAGGAGCGTGGCGGCGAGAGCTACACCCTGCGCGTGGTTACCGGCAGAGGCCGCGATGACGCCGCGTTTCTTTTCGTCGTCCGTGAGACGCGAAATTTTATTATAAGCACCACGTATCTTGAACGAGCCGCTCTTTTGCAGCGATTCCGCTTTGAGATGTGCGTTGGCACCGATCTCCCGCGACAAACGGGCGTCCGAGATCATTGGAGTGGCCAGAATGATGTCACGCAGCACGCGGCGGGCGTCTTCGATATCGGATAATTTGACCGTCATAGCTTGCAGATGATTATAAGGCAACGGGTGTCAGTAGCCCAAGCGTGAGCGCGGGCCTCTCGCACGGTTGGACTCTGAGCCCTCCCTCACGGTCGGGCTACTGACACAGATTGTGATATATTGGCATTGAACAGGATACGGAGGAGAACATGGAATATTTTGGCGTCGGTGCAATTTTTCTGCTGTTTTTGGGTATCGCGCTTTTGACCATTGCGTGGAAAACGATCAAGATCGTTCCGCAGTCGAGCGTGCTGCTGATCGAACGGCTCGGACGCTTTCATCGCGTCGCGGCGAGCGGGCTCAACATCATCGTGCCGTTTTTCGAGGCACCGCGGGCGGTATATTGGACAAATGTGCGGCCCGGCACGACGTACATCGATCTTCGTGAGCAATTCATCGATCTGCCGCCGCAGTCCGTCATTAGCCGCGACAACGTGATGCTGAGTGTCGATTCGGTCATCTACTGGCAAATCACCGACCCGATAAAGGGGACGTATGAGGTCAACGATCTTGTCGGTTCGATCGTGCAGTTGACGTTTACGGGGATGCGCTCGGTTATCGGCAAACTCGATCTCGACCACACGCTGTCGTCACGCGAACAGGTCAACAACGAGCTGCGTATGATCCTCGACGAAGCGACCGACAAATGGGGCGTCAAGGTGACGCGCGTCGATATCAAAAACATCACGCCGCCTGAGGACGTCCGTATCACGATGGAGAAGCAGATGACCGCCGAGCGGAATCGCCGTGCTCTCGTTTTGCAAGCAGAGGGCGAAAAGCAAGCCGCAATTGCTCGTGCCGAGGGCGAAAAACAGGCCTCGATCACACGTGCCGAGGGCGAACGCGAATCCGCGATCCTGCAAGCCGACGGAGCTGCACAGGCCCGGCTAAAATCGGCCGGTGCCGACGCTCAAGCGATTGCACAAATATCGCAGATCGTCGGCAGCGCCGAGCAGACCACTCAATATCTGATCACATCGCGATACATCGAATCTTTGCGCGACATGACGCGCAGCCAGAATTCAAAGGTCGTGTTTATGCCGATGGAAACGTCAACGTTGCTGTCGAGCATCGGAGCTATCAAGGAAGTCTTTTCGGGGGCGGGTGACACGAGTCCCGAGTTGTCGAAACCGCCGCGAACCCCGAGAGAATTGGAGAAATAAATTATTTTGAAAGCAATCATCGCTATTTTGGTGTTGGCCGCTGTTGCTGTCGCCGGAGCCGCTTATAAATTTGGCTTTATTTTAATTCCGTCGCCAGCGACGACGCCGACGGAGAAATCTGCTCTGGAATTTACGATGCGCGACATTGACGGCAAAGACGTCAAGCTCGGCGCCTACACGGGCAAGGTCGTCATGATAGTAAATGTCGCGAGCAAGTGTGGATATACTCCGCAATACGAGGGTTTGCAGGCTCTATTTGCCAGGAACAAGGATCGAGGCTTTGTCATACTCGGCTTCCCTGCGAACAACTTTATGAGTCAGGAGCCGGGTTCAGAAGCCGAGATCAAGGAGTTTTGCTCGTCGAAATACCACGTAACATTTCCGATGTTCGCCAAGATTTCGGTCAAGGGCAACGACCAGCATCCTTTGTATACGTTTTTGACCAATAAGGTGAGCGACCCGGAATTTGCGGGCGATATCTCGTGGAATTTCAATAAGTTCCTGCTCGACCGCAGCGGCAAAGTGGTGGCCCGGTTTGGCTCGAAAGACACGCCGGAAGGCGACGCCGTTACCTTGGCGGTCGAGAAATATCTGGCGCAGAAATAATGTTGAGTTTCGTTTTGTCGTAATATCCACGAATTTGCGCCAATGGCGGCTTTCGTGGATATTTTGGTGTTAAGGTATGAAATTTGTAAAGATCATATTTGCTCTCCTGCTACTCGCGGTTTTAGCTGTCTGTGGGTTTTCATATTGGATCTACGATTCGGTCAATGCTCCGCATGAACACACTAAAGCCAACGAATACATAAAGATCGAAAAAGGCACGACCCCCCGTGAGATCGTCGCTAAATTAGCTGTAGATGGCATTATTTCGAGCGAAACAACAACGATGATCTATCTGCGGACGCTCGGCGACGCCAGCAAACTTCAGGCAGGTGAATATCAATTTCCCACTCCAATATCGACAATCCAAGTTCTGAAAATGCTTGAAAAAGGAGAGGATCGGACCGTGAAACTGACGATACCGGAAGGGTTTACACGCTTTGATATCGCAAAACGCATCGTCGAGAAATTTCCGCAAAATCCGCCGATGGATGATAAGGCGACACTCGCTCTGATGGACGATGTAACGCTGATCAAGGATATTGCGCCGACCGCGAAAAATCTCGAAGGTTATATGTACCCGAGCACATATAATTTTCCCCGCGACGTAAAACCGACGGAGATCATCAAAACAATGGTCGAGCAATTCAAAAAAATCTGGAAGCCGGAATGGAGCGATGCGGCAAAAGCCGTCGGCCGAACACCGCACGAGATAGTCACCATCGCTTCACTGATAGAGACAGAAACCGGCGTCGAAATCGAACGTCCAATAGTCGCCGGCATCATTAACAACCGTTTATCCAAAAACATCCCGCTCGGCATAGACCAGACCAATGTTTACATCGCCAAAATGCTTGGGCGTTGGAACGGCACTATTCACGAAAGTGATCTGAAAGTTGATTCGCCCTACAACACCCGCATTAAAACCGGTATCCCGCCCGGCCCGATCTCGTCCGTATCGGAAAGCTCGATAAGAGCTGCATTAAATCCGACGCCGAACGATTATTTATTCTACGTCCGCAACGTCGAGCTAAATGACGGCTCGCATTGGTTCTATTCGTCAGCGGGTGAGTTCGAAAAAGGTAAAGCGAAATACCAGAGATGGCTCGAGGAGCAGCGGCAAGAAAAGCGAGCCGAGGAGTCGAATTCGGAGTAATGATGCGAATTTTACAGAACAGTCTCATCATCGCTGCGTCCCTACTTTGTATAGTTTTCACTATCCAGTTCGGATTATCTGAATATGAGTTCCTTACCTGGCCCAAGGCCACGCAAGGGTTTTCGAATGATGGTGTTCCGCAATATACTGTTGGCCGCTACCACGTAATGTCATTTTTTCTTCTGGGGGCCGTGCTTGTCGCCAGGAAGTATTACTGGGTTTTCGCTTTGGCCCTTACGTATTTTTTCCTAAGTGTTTTTTCAACATACGCTCGATTGGGAACCGGGTTTTTCGGAGGGGACATGTGTCCGGAGGGTCACCCATGTTTACGAGCAATACGCCGAGCGTCTTGGTTTGATTGGACTGCAACCTCACTCCTACTTTTACTGATCATTCTGAGTTCCGTCGCGCTTTATTTTTCCGCGCGAGTTTGTGAGACAACCGAATGATCAAACTCCTCGCCCTCGATATCGACGGCACAACGTTAAATTCGCGGGGTGAAATACCCGACGCGAATCGTGCGGCTATTCGCGCGGCTGAGGCAAAAGGCGTTCTAGTTACAATCGCGACCGGGCGGCGGTTTCGGGACGCTCAGCCGGTTGGGATCGATCTGGGGTTGAATGCACCGCTCATAACGCACAACGGAGCATTGCTCAAGTATGCGGATACCGAAGAAACCGTGGCTTGTTCCCTGCTTTCGAAGAGCGCGAGTATCGAGATCGTCAGTGTGGGGAAAGATTACGGTGGCGACGCCTTAGTAAGCACCGATCCTCACGGGCATGGCACACTGCTCTACGACCGTGTCTCTGACGATAATCTGCCCTTAAAAAAATATCTTCGCTGGTCGGAGGGCCTTCATGGCGGTGAAGCCGGGCGGCAGGGCGTCGCACATGTTCAAAAACTTGAGGATATTCTGCATGAGCAGGATGTAGTTCACATCTCGTTCTCCGGTTCGTGCGCGGCAATGAGCGCGATGCTGTCGATACTAGCCCGCGAGCTTGGTAATACGGTAACGATCTTGCCGACGATATATCCACAGTTGGATTTTACGCTCATCGACATTCTGCCGCCCGATGCTTCAAAAGGTCACGGCGTGGCCAAACTTGCCGAGATCAACGGCCTTACACCCGAAAATGTAATGGCAGTCGGCGACAATTTTAACGATCTTGAGATGCTCGAATACGCTGGAACGGCGGTCGTGATGGGAAACGCCGACCAGCGTTTGCTTGAACGGCCGAAATTTTATACAACTTTAAGTAATGACGAGGGCGGCGTAGCGTTCGCTATCGAAAGGTTTATCTTGAATCAGGAGAATATTTAGTGGGAAATAGAATTGCGGTTTTAGAAACAAACAAGGGAATGATCAAATTTGAGCTCCTCGAAGAGGACGCCCCGAAAACTACGGAAAATTTTCGACTTCTTGCGGATAAGAATTATTACGACGGCGTTATTTTTCACCGCGTTATACCGAATTTCATGATCCAAGGGGGTGACCCGCTTGGCGAAGGCTACGGGGGCGAATCGGCCTGGGGCGGCAAATTTGATGACGAGATCAATCGCTCCTCGCCCTTGTACGCAGGGATTTACGATAAGGGTACGGTCGCAATGGCAAATTCAGGGCCGAACACCAACGGCTCGCAATTTTTCATTATGCACGTAGATTACGGGCTGCCGCCGAGCTACACTAAATTCGGTCGCGTTATCGAGGGCCAGGACGTCGTAGATGCGATCGCCGGCGTTGACCGGAATCACAAAGACAAACCGCATGACCCGGTCGTGATGAACCGCGTCTATATCGAAGAATAAAAAGGGGAAAAGTGAAAATGTAAGAAGTCTGCGGGCCACGTAACGCGAATCTTTCTTTTTCACTTTTTCACTTTCCCCCTTTTTCCTGG
>JAYVER010000325.1:0-3218 GCA_043748725.1 Chloracidobacterium sp. | reverse complement strand
GTTAACTCTTTGATGTCACCATCAAAAAGCGAAGATGCTGTTGCAGCTTACCCTTTAACGGCAACCCCAAGAGTTGCACTTACTAATTGAATTCAAGTGATCTAATTGTAATGAATTCTTGAACTATCTGCGACAGTCTATGCGGCGGGGCTTAATTGGGTATGAACGGAATGTTACGAGAAGGTTAAATTTTTTTGGAAGTGAAAGATCTGTCAAAAAAGATTCGCATCGATTTACCGCATTTCTGCTTTAGGCCGATAAATTTCTTGGACTTCTCCGGAGCCATCGTTGACGGTCCTCCAGTTTTCGATATTAAGAATGATCACCGCGAGAGCGGCGGTCGGCATTGGTTCGAGTTGTCCGGTTAGATATCTGATAAAGCCCTCGATGCCGGGGTTGTGTCCGACGAGCATTGCAGACGATATCGAATCGTCCAACTCGACAATCACCTGCCGTAGGCTATGCGGACTCGCTTCGTAAATCCGATGGTCAAATCGAATCTCCGCTGCGAGCTTACCGGATGTTTTGATAAGTTCAGCCGTCGCACGGGCACGAACCGCCGGAGACGATAATATGATTGAGGGACGAAACCCTTTTTTGAGCATCAGTTCGCCCATAAAAGGGGCCGCTTTGAAGCCGCGCTCATTTAACGGGCGGTCGAAATCTGCAAGAGCGGCGTCCGCCCAACTCGATTTTGCGTGGCGGCAAACGAAGAGTGTTTTCATAGAATACGACGCGATTCTACCGCCCATTGTGTCAAAACAACAACCTATTGAGATAGAATTGTGGCTGATGTATCGGTAAAATAGCATTATGGAGGAATGGATCCGTTGAACGCCGCTTTGCTCGTCAATCTCCTCGGGTTTTCTGTCGGCATCGCTTTGTACGCGATGCTGGCGATGATGGTCGTGCGCCACAGGTCGTCCGGGTCGCGGGCAGGGAATCTCAACCTTCTGCTTCTGACGACCGCGGCGCTTGGTTTGCTTTGGAATCTCAGTGAGCTTTACTCGCACGTGCAAAAGGATTTCGGCGGCGGCGAGTTGCCTCCAATCCTCGTCGCCATTGGATTTTCGGCGCTTGGTTTTCTGCCCTCGGTGGTGGTTCATTCCGCGCAGGCTGACGAAGCGGGGACGCATTGGCTTACGTATGCGGCATACGGCTTGAGCGCGTTTGCGGCGGTTCTGCATCTTCAAGCCGCGTTTGTTCACGCACCGGTGCCGTCAGCACTCGCTCTGCAAACTCAAACATTCGGATCACTGGCTCTCGCCGCCGGTCTTTTGCTGTTTAATTTTCGCCAAACTCTTGAGAAAAAAGCGATCTGGGCAAGTGCTCTGCTTGTGTTTGCCGTCTCGACGCTTCATCTGAGCGGGACGGGCGAAGGCAGCTCATGGTACGTCGAGCTGATCGCACACCAATCGTCATTGCCGCTCGCGCTGACGATCCTTTACCAAAATTACCGCTTCGCCTTCGCCGATCTTTTCCTGAAACGCGCTCTCTCGCTGATATTGTTGACGGCGGTCGCTTTCGGACTTTATGTTGCGGTTGCCGTACCGCTTTTGCAGCAGCACAAAAGCCATGGGCCTAACGACGTACAGGCTATCGGCATAATCCTCGGTCTATGGGTCGCGACCGCGCTTGTCTATCCGGCCATACATAAATTTGCCGTTTTGCTTGTCGACAAAGTGCTCCTGCACCGAACGAACTATGCGAAGCTGCATATCGAGATCGCGAGAGAGATCGAAACAAAAGAATCCGTCAACGACGTGTTGACCGCGATCTGCGATCGCCTCTCTACGGCATTGACGGCCAAAATGGCAGTCTGGGAAGAAAGCGGCGAGGCAGAAACCCGAACCAATTTTCCGGCCGTTAATTTTACTGCGGATTATGCACGGTTTCGCGTGACGACGGCCGAATTGCCCCAGTACACGGTGACCCTCAGCGCGTTTTTCGGCGGGCGCCGCCTTCTTTCCGATGAGATCGCCATGCTTGAAGGCGTCTCGCTCGTGACCGCCCGGCGGATCGACGTCTTGCGCGTCAGCCACGAACGATATGAGCAAAAATTTCGCGAACAGGAGTTCGCCAAGCTCGCGACCGAGGCTCAATTAACCGCTCTGCGTTCGCAGATCAATCCGCATTTCCTTTTTAACACACTTACGACACTCGGTTATCTGATAAAAACTTCGCCCGACAAAGCGTACGACACGTTGCTGCGGCTGACGCAGCTCTTGCGCGGCGTGCTAAAATCCACCGGCGAATTTTCGACATTGGGCGATGAGATCGAGCTTGTGGAGAGCTATCTCGATATTGAACGTGCGAGATTCGAAGAAAAGCTTAGCGTCGGCATCGATGTTCCGGCCAACTTGCGAAACATTAAGGTGCCGTCCCTGATTCTTCAGCCGTTAGTCGAAAACGCCATCAAACACGGCATTTCGGAAAACAAAAACGGCGGTGAGATACGCATCTCGGCCAGCGTCGGGCAACAAAACGGCGACTCGCTGCTGCACGTGTCGGTTTGGGATTCCGGTGCAGGGGAAAATGGCAAAAAAACAACCGATTCCGGCGGCGTCGGAATGCGAAACATCCGCGAGCGCCTTGACTCGTATTATGGAAAAAAAGCGCATTTAACGCTTGAGATCAAAAACGGCAAAGGCACCGAAGCCGCCTTCGATCTACCGATAAAGACAATAGATGGAACAACGGATTAACACAGATTTACGCGGAACACCGAAAAAATAAGAATCTGCGTAAATCTGCGTTAATCCGTTGTTTCGCGATCTAAAGATTATGAACAAGCTCCGGGTAATGATCGCCGATGACGAGCGTCCGGCACGCGAATTTCTGAAATCGATCCTTCGCGAATTCGATCTCGTAGAGATCGTCGGCGAAGCCGAGAACGGCTCCGACGCGGTCGAGGTTATCAAACGCGTCAAACCAGACCTAGCAATTCTCGACCTGAAAATGCCCGAGGTTTCGGGGCTCGACGCGGTCAAACTGCTCCGCAAATCGCAGATGCCGCTCATCGCATTCGTCACCGCTCACGACGAATACGCCGTCCAGGCCTTTGAGGTCAACGCGGTCGATTATCTGCTGAAACCTGTCGAGCGGTCACGCCTTGCACAGACTATCACCCGCGCGGTCGAGCGTCTGGAACAGACCGATTGGCGTAGTATCGAGGCCGAAAAGGTCAAAAGTGCGGCACGGAGCTACGACGCTAAAAC
>JAYVER010000324.1:0-8458 GCA_043748725.1 Chloracidobacterium sp. | reverse complement strand
GTGAGCAAGGGCGTAACATTCTACGGTCGGATTACGCCCTTGCTTACGCGCGGGCTTCCGCATTAGTTGAACTTTCAGTTAGAATAGACGTATTCGCTTGTAGGAAGATCAAAGGAGTTTAGCCAATATGAAATACAAGCTCGCCGAAGACGCCAGACCTCAGGTAATTTTATTGATAACGGCCACGCTTATCAGCGTCGCGCTGTGGGTGGTTTCGTGGTATCTGCCGCTGGTCGGGTATATCGTTTATCCGCTGCAGCTTTTCGCGACGTTTGTTCACGAAGGCAGCCATGTGCTCGCGACGCTTATCACCGGAAATCGGGTAATGAGCCTGACCGTTTCGCCGGATGCGAGCGGCGTGGTTTGGTCGCAGGCATCCGGATTTTCGCAGCTGCTGATCTCGAGCGCCGGATATTTGGGTGCGACGGCGTTTGGCACGATGCTGCTCGTCTGGGTGCGTTACGGATTTTCGTCGCGGCTCGGGTTGTATGTCTCGGCGGGATTTGTCGGCTTGATGACTTTGGTATTTGGATTTTTGGCTCCATTTTGGAATTTGCTCGCGAACGTCACATTTGGCAGCGTTGTTTTTACGGTGCTTTCGGGAGTTGTCTTAACCGCCGGGCTGGCCGCGATCGCGAAATTTGCGAGCTTGAAATGGGCAAATTTCGCCCTCGCATTTTTAGCCATTCAATGTCTGCTCAATGCTTTCTTTAGCCTGAAAGACCTTTTCTTTATTTCGACGACGACTAACCAAACCACCGACGCGGCAAACATGGCGGCGGCGACCGGAATACCAGGATTTTTGTGGGTCTTCGTATGGATCGGCATTTCGCTGATTATGATAACGGTCGGATTGCGGCTGTATGCGGTCGCCAAAGGCTCGGCGGTGAGCGATTCGGTATTTGAGAATTAGGATGAAACTTGTATCTGCCTTTCTATTAACTATTCTATTTGTCGCGGCGTCGCTGGCTCAAGTGAAACGACCGGAGCCGGTCGCGGTCAACATGCCCTTTTCCAAATCGCTGCAAGCTGTCGTCGTGACCGCGAAAGACTGGAACACGATCTCAGGCACGGCGCGGCTTTTTGAGCGAAAGAACGAAGGTTCCGACTGGAAAGCCGTCGGCGACAGTTTCCCCGTCGTTTTAGGGCGAAACGGCCTCGCCTGGGGCGGGGAATTGGCAAACTTTTCCGCCGCGACAAAGGTTAAGCACGAGGGCGACGGCAATTCACCGGCCGGACTTTTCCCGCTAACGGCATCTTTCGGCAAAGGTTCAAAGCCTAATGCTGTCGAGCTGCCGTACACCAGGCTGGACGAATTTACGGAATGCGTTGACGATGTGAAATCATCTTTTTACAACACGATCGTCAACCGCATGCACGTCGGCAATTTCGACTGGAAATCGTCTGAAAAAATGCTCGCGGTCGGTGCACCATATGATCTTGGGGTGTTTGTCGCGTACAACACGCTTCCGGTGGAAAAGGCGAAGGGATCGTGTATTTTCCTACACATTTGGAAAGATGCCTCGACTGGAACGGCCGGCTGTACGGCCATGGAGCGTCGAAATCTCGAACGCATCGTCGGCTGGCTTGCGTCTTCTAAAAATCCGTACCTCGTACAGATGCCCGAGGATTTATATAAAGCGTCTCGAAAATCTTGGAACATGCCAAAGATCAAATAACCTTGCAGCAACTCACGGTAGGCGCACGGTTGATCGTGCGCTCTAAGCTCGACTGGCGGTTCGCGGCTGTGTCAAAGATCGTCGAAGAACGCGTAGTGTTGACCGTCTGCTCGCCCTCAGGACGCACTTACCGGCTCAGACGGGATCTGGACTGCGAATTACTGATGCAGGGTACGATCCCGATCCTTGCTTACGACGAAACCGACAATTGGCGAGAAAACTTCAGCTCCTACGATACCCGATGGTAACCTAGTGCTGCGTAACCTAAATTTTTGAAGAAATGAATTTAGCCACGAATTACACTAATGACACAAATAAAAAGAAAATTATTAGTGCTATTCGTTTAATTCGTGGCCAAACCTTCTTGAACTTATGTTACAGAGCACTAGGGTCGTGAGATTCTCTTCACGCCGATCACCCGAAACGTTGAATTTTCCTGAACGAGTATGACGTAGCGTAAATTTGCGGCCTTCCAGCCGGAATTCGACAGCATTGGAGCTTCGAACTTGGCGACGGTCTGTCCCGCGTCAATCTTGCCAATTGCACGCATCTCTCGCACAACCGAGACATGCGAGAGTTGGCTGCCCGAGTTTTCACCGCCGCTCACACTTGAAACCAAACCGTTTTCGGCCGCGACTATATAAACGGTCGAGGACTGCGTGGCCGGAATGTCCGAAACATTGATCCGCATTTTATCGCCGACGATCTCCGCCGTGATCGCAGCTTTCGGTAATGAGGTGCGTGAGATGATCGCATCTCTTACCGTCGTCCGGTTGTTTCCGACAGCTTCTATGGTTCCGTCAATAACCGCTTCCGGGGTGTAGCTCCCACTGCCGAAATGTCTGCCGTAATCTTCCTGCCGCCTGGTGTAATCGGCCGACGAAAACCTGTCACGCCAGCCGCCGTGATCCCAATAATCGACATGAAATCCGAGAGTTATCACCTCGGCGCCGTCAACCGGCTGTTCCTTATCAAGCGTGGTCAATAAACGGTCGGCCGGCGGGCAGCTTGAACAGCCTTCAGAAGTGAACAGCTCGACCAAAACTGGTGTTTTAGTACCAGTAATCGGTGCAGAAAAAGATTGGTTGTCCGTATTCGTCGCAGATACGTTCGGTGACCCACAACCTGGAAAGAAGATCGTAGCGGTGATTGCAAAGACGGCAAATAATATATTCATACGCTGATTATATTACGTTTGCCGCCGTAATTATTCCCGTTTTGTACGCGAAAATCAGATTTGGTAGAATAAAGTTTTGCCCGTTGTGAGGGATTTACGTCTATGCTGGCTGCGAAAACAAAAGAGGAACAGATCGAGGTACGAGGAGCCCGCGTTCACAACCTCAAAAACATCTCGGTATCGCTGCCGGTCAATAGGCTGACGGTCATCACCGGTGTTTCGGGTTCGGGCAAATCGTCGCTGGCCTTTGACACTCTTTACGCCGAGGGGCAACGCCGCTATGTCGAGTCGCTGTCAGCCTACGCACGGCAATTTCTCGAGCGAATGGACAAACCGGACGTTGACGAGATCATCGGCATCTCGCCGGCGATAGCGATCCGCCAAAAAAACGCAACCAAAAACCCGCGTTCCACCGTTGCGACGCAGACGGAGATATACGATTACTTAAGGCTGCTCTATGCTCGTGCCGGGCAAACGATCTGTCATGTCTGCGGTCGTGAGGTGAAAAAGGACTCGCCCGAATCAGCGGCAGATGAAATTCTTGCGGAGCTGGCCGAGGGAACAAGGTTTTACGTACTGTTTCCTATACAAGAGGAAGTTTCGCGTCAAATCGTAAAAACCGCGAAGAAAACCAAGACAAGTCGAACCACAAAGTCCGCTGATCTCAGTACAACGGCATTTTTGATATCACTGCTTCAACAGGGATTTTCGCGGCTGTATCGCGACGGCGAGATGCTCGAACTGCAAAAACCGGAAGATTACAAATTCGATAATTTTGATAACACCTACGTGCTGATCGACCGATTGAAAGCCGATAAGGATATGAGACAGCGCCTTGTCGATTCGCTCGAGATCTGCTTTCGCGAAGGCCACGCCGCGGTGATAAGTTCCGAGTTTGGAGTTCCAGCTTTAGCTGGCTCTTCCCAACAACAAAGGCTATCTAAAGCTGGAACTCCAAACTCGGAACTCAAGTTTTCCGACCGCTTCATCTGTAAATACGACGGCACGCGTTACGAGGAGCCGGAGCCCCATCTTTTCAGTTTTAATTCGCCATTCGGAGCGTGCCCGATGTGTCAGGGTTTTGGAAATACGATCGGCATCGATTATGGACTTGTAATTCCGAATCCGTTGATCTCGTTGAAAGACGGGGCGATCGAGCCGTTCACACGGCCTACGCATGCCTGGGCGCAAAAGGAACTTGTCCGCTATGCCGAATCCGCGAACATCGACATGAAGGTACCGTTCGCCGACCTGCCGGATTTTCAGCAAAATTGCATCATCTACGGCGACGAAGGGTGGCGCGGGCTGAAAGGATTTTTTCAGTGGCTCGAAACAAAAAAATACAAGCTCCACGTTCGGGTCTTTCTCGCCAAATATCGAGGCTATACGACCTGTCCAGACTGCAACGGCCAGCGTCTGCGACAGGCGGCCCGCGACGTTAAGATCGGCATGCTTTCGCTGCCGGAGATCGTCGCGATGTCGATTGCGGATGCGTTTGAATTTTTTGAGAAGCTTGAAATGAGCGAGGAACGCACGAAAATCGCCGACAAGCTGTTGGACGAAATTCGGCGTCGCCTAAAATTCTTAGTCGAGGTTGGCCTCGATTACCTGACGCTCAGTCGTCTCGCGGCAACGCTTTCGGGCGGAGAGGCGCAGCGAATACAGCTCGCGACCAATCTCGGATCGCTGCTTGTCGGAACGCTCTACGTCCTCGACGAACCGAGCATCGGGCTGCATCCCCGCGACAACGCCCGGCTTATCAAAATTCTCGAAAACCTCCGTGACATCGGCAACACCGTTCTCGTCGTCGAGCACGACGAAGAAACTATGCGTGCCGCCGACCACATCGTCGATATAGGTATTCATGCCGGTGAATTTGGCGGTGAGCTTGTTTTTGAAGGCAATTTTGCGGCGTTACTGAAAAGTGAGACTTCACTCACGGCGAAATATCTGCGTGGTGACGCCGAGATCAAAATACCGAAACAACGCCGTGCAGTCACAAAACGAAAGATCGAAATAATCGGTGCCCGCGAGCATAATCTGAAAGACATTTCGGTCGCGATCCCGCTCGATATGCTCGTCGCCGTAACGGGCGTTTCCGGCTCGGGCAAATCGACGCTCGTCCACGACATTCTCTACGCCGGGCTGAAAAAGAAACGCGGCGAATGGAATTCGCACGTCGGATTTTTTAAGGAGATCAAAGGCTACGACCAGGTCGATGACGTGATCCTCGTCGACCAATCGCCTATCGGCCGCACGCCGCGTTCGAATCCGGTCACGTATATCAAAGCCTACGACGCGATCCGCGAGGTTTTTGCCGGGACAAATCTTGCAAAAACAAAAGGCTATAACGCCTCGCATTTTTCGTTCAACGTCCCCGGCGGCCGCTGCGAAATCTGTCAGGGCAGCGGTACAGTGACGATAGAAATGCAGTTCCTCGCCGATGTCGAACTGACCTGCGAAGACTGCCGCGGAATGCGTTTCAAACAGGATATTCTCGACGTCAAATACAAGGGCAAAAACATCCATGAAACGCTGCAAATGACGATCCGCGAAGCGATCCTGTTCTTTAAGGACGTGCCGAAGCTGATCTCGCGTTTGAAGGTGCTCGACGCAGTGGGCCTCGGTTATCTACGGCTCGGCCAGTCCGCCACAACGCTGTCGGGCGGTGAGGCCCAGCGTGTTAAATTGGCTTCACACCTGGCCCAAAAAACGAAATCAAAAACGCTCTTCATCTTCGACGAGCCAACGACCGGCCTGCATTTCGACGACATCAACAAGCTCCTCGCCGCGTTTCGCGCCCTCATCGACAACGGCGGCAGCATCATCGTCATCGAGCATAATATGGACGTCATCAAAACCGCCGATTGGGTGATAGACCTCGGACCCGAAGGCGGAGTCGGCGGGGGTGAGATCGTTGCCATAGGAACGCCGGAAGACGTGGCGAAAAATGAGCAATCTTTTACGGGAAAATATCTGAAAGAAATGCTGAAGACGAAAAGCTAGTCGTCGCCAAACTTCGCACGCCAGTTCGGGGCGATCTCGGCTAACACTTTGCAGTCGCAGTAACCGCCGTTTTCATTCAGCCAACTCGTTATCTTACCAAAATTGAGATGCTTTTCCATCATGAACCGCATCGCATGCTGGAGACTGTCGTTACATTCGGAATCGTATAATTCATCCTCAACGTAGTCGATGAGATCACTGATCGTATCCTGCCTGGCGGGAAGTGAATTGAGGAAAGCCTGCAATTCCTCGCCGCTCAGTTGTTCGAGGTTTTCGATCTGACGTTTACGTACAATTGCCATAATTAAAACTCAGCCTCAGAAACACGCGACATTTCAGTGCGTTCGGCTTCCTCGATTTCCCGCTGCTTGATACCTTCGCGGCCGTCGTAGGTGGCGAATTTTGGCAGAAACAACGCTGCCCCCACGACGGCGACGATACACAGAGCCCCGCCTGAGATTAACGCGGTTTTGACGCCGTAAAATTCAGCGACAAGCCCCATTTTAGCACTACCGAGCATCGGGCCGGTGAGATAGCTCATCATTTCAATGCTGGCCATGCGGCCGCGAATGAAATTCGGGATCGTCTGGTTCCATATCGCACCGCGAAAAATACCGGAGATCATATCGAAAAATCCGGCCGCTCCGAGGAAAATTAGCGCGGGTACGATGCTGTCCATAAAACCAAATAAAACGATGGCAACACCCCACAAAACAGCCGCTATGGTAACCATCAGACCATGACGATGGATATTTTTTGTCCAGCCGGAAGTCAGACTCGCCGTCAAAGCACCGACCGCGATCGCCGCCGGAAAGAAACCGACATATTTGGCTCCGTAGATCACAGCCAGAGCCGGATATAATGCTTGCGGGAAAGCAAAAAACATCGCGGCGATGTCGATGAAGTATGTTCCGACCAATTCCTGACGGCTGAAAGCGTATTTCCATGCCTTTTTGATCCCTTGAAAGCTCGGTTTTTCGGCGTTCTCCGGTGACGGAACCGCCCGCAGCATAAAGACCGCGATCAACGATGCCGCAAACGAAACCAGATCGATAGAATACGCCACCGACGGGCTGAGCTGTGTCGCGATAATGCCCGCTATCGCCGGCCCGACGATCATCCCTACACTAAAGCGGATCGAATTTAGAGCCATCACGGCGGACATCATTTCGGCCGGAATTACTTTTTGGATAAAAGATTCGAACGCCGGCCGCTGCAATGCCGCGAGACCCGCGTGCAAAGCGACGGCGACGAATAAAATCCATATCTGCGGCTGCGGCAGCAGCGAATTCCCCAACAATATCGCTGTTACTATCGTCTGTCCGACCTCGGTAAACCGTAGCATTTTTCGCTTGTCGAGAAAATCCGCAAGCGCTCCACCGACAAATGCAAGGCACACCATCGGCACGAATTCGGCGAGCGAAATATACCCGACCATGGCAGACGACCGCGTTAGCTGGTACATCTGCCACGGCACGACGATAAATGTCATCATCGAGCCGAAAAATGACACCAACTGTCCGAAAAACAGCAGACGATAATCGCGTGAGACTTTTAGAGGGGAAAGATCGAGCAGCATTTCCGCAGTTGGAATTTAGACGTGGTTAAGATCGCTTTCGCCATTGAGCAACGGTCATACAAGAAAATTTTGGGCCCTGAAATTTTTCGATGAATGCCTCCAAACGCAATAGCAGCGGTGAATAGACCTTTTTGATCGCAACCGGTATGCGGAACACCATTGAGTTTAGAACAAACAAATATCCTATATTCCCCGAAAATATCTCATCGGGCTGTTCAAACATTTCGCTAAACTCGGCTTTTAGCTGCTTTAGATCGATCGCCTCTTCGTTAGACGCAAACAGCTCGTCGTGTCTGTACCATAATCGCCGAACAGAATCGACGATCGTTCCCTGATGCGGTTCGGCAAAACACAAATAACCACCTTTTTTTAATATCCTGAGCATCTCGCGCACCGCATCTGATAAGTGCGGGTGCAGATGGTGCAGTCCGCCGACGACTACGACGCAATCAAATGATTCGTCCTCATAATTTGTCGCAAAGATCGAGCCGCACGCACCTTTGGCCAAAGGCCAGCGAGTCAGAAATTTCTCTATCTCCGAATTGGAAACATCAAGCCCCGTTACATCAGCTCCGCGATCGAGCAGATAGCCGGTCGTTTCGCCCGATCCGCACATAGCCTCGAGGACTTTCAAACCTTTCAGCTCGATCCCATCAAATAAATGCCGGTTAATAAACTGGTTTCTATATTCCTGACTGTATTTATCGCCGTAATGGCGAGAATAATCCTGAGCTATCCGGTTGTAGTGTTCTGCTTGTAGCTGAGATGTCGTGTTGTGTGTTGCTCTCGTCAAATAAACCCCTTCAAACGTAAAGATAACAACCGATGAATCTCTACAATTTGTATCGGAAAAACAATTTACACTGTTTTGAGAAACCAAAGTATAGAACTAGTATTGTAAACAACTCGCAAATCTTTTGTAAAACTAAATTTGTTCAGAGTGCGCGATTTATCGATACGAGTGTTCTAAAAAGAAATGTAAATGGCAAGGACAAGACGAAGAAAAAGGGACAAATT
>JAYVER010000323.1:0-8486 GCA_043748725.1 Chloracidobacterium sp. | reverse complement strand
AATTGTTCGCTTTTCATTCCTCCATTATATAATCCTCTTACCCTACAATCGACAACAACCGACACATTTGTAGGGGTTTTTCAAAGAACTCTAGTATTATTCCGTTCCCAAACTTTGGCCGTTTTTAGAAACACGCCGTAGGCAGTGAACACAGAAATTATCAAGCCGCGCGTGCCGTCGCGAAACCCTTGTTTAAGGAGAAATGTCCGCAAAAATGCACCTATCGGACCGAAAAAAATCGATAAAGGCCCAATTTTTTCACCGTGCTCGGCCTTGTACTCCGCGGCAAGCGTCGCATATCGTTCCAATACACGATGGTGGTCGCTTAGATCGCGTTTCGTGTAATGCTGTAGTTCACCAGACAGAGTTTCAACCTTACCTTTGACGCGTGCAGTTTCGTGAGGTGACACACCATCCCAAAAGCTCTCCGATTTCCGGTACAAACGCATCTGATAGTCTGGGTACCAGCCGCAAAACCTTATCCAGCGGCCTAGATAAAATGTTTTTCTTGCGATGCGAAATCCATCCGGCAAATCGTTTTCATTGCTGCTCCGGAGCCGAGTAATAGCATCGTGAAGCTCCGGCGTAACCCTTTCGTCAGCATCGATCCAAAATATCCAATCACCTGTCGTCTGGGCGTCGGCAAACTGATGTTTGTCCTTATAACCCGTAAATTCGTGTTGAAATATCTTATCAGTGAATTTGTTTGCGATCTCGATTGTTCGATCGGTCGAACTTGAATCAACGATCACAATTTCGTCGGCCCAGTCAAGCGATTCGCACAGTTCGGCAATATTTTCCTCTTCGTTAAAAACGATCACGCTTGCCGAAATCTTCACGGTATGAATTTTCGCAGACTTGAACGAAAACTGAAAGTGCCGCGTTAGCGGCACTGCGATTAACACACATTGACGGTCCTATTTCTATTTAATTTTTACCGGCGAATCTATCTGGATGTTATTCACGCGAAAGGCGGTTGACGTTGTCCGCTGAAGAGCGGCAATAGCTTTGTTGTAATCCGTCTCAGCTCGAATCTCAGCATTTTTTGCGTTGGTCAAAGTGTTTTCGCGTTGCAGTAAAAGGAAAGTAGTCGAGCGACCTGCATCGTATAGTTTTCGTTCGCCGTCAAGCTGTATCTGGGCATTATCCAGCGCCCGACGTGCCGTCAAGACACGCTGTCGGGATGTTTCAACCGCCTGCACGGCATTCCTTACCTCGACGATCACCGTCTGTTCCTCGCCGCGTGTCTGGGCGTCGATCTGATGCTCCTGCACTTTCGCACCGTCAAGATTAGCCTTAGCGGTCTGGTTACGAAACGGGAATGAAATTGTAACGCCGAGCGAGAAATTTGGTGCATCCGAACGGAAAATATTTGCAAAAGATCGATTGAATCCACCAAAAAGAAACGACGGCCCGGGCGGTATCACCACCGCCGGATTTACCAGAACCGGAAGAGCAAGAAGCGTCCGGGTCGCATTGAGACTGTTGAAAAGAAACAGATCCTGCGAGTTCGTCAATAGATTTGTATTTATTGTCGAATTAGCCGCGCCGCGTGAAAGTCCGTTGAGCGAAAACGTCGTATTCAGGTCGATCTGAGGCTTGATCTGGTTTTTGTAAAAGCCAATATCCAGCGCGTTAATGTCTCGTTGAAGTTTGAGCCGTCGTAATTCAAACCGGTTGTCCATCGCATCCTTCAACGAATCGTCCAGACTTAGCGGATCGAGACTGAACGCTGGATTATCCGTCGGAACAAACGTCTGAGACCATTCAGTGGAAAGCGGGTCTTTGATCACGAGCTGTTTCAGAGTATTTTCGTCTATCGAGACCTGCTGCGTCGCAAGCAGTAGATCGCCCTCGCGATTTGCAAGCTCGGTCGCAATTTCAGCCCGTTCAAGCGGTGCTGCCGCCCCGGCGTCGATCTTGGCTTCGATCTGACGCAGGTTTTCTCTCGCGAGCGTCACGTTTGCCATCTGATTCTGCTGGTTGCGGAGAGCAAAAACGAAATCCCAATACGCCCGCTGAACGGACGATATAGTAACAGTTGCTTTAAGACGAAAATCAGAATCCGTCTGCTCAAGCCGTTTTTTTGCGATATTTATTGAGTGTCGCCTGCTGTCAGTACGGAAATTTCGCGCCAGCGGCTGTGTAAAGTTAGCACCCAGACTTGTCGAAAAAATAGCACTGTTTCCGCTTGATACTGAGCCGGAGCTGACCTGTGCCTGAGCAAACGCATTTTCGGTTCGTTGATTATTTAAAAAAACCTGATAATTACCGCCGCCTCTCTGAATAAACTGACTAAAATTGCCGTTCACACGAAAATCTTTGGTCGCCGGCTGTCCGGTAGTATTGCTTCGTGAAAAATTTGGCGAAACAGTAAATACCGGATCGTAAACACCCAAAAGCGACCGAACCTGAGTTTCCTGAAACCGCACATCGTCGCGGGTAACTTCAATATCATTGTTATTTTCAAGCGACCGCCGGATCGCGTCATTTAGTGAGATCGGCACCGGTTGAGACGTTTGAACTCCAATACGGTTCAAATTTGACGGCGAATAAGCTCTTGGCGAAGTCGCTTTCGACGGTGCGGTCTGCTCTTTAGAAATATCGACAGTTTCACGCACATCGCCAATGTTTTTTGCGACCTGCGGTTCTTGGCCGGCTACGGTGACCGCCGTTAGTCCGATAGCTCCGATAAGAATATTGAAAAGAAATATATTGCGATGACGCGAAAGTTTCATTATAGACATCTCCGACCCGGGATCAATTTATCTTATGAATTGCTTTAAAATCTCAAACCGATACTACGTCTGTGAATTTGCCTTTGTTTCAACAATCTCGCTATACCCCGGCACACGTCTCGACGAAACGCGGTCTTTGAGTTTTCACCGCATTTGCGATATGTTGGTGATTTTAATATACGCATTTTATTGGAGGATTATAAATCAGAATGGCAATTAAAGTAGGTATCAATGGCTTCGGACGCATCGGACGCAATGTAATGCGCACTTGTCTTGGCGACAGCGAGATCAATTTTGTCGCGGTCAATGACCTGACGGACACAAAGACGCTCGCTCATTTGCTCAAATACGATTCGATCATGGGCAATCTACATCACACCATCACCGCGGGCGAAGGTTCTATCAGTGTTGATGGCGACAGTTTTCGCGTATTTTCCGAAAGAGATCCGGCCGCGATCGATTGGGCGTCGGTCGGTGCCGAGATCGTTATCGAATCGACCGGCATTTTCACAAAAGCCGAAGATGCCCGAAAGCATCTCCGGGGTGACGTCAAAAAGGTGATCATTTCGGCTCCGGCCAAAGGTGAGGACGTAACCATCGTGCTCGGCGTTAATGAGGGAATGTACGCCCCTCACAACCATCACATCATATCGAATGCTTCGTGCACGACCAACTGTCTTGCACCGGTAGCAAAAGTTATCCACGATACATTCGGCATCAAGAACGCCTTGATGAATACCATACATAGTTATACTAACGACCAGAATCTGCTCGATCTGCCCCACAAGGATCTGCGGCGAGCGCGTGCCGCGGCTTTGTCTATGATCCCGACCTCGACGGGTGCCGCCAAGGCCGTAGCTCTTGTAATACCCGAACTAAAAGGCAAATTTGACGGCATCTCCGTCCGCGTCCCGACGCCAAACGTATCGCTCGTCGATGTAGTTATAAACGTCGAACGTGCGACCTCAACCGAAGAGGTTAACCAAACGCTAAAAAATGCCGCGAATGGCCTGATGAAGGGAATTTTAGCTTTCAGCGAGGAGCCGCTGGTTTCGATTGACTTCAAAGGAAATCCCAACTCATCGATTGTTGATGCCGAAAACACAAAGGTCATCGGCGGCACATGCATCAAGATCCTTTCGTGGTACGACAACGAATGGGGCTACTCTTGCCGCGTCCGTGATCTCGTGAAATACATCGCGGCGAAAGGAATATAAATTGGTTGCCCCCGCACGTTAATAAGGACATAAGCTCAAAGTGAAAAGGCAGCCATTTTCATGCCTGCCTTTTTTATTTTAATACCTTCTGTAATATCGCACTCGATGGTAACGCCGGTAACGCGGATACCGGTAGTGTCTTACACGATAGTGTCTTACAGGGTAACGTCTATACCGATAATGTCTGACGCGATACCATCTATAACGTCTGTACCGAATTTGACTGTTCGGCAGAATGTTGTCCTTTTCGACAATCGAGTTCGGTTTCGTGGTTGAACCTGACTTCGTCACCGAATCCGGTTCAGCAACGACGAACATTGACAAAGCAAAAATACAGCAAAGCCCAAAACCCAGAAATTTCGCTTTCATTTATTTTCTCCTCCTATTGTATTGTTCACTCAAAGCTCCGAAACGTTCTTCAACGCGCGTTTGCTGGCAACAACCTGCTTACGCTAACCGGATGGTAACACGGTTAAAGATAATTTTTCCATTTTGTATGGCGTAAGCGTAGTTTCCTCTAAATTTCGATGCCGATCAATGAAAATTAAAAGGCAGTCAATTTTCGTGACTGCCCTATTGAGTTAGGTTGTTTTTTTTATCATGTGATGGCGTCGATGGTGTCGCCTATGATGGCGGCGGTGATGACGTCGTTTCATATGTGTCTTTTTCATCATGCTATCCTGTTTCGTCATCGTATCCTGCTTTTTCATCGTGTCCTGCTTCATCATCGTGTCCTGAGCGACTACAAACGTTGACAACGCAAAAAGGCAACACAGTCCAAAACTTAGTAATTTAGCTTTCATTTTCTTTCTCCTCGTAATGTATATTCAAATATAGGGTTAAACATTTTTTTAACGCGAGTAGGCACGCGATATGCTTACGCTACCGTAATGCTATCAGATTTGGATTTTATTCCAACGCACAGATTTATGTTCAAGAAAACTATTAAAGATATTGATATTAAGGGCAAACGCGTTTTCATTCGCGTCGATTTCAATGTGCCGATCACAGAGAACAAAATTACGGACGACACACGTATTCTAGGTGCTTTGCCGACGATCAAATACGCCGTCGATCAAGGTGCCCGTGTAATACTGGCTTCGCACCTGGGTCGCCCGCTAAAAGACAAAAAAAAAGCAGATGAAAAGGGAATGCCTTATGATCCAGCGAAATATTCGCTAAAGCCTGTTTATGAGTATTTGCGGCAGATCCCGGAATTGCAGTTTGTTTCTTCGCACGGCGATGAACCGGTCTACACTAACGACGAAGGAACCGCCTTGGGAAGAGCGGAGATCAAAAACGACCGAGTTTTCTTTGCTTCGGATTGCGTCGGCGAAGATGTAGAGGCTCGCGTGAACGCGCTCAAACCCGGCCAGGTTTTATTGCTCGAAAATCTCCGTCTTCACGCTGAAGAAGAAAAGAACGACCCCGATTTTTTCAGGCAATTAGCCTCGCTTTGCGATGTTTACGTCAACGACGCATTTGGAACTGCACACCGCGCCCATGCTTCGACCGAAGGCATCACGCATTTTGTAAAGGATAAAGTCGCCGGCCTGCTGATGGAAAAGGAATTGAACTTTCTCGGCAAGGCGCTGCACGATCCCGAACGCCCTTTCGTGGCCATCCTCGGCGGAGCCAAAGTCTCGGACAAAATTCCTGTGATCGAATCGCTCATCAACCGAAAAGTGGACAAACTGCTGATCGGCGGTGCGATGGCCTATACCTTTTTTAAAGCTCAGGGATTTACCGTAGGCAAATCACTCGTCGAGGACGACATGATGCCAAAAGCGCTTGAGATCGAACAGATGGCGAAAGACAAAGGCGTCGAACTGATCCTGCCGACCGATCATCAGGTTGTGGATAGCTACGACCCGCTCAATTCACGCAAGACAATTCCGGTCGCATTTACCAACACCGGTCTCGTAGGCCTAGATATCGGCATCGAAACCATCGAGATCTTCAAAAACGCTCTCAAAGGAGCCAAAACGATTGTCTGGAACGGCCCGATGGGTATGTTCGAGGAAAAGCCCTTTGACGAAGGCACCGTCGCCATCGCCCAAGCCGTTGCTGATGCGACCGATAAAGGAGCGATCTCGATCGTCGGCGGCGGCGATTCGGTCGCTGCCGTCAATCAGGCCGGTTTGGCTGACAAGATCAGCCACATCTCGACCGGCGGCGGCGCGACACTCGAATTCTTGGCCGGAGACGTGCTGCCCGGCGTAGCGGCATTGGATGATTGTTCAGAGTGCAGGCTTTAGCCTGTTTCTTTAAGTAATATGAGAAAGCCCCTAATTGCTGGAAATTGGAAAATGTATAAACTGCTCGCCGAAGCCGTCGACACCGCGCTTGACCTAAAGCCGCTGGTAGCCAATGCAAATCATTGCGAAGTGGTTATCGCCCCAGTGTTTACCGCATTAAAAGCCGTTGCCGACCGGCTCGAAGGCTCGAATATCCGAGTTGCAGCTCAGAATTGTGCAATTCAGAACGAATTCGGTGCTCATACTGGCGAGATCGCACCTGTGATGCTCAAAGACACCGGCTGTTCGCACGTAATTATCGGCCACTCCGAGCGGCGGCAATTCTACGGTGAAACCGACGAATCGGTGAATCGAAAGACGAAAGCCGCACTATCCGCAGGTCTGACTGCTATCGTCTGCGTAGGCGAAATACTCGCCGAAAGGGAAGCCGGGACAGCGGCAACCGTTGTCAAAAGCCAACTGGTTAAAGGGCTGGGCGGTTTGACAGTTGCCGACATGGAACGTATCATAATTGCTTACGAGCCTGTCTGGGCGATCGGAACGGGTAAAACCGCGACGCCCGAACAGGCTCAAGAAATGCACGGTCACATACGTCAAACAGTTGCCGCAATCAGTGGAAAAGAGATCGCCGATAACACGCGTATTCTCTACGGCGGATCGGTGAAACCCGACAATATTGCGATACTTATGTCGCAGGAAGATGTGGACGGTGCTTTGGTCGGCGGAGCAAGCCTTGAAGCGGCAAGCTTTGCGCAGATCGTGAATTATGATAGACAGTAATCAGTGGTCAGTGGTTAGTTGATCGGCAGTTGCCGTTTACTATTCACTATTCACTATTCACTAAAACAAATGGTTTATTTTTTATACGGATTATTTTTTCTCTCGTGCATTATCCTTGTTGCCGCCGTTTTGCTACAGCCGGGTAAGACCGACGCCGGAGCATTGTTTACGAGCAACGTATCGAGCTCGGCATTTGCACCACGAGGGACGGCGACGGTTTTGTCAAAAGTGACGATCGGAGCCGCGACGCTGTTCATGCTTTCGGCTTTATTGCTTGCGATGCCGGCGTTGACCGGTAACATTTCGGTCTTGACCAGCAATCCTGACGCCCCGGTTGATTCGACAAATTCGAATACATCGGACGCTAACGCAAACACTGCACTGTCAGCCGACGCTAATACAAACATGGCAGTTCCGGCCGATACGAATGCAAACGTCATCGTTCCGGCAGCAAACGCTCCGGTGACTAATGTAACGATACCGGCAAGTAAACCGGCCGCGAATGCCCCTGCTAAGGCTCCGGCTAAAGCACCGGCGAATAAATAGTTTTTGAAATATCAAACTGCTCAGGTGGCGTAATTGGTAGCCGCGCACGTTTGAGGGGCGTGTGGAGTAATCCGTGCGAGTTCGAGTCTCGCCCTGAGCACCATACTTTAAATTGAGAATGCAAAATTGAAAATTAAAGATACATAGTAAGCCTACGAATTCTCATTTTTAAGTTAAGAATTCTCAATTTTCCATTCTCAATTCTCATTTTCCCTCCACCACCATAGTTCCGGTTCCTTCGTCCGTGAAGACCTCGGCGAGAATGGCATTACGTGTTGTGCCGCTGATAATGTGGGCCGAACGAACACCGCGGCTGAGCAGCAATATCAGGTTTTCGAGTTTTGGTATCATGCCGCCTGTCGCACGGCCTGATTCGATCATGTGTCTTGCATCCGAGACCGTCAGCCGCGACAACTTGGTGTCCTCGCTGCTTTCATCCAGATAAATGCCGTTGACATCCGTCAGCAAGATCAGCTTTTCAGCACCTAAGTTAGCCGCGATCTCGGCGGCGATCGTATCGGCGTTGATGTTATAAACTTTGCCGTCATCATCTGCCCCAAGCGATGATATGACCGGCAAATAACCACCATCCAGGAGCATGTTTATTAGCCTGACGTCGATCTCAACCACGTCGCCTACATGACCGAAATCGACAGTATCGGTTTCGCCGGTCTCGCGGTTGAGAATATCTTTCGGCGGGCGCTTGACCGCCTTGACCACTCCACCGTCGATACCAGAGAGACCGACTGCTTCGATGCCCCGACGTCGAAACTGTGATAAAATCTCCGTATTTATCTTGCCGCGAAAGATCATTTTCGCCAATTCCAAAGTATCGTCATCCGTCACACGGCGACCCTCTATCACGGTCTGAACTACGCCCAATTTCTTCGCTAACTCGTTCAATTGTTTGCCGCCGCCGTGGATCACACAGACCCGGATGCCAACCT
>JAYVER010000322.1:0-22183 GCA_043748725.1 Chloracidobacterium sp. | reverse complement strand
ATTGTTCGCTTTTCATTCCTCCATTATATAATCCTCTTACCCTACAATCGACAACAACCGACACATTTGTAGGGGTTTTTCAAAGAACTCTAAAAGATTTAGCTATGTACGATGGCACACAGACGGTTGAAGATTCGCGTGATTAATTAATTTAGAGGAATATCTAAGTGATGGATAGAAGAAAGTTTTTGCAGTTATCAGGGATGGCCGCTCTGCTTGGTGCCGGAGGGTCCGCGTGCAGCTATTTTGGCGGTCGTAATGCCAGCACATCGCCACCGGAGCGGGTCGGCGCTTATGAGTTCGATCCGATCAGGGAAGAAAACTTCCAGCAAAAGCTGTTCATCCCGGGCGACAGCGGGCCGTTCGGTGTTCTGGATGTGGGCGGCCCTCTGCAAATCAACGCAACCGCCGCGAGTTTTCCGATCCTCAAAGGTCAAGCATCGCCGTTTCTGCTCTACCAGACCGAGCAGGCGGGCAAGGCCTATCAGAACCCCATTTTGCGCGTCGAAAGCGGCTCCCGTTTTCAGGCCACTCTGCACAACCAGTTGCCGGAGCCAACCATCATCCACTGGCATGGTCTGCACACGCCCGCCAAAATGGATGGCCACCCGGCGAGCACCATTGGCCCTGGCGGCAGCTACCAATATGATTTCACCGTAAGCAATCGCGGCGGCACTTACTGGTATCACACCCATGCCCACGAACTGACGGCGAAGCAGGCCTACAACGGTCTCGCGAGTTTCTTTCTGGTGGAGGACGAAGACCAGCGCAGGCTGAGCAAAGCTCTCGATCTGCGGCTCGGCGAAACGGATATTCCACTTGTCATCCAGGACAAACAGTTCGACGTAGCGGGAAAGCTGCACTACCAACCGAACGCCAACGAATCGATGATGGGCTGGCTCGGTGACGTCATTCTTGCTAACCTGACGCCCAACGCCTTTCTGACCGTCACGCCTCGCCATTACCGCTTTAGGATACTAAACGGCTCCAACTCACGTGTTTACCGGCTTGCCTTCCACAAAGGCAAAACGGCGCTGAATTTTTTGGTCATAGGCACCGACGGTGGCCTTCTTGACCGGCCTTATTCCGTTACAGAAGCTTTTCTCGCACCGGCGGAACGTCTGGACGTACTTTTCGACGTCGGTCAGGCACAACCCGGCGAAGCCGTTTTCCTAAAAAGTCTCGCATTCGACGCCATGGAAAACGAGGGTTCCGGCATGGGCGGAATGGGAGGAATGATGGGCGCGAGTTCGTCACGTTTGCCGATGGGGGCAGAGTTTAATGTTTTGAAATTGTCGGTTACTGACGGACAACGGGTCGCCGCAACGCCTCCGGCAACTCTTTCCGAAGTCCGCCTGATCCGCAGTGACGGAGTACCTAAACGAAAGATCGAATTGTCGATGGCGGGTATGAACTTTCTTATCAACGGGCGAAGCTACCGCCTGGACGAAATCTCTCTCGAAGTAAAACGCGGAGCGGTAGAAATTTGGAGCATCAGCAATCCGATACAAAGCATGCCACACCCGATGCATATCCATGGTTTCAACTTTCAGGTATTGGAACGTCTGAATAGTCCGCAACAGGTATCTGCAAGCTCTCGTTTCGTCGGCGGCCGGACGGTGAACGACCTCGGCTGGAAGGATACCGTTCTGGTATGGCCGGGTGAAACGGTGAATATCGCCCTCGATTTCGCTCATGATTTTCCCGGCGATCAGACCTACGTGTTCCATTGTCATAATCTCGAACACGAAGTCGGCGGCATGATGATCAACTACCACATAGAGGCTTAGGGGAGCGAGATCGATAAATTCGCAGTTTACACCGGCATCTTGCCCGGCATTTCCATCATGAGCTCGGGCATATTCATCTTTTCAAGCTTTAGCAACACCCAGCCGGCGTGCATGGAAACCGGCATCGATAAGCAGATGTTTCTCGACGCCAATACGGAACACGTCTTTATTTACGCAAAGTTAGCCGACTTTCTGCCCGAGCTCCGTGAGTTGTTTCGCGAGCCGGACTATCTTATTCATCTGGTAAATCTGGTCAAAACCCTGCCGGATTTCAAAGCGAAAATGGAAAGCCGTAAGCGACTCATCGCGATGTGGAACCCGCCGCCAGTCGAATAGAAGAATGTATTTCATTTCTACGGCCTTTGCGGTCTCTGCGTTGAAATTTCTTAAACGCAAAGACCGCAGAGATAATTTCCCGCAAAAGCAACCAATCAAAAACCTCGCTGCATCTAGCAATTGAGACTAGTCACGAGAGGAACTCTTCCCAGGAACATTCTTAAATAGGAGTTGTCTAAGTAATAGACGAGAGGCTGCACTAAAGGGCCTTTCGCGTTAGGGGAAACTATGTCTAAAAAAAACTTTATTGATTCGGTCAAGGTCGGTAGTTCGTGTTCCGAGGATTGGAACCAGATGCAGGGCACCGATAAAATTCGCCTTTGCTCACACTGTGCAAAGCATGTAAACAACCTGTCCGAGATGACACGAAAACAAGCAGTGAGGCTCGTGCGTGCGTCAAACGGAAATATTTGTATTCGATATATAACCGATCCTGTGACAAAGCGGCCAATCTTTGCCGAGCAACTGTTTCAGATCACGCGCCGGGCGCCCGGCATAACGGCTGGCTTAATGAGCACTTCGATCGCATTATCGACCGCCGCCTACGCTCAGGAAAATTTGCAGCCGACACCAACGCCGCCGGTCGCGGTAAGCCTAGAACAGCGATCAAATCCTAATGAAGTGGCTGTTCCGATAACAAACCAGGAAATCGTTCAACTACCGCTTCCTCAAGAAAGACATGTCATGATGGGTATGGTCGCGGTAAGCGTCCCGCGAACATACAAGAATCCACTTATGCTTGCAGTCCAAAACGAAGACATCGGCGAGGTAAAAGACCTGATCGCACATGGAGCCAGCGTCAATGGAAAGGAAGAAGATAAGACAACGCCGCTGTTTATCGCGGTCGGAAACGGCAATCTGGAGATAGTTGAGACGCTTCTCAATTTCGGTGTCAATGTAAACGCCCGGATAGGCAAAAACAGACGCCGCTGATGCGGCTCGACGGCGACGCGACGCCCGAGCTTGTCGAAAGGTTGGTCCGGTACGGAGTTAAGGTCAATCTCACCGACAACGAAGGAAATACCGCCATTATTATCGCTGCGGGCATCGCCAGTCCTGAGGTTATTAAGGCTCTTATAGATGCCGGAGCGGATGTCCGACTCGGCAATAAAAAAGACCAAACGGCGCTCATGAATGCCGCCTCAAATGACGATCTCGAAGGCGTTAGATTGCTGATACAGGCCGGTGCGGATGTCAATGCTAAAAACAAGGATGGCGAATCGGCATGGGATCAAACCTCTAACGAGGAGGTCAAAGCTCTGCTTATCAGCTTTGGAGCCTCAACGCACGAAACCGAAGACAACCAGTCAGAAGGCGATCCTCGATGATTGGCTCGCTGTTTGATCCGATCCAAGAGGCCGTTTGACAGCGGCCTTTTTAATTTTTGCGCCTTTAGCTATTTTTGTGGCCGGAAATCGTGATAAGATTTGAGACAAGAAGTTTTCAAACCGGCAAGTTCCCAGAGTCACCAAATCTATGAAAACCTGTCCGACATGCGGGAACAGCTATGGCGACGATCTGAGCTTTTGTCTACAGGACGGCACGCGATTGTCCGGCGGGACGACTTTCGACCTCATAAATAGTCCGACCGAGGTTTACCGGCCGGACACGAATAAAAATACCGACATTTCCACGGCAGAAACGATTGTTTCAGGTTCGAACGCAATTTCTCCGCCGCCGAAGCTATTTCGGATGTCCGCTATTGAACCTTCAAAGCGGATGGGCTGTGTGCTCACGATCGGCCAGGTTGCCGCCGGTCTTCTGCTCGCGGTCGGCCTCGGCCTCGTCGGGGTTTTCTATACTTTCCGTGGAAATTCCGAAATAGCCCGTGTCGAAACTCCAGTGTCGAACAAACCAATTACGATAACTACGAATAGCGCAGCCAATACCATGGCGAACGCCGCTAACATTTCTTCGACCGCTCATAATTCATTTGCCAACTCCAGTAATATATCGGCTAATACCATTAATCCTACGTCCACTCCAAAGAACGCACCGAAAACTATTCTAGGCGGAGTTCTTAATGGAAAGGCGATCGATCTGCCCGCGCCGCCTTATCCACCCGCAGCACGAGCCGCCAGGGCGTCCGGCTCCGTTAGTGTGCAGGTGTTGATCGATGAGACCGGACGAGTTGTCTCGGCAAGCGCGGTCAGCGGTCATCCGCTTCTTCGAAATGCTGCCGTCGAAGCCGCACGCTCCGCGAGGTTCAGCCCAACGCTGCTCGGCGGAGAATCGGTAAAAGTTTCGGGCGTTATCAACTACAACTTTGCTCCCTAACACTTGGTAGCAAAAAATCCGCGATAAATGTTAAAATCCGGAAGTATTATTTTTTGACCTCTCCCGGCCCGATTCAGACGCCAAAAATATGAAATATTGCCCGATATGCGATGCGCGTTACGACGAGGAAATCATCCAGTTTTGCACTAAAGACGGCACTCCTCTTATCGAAGAGGATCAACCCAAATTTATTGTAATGCCCAGCGAAAGTCTTGAGGAACCCGACGATGACGTTGGCGAGGCGACGGTCATCCGCCGCAAACCGGCGGGCGCCGATGCCTACGGTTCGCCGAAATCAACAGAAAGGATCGTCATACCGACATTGACAGCCTCCGAGCAGCAGGTCAGGCCGCGGACAGCTGCGGCGTATTATCCGCCGCCACCACAGCAGAACACTGCGAAAACAGTGGCGTTGACGATACTTGGAACAGTGTTTGTTCTGGCATGCGGAGCCGGGCTGTTTTGGTTCCTGCAAAAAGAAAAACCGTCGAACACGAATCTGAACGCTAATATCGTTCTTCAGAACACTAATTTGAATACAAATCTTGGTTTTGATTCGAACTTCAACTTTAATACAAGTCCGAATTTCAATACCAACTACAACACGGCCACCAATTTAAACGCTAATTTTAAGCTCCCGACTCCGACACCTGCGCCAAAACCGAGTATCTCGCCATCGCCGACCACAGTGCCATCACCGTCGCCAACACCAAAACCAAGCCAAACGCCCCGGCCTGCGGTAAACGCAAACGCACCTCGTCCATCGCCTTCGGCGACTCCGCGAACAGGCCCCCGTCCGCCGATGATGACAAATCGCCCGCCGGTAAACGGTAATTAGTTTTGAGTTCCAACTTCAGTTGGCTGTAGCCAGACAAAGAAGCCTGCTAAAGCAGGAGCTCCGAGCAATGGCTAAGAGATATGTTCGAGAGCCATTTCGACCGCTCGACGCGGATCGATCACACCCCAACCCTGACGGTCAACCTCGTAATGCGGGAGTCTTTCGGCTGTTGAGATCAATATTTTCTTGATCTCCGGCGGTGAAAGCTGCGGATTTGCTTCCAGCATCTGAGCGGCGACCGATGAGACTATCGGAGCTGCAAACGATGTGCCGTCAACGTATTTATAGTGTTTAGTGATGACGTTTTCACGACGGATCTTGAGCAGTATGATCTGTCGGATGCTGTGGACGGGACGATCAACGGCGGCGTCAAGTTCAGGGTCAATGCCCTGATGCTCCTCAATTATCGAATAAAGATCATCATCTGCGGCCTTGTCGAGCAGCGATAAAAGCTGGGCCTGTTGAGCTGTCGGCGTATTGGGCAAAATCGGCGCAGGTATCCAGATTGACGATGCTATTACCTCGGGTTTTTGTAGGCCATCGATCGTCGGCCCGTAAGATGAGCGGTACATTCCCCGTTTCGCCCGATTTATCGAATTATTGTCATCGAGACCGCCGACCGCAATACACGACGGAGCACTTGCCGGCGGTACGACCGGGTGATTTGGCAAATGTCCGGCGTTCCCAGCCGCGCAGACGACCGTGATGCCGACCGCAGAGCATTCCTCGACGATCTGCGACAGCGGATCGTGCAGATAGGTCGATTCGTAATCGCCGCCGGCTGAGATATTGACTATCCGAATGCCGTATTGCTCGCGGTTTGCCAGTACCCATGTCAAACCGTCCTGAATATTTTGCTCTGTGATCCGGCCCGTGCGGGCCAGCTTTACCAGAACAACGTCCGCGTCCGGTGCAATGCCCCGGTAAAAGCCGTTCGACAGCGAGCCGTTCCCCGCCGCGACGACCGAGGTCATCATGCCGTGCCAGCTCGCCACGTCCGGCTGAAAAAGCGATGACAGATCCCCGTCCGCGTCCAATAAATTGCGGTATGCAAGAATGCGGTTTCGCGGCGTCGTCAGATCAACGTGCGGATAAAAACCGGAATCGAGAAACGCGATGGTTACGCCTTGACCAGTAAAACGCTCGTCCGCGTCGAGCCGCAACGGCGTCGAAAGGACGCTGGATCCGTCTTTTTGCATCGCGGCATCAAGCACGATCTGATCCTTTGCACGCTCAAATAGCCGCACGCACCGGGCGCAAACGGCCTGAAATTCCAACGTGTCGGGGGCATTCGCCCGGATCAGTTTGGCGAGATCGTCAGGCAAGGACACCAGAGGAACATATTCGTCACGCGGATCGCGCGAGCAGACCGGACAAACGCTCCCGCCAGCCGCGACATCCGCAATTGTGCTCGGCCGTGGATATGAAAAGGATTCGAGAGGTGTCATCGTTGGGTTTCAAGTTTTTCATATACAACAGTTAAAATCAATTTCAGGGAATTAGCCCACGAAACACACTAAATAAAGGAAAAAAAGATAAAGAGATAAGATAAAAGAAGTAAGTTAGGTAAAAGGCCGTTGCGGTTTCGTGTTTTTCGTGTATTTCGTGGGCAATACTCTTATGAAAAGAAAAAAGATCGGCCTTGCACTATCCGGCGGCGGCGCACGTGGGTTTGCACACGTCGGCGTTTTGAAAGTGTTTGCCGAACACGACATCCCGGTGGACATGATCGCCGGTACATCGGCGGGGTCGGTTGTGGGCGGAGCTTTGGCCGCCGGAATGTCGATCGATCAGATCATTGCTATGGCCGAACGTGTCGGCTGGACAAATATGACGCGGCCGTCGCTCTCGCCGCTGGGGCTGCTATCAAACGCGCCGATGGGTAAATTTATCGAACGCGAATTTCCTGTTCGAAAATTCGAGGATCTGAAAATTCCCTTTGCTGCGGTCGCCTGCGATTTTGAGAAAGGCGAGGAAGTAGTATTCAAGGGCAGCGGCGATCTTGCATTTGCTATCCGCGCTAGCTGTGCAGTGCCTGGCGTCTTTGTCCCAGTGATAGATTCGGACGGCAGAATGCTCGTCGACGGCGGCGTCGTTTCGCCCACGCCAACTGACGCAGTGCGACAGATGGGAGCCGATATTGTTATCGCCGTCGATCTGCTGGCGTGCGGTTCGACAACCCGTTCGCAGCCGCGGACGGCGATCGGGATGCTGTTTCAATCAGCGTTAGCCTTGCTCCGAGCGGCGTCCAGAAATCAGCATTACCACGCCGACATTGTCATCGAGCCGCAGATCGCACACATTCGTCCCGACGAAATTGGAAAAAGAGACGAGCTGATCGAGTTGGGCGCAAAAGTAGCGAATTCACAAATCGAAGAGATCAAAGAGTTAATTGGGGGCTAAAATAAGCCCCCTGAAGTTCAGAGTGCGCGATTTATCGCGTTTTTTGTTTGTATTCGATAACTATACGCGATAAATCGCGCACTCTGAACTAAAATCTAAACTTCGCTCCGATCTGAAGTCGTCTTGCATCGAATGCCGATGTGAAGCCAAGCGGAGAACTCGGCCCGACAGTTGAAATGCCCTTGATGTCAGTGGTTCTGTCAAAGGTCGGGCCCACGGTGTTGTTGACCGCCGCAAAATTGAGCCGATTAAGAAGATTAAACCCCTCGATTGTTAGATCGAGACTCATTCTTTCATTAAAAGCGATCTTTCGCGTCAGCCGCATATCAAACGTGGCAAAGCTCGGGCCTTTTCCGATATTGCGTCCGATGAAACCGCTGGGGGCCCCACCGACGAGCAGCAGCGGACGGTCGCCATTGGTGCTGCGATCGCCATTTACATCCGTACCCGAAAGCAGGTTAAACGGCCGGCCGCTGTTGGCACGGAATATCGGCGTCAGCGTAAAGTCGCGAAGCGCAGCATGTTTGAACGGACTCTGAATAACAGCATAGACAACGACCTTATGTCGTTGGTCGAATGCCGAAAGCGAGTATTCGCCTCTTTCATTCAACTGGTCGGAAGCGCGAAAGTCGCTGTTGTAATCCGTCACTTGATCATAGGCCTTGCTAAGCGTGTAATTTCCGGCTATTGCGAGCCCGTGTCCAAACTGCTTATTGACCTCGACAATAAATCCGTTGTAATTAGCAGAGGCCGCCGATTCATAAATGATCTCCTGAAAGATAGTCGGATCACGGAAACAGAGAGTGGAGGGTGTGCAGCCCCCTAAAGCCGCCGAATATTCCCTAATACCACGGGCGCCGATCGGCCGGTCAAGCAAATTCATGTCCCGGGCACGCGTAATATGCTGTGTCAAAGCCCACACATAGCTGAGGGCCACGCTAAAGCCCGGTGCGAATTCATGCTCAACGGCGCCGCTCGCTTGCTGAGCGTTCGATCCGCGGTAGGTCGGGTCGGCACGGAACAAAACCGTCAGCGGATTACGCGGGCCGGTTTGCGAAACATTTATTCCGAACTGGACCAGATCAGCCGGTGTGATCGTTCGGGTCGTAGTCGGAATCCCGATCACTCCCTGGGCTCGCAGCGTGCGGAAAATGTTGACCGCGCTTTGGGCGCCGGCCGTGTTTATAGTGGTAAGAACCTGCGGTATCTGGCGGCGGCCGTCGATCTCATTCAACGACTGAACAACATAATCGATGACGAAAGGGATTTGAGCATAGAAGATGCCGTATCCGCCGCGAATGATAGTTTTTCCATTTCCAAACGGATCGTATGCAAATCCGACACGCGGCCCGAAGTTCTTTTTGTATGTCGGCAAAGGCTTGCGGCGGCCGTCTATCTCATACCTCAAACCATAATTTAACGTCAAGTTTGAGCGCGCCTTCCAAGTGTCCTGGCCGTAGATCGCGAAATAAGGCAATTTTCCGCCGACGATGCCGTCACCAAACCCCTGCTGATACGATTGCGGAAGACCGAGGTCAAGCGACTGCAAAGCATTGATTGACGTGGTTGCAAGCTGCGGGCTGACAAGGCTTCCCGGCAGAGTTCCAAATCCAAAACGGCCGCTAAAGAAGGTTTTCGAATCGAAGAAACCGTTGCGCAGCAGAAAGCTGCCACCGAATTTTATGCGGTGATCACCCTTGACGACCGAGAAATTATCGACAGCCTCATAACGCCTGTCGTAATTAAAGCTCGGCAAAAAGATGTCGCGGTTAAAGAAACCGAACCCGCCGACATTCAATTCCGGGCCGTTCGCGTCATTCGACACCACGAACAGTTCGTTGTAGTTAAACTGCAGGCGGAGCTCGTTGCTCATATTCGAGTTGAAGATGTGCGTCCAACCGGCGGCAACATTGGCGTCGCGTATGTTTGTATTGTTTGACCGCGAAAAGCCGACCAACGCCCGCGTTGCCTGGTTGCCGTCGTCACGTTTTGTGAAATTGATCCGCAGGAAATAGCTGCTCGTGGTATTTGCCACGTGGTCAAAACGCAGCGAAAAGGCCTGCGAATTTCCGTTGAACGGAAAAACACCGCTGTTGTTACGAAACAGGTCTTGAGTGCTCTGCTTGGCGGTGAGCGTTGCTCGGAGGGTAGCGGCGCATTGAGCCGGCGTAATCACCGGCTGTCCCGTAAAACAGGTTATCGGAGTTTGATTGGGGTTATTAGTAAGAGCTGCAAAGATCGCGTTCTGTGCCGCCGTCGGCTGAAAAATAGACAGATCGGTCAGAACCGGCACAGCCACAGATTCCCGCCGTCGCAAACCTTCGTAGCCGCCAAAGAAAAATGTTTTGTCCTTATGAATCGGGCCGCCGATGGTAAAACCGTATTGCTGCCGATTTGCCGGCGGCTTGATCCTCGTCAGCGTGGTGCCGTTAAGAACGTATGCAAAAGGATCGCCTGCGTCGAGCCGCTGATTTCGGAAGTAACCAAATGCAGAGCCATGAACATTGTTGCTCCCCGTTTTGGAAATGATGTTGATCACCCCGCCGCTGGCCCCGCCGAGCTCGGCGTTGTAATTGGCACGATTGATCTGAAACTCCTGAACCGCTTCCTGCGAGAGCGTCGAGCGGACGCCGCCGCCCTGATCGTTTGCCTCCGAGCCGTCAACCGTAATGCTGTTGCCGCGGCCGTTGCCTCCGTAAAAAGAAATGCCGCTCTGCGGTGTCTGTGTTACGCGAAAATCGGTGTTGTCCGCCAGCGAATTTGAATCGACAACACCCGGAGCAAGGAGCGTGAAGGTCAAATAATCACGCCGGTCGATAGGCAGATCACGGATATATCGTTCGTTCACAGTTGTGGATTGCTGCGATCTGTCCGTTTCTATAACGGGCGAATCGGCCGTGATCTCGACTATCGCAGAGGCGTCGCCGATCTTTAGAGCGAAATCCAGATCCGCCGTCTGACCGACAGTCACCTGTAAATCGTTCTTTAACTGGGCGCCAAAGCCTTTTGCCTGAACCTTAACCTGATAGGTCCCCGGCTGTAAATTTAAGAAGCGGTAATCGCCTTCGCCGTCTGTGGTTGTCGTGCGAGCGACCCCCTTGGCGGTGTCCGTGGCGGTAACGGTCGCCCCATTAACCACGGCACCGTTGGGGTCGGATACCTTTCCCTTGATCTCAGCGGTCGAGCCGCCGGCTTGTGCGAGCGCGGCAAAGGAAAATGCCGCGATCAAAATAAACGAGCAAAAGAAGCGTACAATCATGACGTGACCTCCGGTTTTCTTAGATTGACGTAGCCATCTATGTTTTGAAACTTTTAAAAGAAGAGCTTGCGAAAAATAAAAACGCTGCCGATGTAAATCTATCCATTCATCGCGAGTTCAATATCAGAAAGCCTTTTATTAAACGGTCTGAGCACGAAATTATGCGTTTTAATTATTCTAAGTGATAGTACGCTTTGTTTCGGCGAATTTCAACTAAATTGTTAACAATAATTTCTTTTATTTTTCGCGGAAAGCGTAAAATGGATTCAAAGGGTTTTATTGTTTTTTCACGTATCAGCCGCGCGGGATCGGCTGTTTCTCTTTTAGATGTTGGGTCGTGTTTTCGGTGACGGACGAAAATAAGCTGCTTGGTTCGGGCAGTTTGAGACCGGATGTGCTCGCGTCGAGTTCGCGCTGACGATCTGCATCACCCGCATTGTCGGGCAGACGTTTTTTCGTTACGGTAAAAAATATACCGTTAATTACGAATGCCAGCCCGATGAAAAAAGTGACCATCGCGGGGGCGAGGCCAGGAAGCATCCCTTTATCGGCCAATAGGCCGCCAAGAAGGAATCCGATGAAAGCTCCCAGGCCGATAAGAGCGATCAGCACGCCCAAGCGAATCCGCCGCACGCGCTTTTCCTCTGGCGATTCCAGAAACTTTTCGATCTCGGGCAGGACATCCTCGGCAACCTTTTTCAGGTCGTAAACATTCTGCGTTTCGCGGATTTTCGCCGCCACGGCGCGCCCGATCTCTTCGCGTGCAGTGATAGCTGAGGCCGTAACGCCATCCGGCAGGGCGACCACCTCACGCACCGGCAGCAGGTTGGTCCCGCACGCGCGGCAAAACTGATTTGGCTGCTTTTCGTCAATTCCGCAATTTGGGCAAAACATATCGTTTTCTCAAGTCGCCTTCGTCAATATTTTTCTTGAATCTATCACGAAATGATACGAATCACGATAAGATGTGGTTCCAATTGAATGTAGTTTTTTATGAGTTCAATTTTTGCGGGGACGCTTTGTTGGCGGTGGTTTTGGATCATCCACAGGAGACGAGATTTTCACAGCCGTCGTGTTACCGCCGCTGCCTTTGATCTCAAACTCAATATTTTTGGCGATCTTGCCGTCAAGAAATATATCGACGCGATACTTGCCCGGCGTCCATTTACCATCAGGCTTTCCGCTAAAATTGACACGGTTCTGGCCTTCTTTTGTGGTGTAGCTTGCCGTCACGACCTTGGTGTCGGCCTTGACGCCCGTCACGCTGACCGCGACAAAATTCATCTTCACTGTCACCTTTGTCACCGTATCGAGCAGCACAACACAATAGATCGGTACATCCGTCGTGCGAAATTCCGACACCTGCTCGCCCGCCTTGCCGTCGCCGTCGTCCTTTGCGAGATATAGCTCTTCGACCGCCGGAGCCGCCGGTGCATCACCCTGAGCATGACAACCAACCGCAAAAAAAAGACAGATCAGTATCGTGTAAATCAGTTTCACGCTAACGCTCCAAATACAAACTAGCTATTTGAACCACCAACGTCGAAATTAGTTGCATCGCACACGCCGATTTTCTTACCTTTGTGGGCAAAGCCAGTTATTTCACCGGAGGCGGTGGGCAGCCCATCATTGTGTCCTGGGCGCTGGAGCGATAGATCTCGGTGCTGTAGGTGCCGCCGCCAGCGTAGTCCTGTTTGACCACGGCGCTGTAGAGATGGCAATAGGGCTGATCGTCGGATGTGTCGCGGAACCACACGTTCGCATCTTTGTACCGGTAACTGGGCAGGCCGCTGTCGTCCTTTTGGATCAGCCAGCCTGCGGTTTCGAGGCCGATCTTGTGTACCTTGATGGTCGTCGAGCCTTTGAATTCGGTCATCAGAACCTTTTCCGACGCCGGATCGCGAAACTTAAAATCCTCCGACGTCGGCGTCAGTTTGCCTATTTTAGCCGCTACGGCCGCGGCCAGAGCGTCTAATGCGGGATCGATCTTGTCACACGGGCCGCCCCGTTGAAGCGATTTAAACCGGGAGAGCCATTCGTCGCGCGCCTTTTTTGAGACGGCGTAGAGCATGTAATTGTCGTTGGATTCGTGGACCATACTGCCCCCGCGTGCCGTATCGTAGGCCTCCACCTCGGTCTGCGACTTTTTGATATCGTCCGCGTGAAAGTCGAGCGTGATGTTAGACGGACATTGAGCGGTGTTTGTCGTTGAGGACAAGCCGCCATCGGACGTTTGAGCTCCGCTGCCCGACGAATTGTCGGTCGGCTGCGGCGGAGTTGGCGTTTTTTTGACCCTGGGAATTTTGGGAATAGTAATCGTAAATTGAGCCGACGAGCGTCCGACGCCCACCATAGCGATTACTATCATTGCAAATAAAATTAAACGACCTGTTTTCATGGTTTGATCCTCCGTGCGTAAATTGGGGAAATTCCCGATCACCAGCATATCTACAAATGATTTCAGCACTTTTGTTGACCGCGATCGGCGTAATGTGAATTTTGTAAATTATATCATCCGTGTCAAGAGGGGATATTTGCCGGAGTTCAAAGTTCAAGAAAACGAGATTATGGATAGACGGGATGATATAATCGCCTCATTTGATGCGGTTTGTTTTTAGAAGCGGGTTTTATATTCGGGCGCCGCCGAAGAGATAATCCACCAACGCGAATCCGCGCTAAAATTAGTCAAGATGCTTGGCGGTTTCGCTCTCGACATAACCGCGCAGACTCTGGCTCCCAAGCTGTCGGAGACTTATTTGAAAGTTAAGGATTGAGGGATGGTATGAAACTTGTATTTAAGATTTCAACGGCTGTTTTTTTAACCGTAAATGGCGTTGTTTCTCATGCTCAAGACTGTTCTTCTGGAATACCTAATACGCCACCTCGTGAGAACTGCCGAATGATTCGGTAAGGTTAGTTTTGGTTACGCAAAGAAACCCGTCTTTACCAGTGCAGGTATCGGGTTCTATCTCGTGGGAAAACCCGGCGATGTTATTCCTAGTGTAAACACGATGCGGGTCGACAATGATGTCATAATTATGAAGTTGGGCTATTTCGCTGAAAGGAATATAGTGCCACGTTCAGCTACGATTGAATTACGCACATTTTCTACGAAACCTCTAAAATATCGGAAAGATCATAAGTTAACGATTTTCATCGACGATAAGATGTTGCTGTCCGATAATCTCGATGAAACAGGTGCATTAATGAATGCTGAAAATTTTGCGTTCACTATGAAATATTCAGATTTCCTTAGCTTTACAGCGTTTAGGAAAGTTGTGATTCAGATTGGCGAAACGAAGATTGAACTCAAACCTGACGCAATAGAGGCGTTAAATGAAATGAATAAAACCACTAAGGATTTGAGTCCGCCTCCGCCTAGTTGGATGTGATGCCCCTTCTGCACCTTATTTTGGTGTTGAACAAGTTAAGGCATTTCTTGTATTTTCATCTGTGTTACAAATGAAAGTTCGAATTAAAAAATGGGGAAACAGCCTGACACTGATAATTCCGAAGTCGTTTGCAGCTGGGTTGAATATAACTAGCAGCACGACAGTTGAAGTGTCGGTCGAAAACGGAAACATTGTCGTCAGGCCGGTGACCAAACCCGCGTACACTCTCGATGATTTGCTCGAAGACGTTACGGATGAGAATTTGCATGGCGAGATCGATTGGGGCCCGTCTGTTGGCAACGAAATTTGGTAACAGTTTGCAAACATGGCGAAACAAGACAATAAAGACCTCCTGAAATTTCTCGAGGCGTTTCCGTCTGAGAGTCGTGAGATCGCGCTTTGGCTGCGGGATTTTGTTTGGGATATTTATCCGGCGTGCAACGAGCTGATATACGACAATTACAATTTTCTTGCATTCGGATGGGGGCCGACGGATAGAATGAGCGATATATTTTGCTCGATCGCGGTCGGAACGCGTGGGGTGATATTCGGATTTATGTGGGGCGTAAAGCTTGACGATCCGGACGGTTTGCTGAGAGGCGGCGGCAATCAGTTTCGCAGTTTACGCGTCCCCAACATCGAAAAATTTCCCAAAACCGACGTCAAAAAGCTGATGAAACAGGCCTACGAACTGTCAGTCGAACGGCTCAAAGGCAGGCCGCAGGCGCTAGACGGGCAAACCATCGTAAAATCAATCTCGGCGAAAAAGCGTCGTCCGGGAATGCCAAAACGTGCTCCTGCAGCAAGACGCGAGAAACATCCAATGCCCGACGATGTTTTGAACGCCCTCGAACAAGAGAATTTATTCGAGGCTTACCGTTCCCGACCACCGTACCAGCAAAACGATTACGTCGGCTGGATCACCGCCGCAAAACGCATAGAGACGCGAAGCTCACGGCTCGCGCAGATGCTCGATGAGCTTCGCCGCGGTGATGTCTATATGAAGATGGCTTACAAACCCGCTGCCCAAAAGAAATGACCGCTTAACTACTCGTCTTAAACTCCTAACAATTACTTGTAAACATGGACTTTCCCCTATAGTATTTCTTTAGCAGTGACTACGAAAAAAAGATTCAGCCTCGTCCTGATAAAGCCGTCTCATTACGATGACGACGGTTATGTGATCCAATGGTTTCGCTCGGCGATACCGGCGAATTCGCTGGCTTGTCTCTATGGGCTTGCGCTTGAATGTGCCGGGCAAAAAATATTGGGCGAGGACTTGGATATGGATATCCACGCCTTTGACGAGACGAATACGGTAATTCACATAAACCGGATCGCAAAGCTGATCGAACGCGCCGATGACGGAATAGTGATGCTTGTTGGCGTCCAGTCCAATCAATTTCCGCGGGCGCTCGATCTTGCTCGTCCGCTGCGCGAAATGGGCATTAAGGTAGGCATCGGCGGTTTTCATGTTTCCGGCACGATGGCTATGTTGAAGGAACGCGATCCGTACGTTCAAAAAGCTCTCGACATCGGCGTTTCGCTCTTTGCCGGAGAAGCCGAGGGACGGCTTGGACAGGTTTTGATCGATGCGTTTAACGACGAACTCGCTCCCGTTTACGATTTCATGGACGATCTGCCTAATATCGAGGGCGTCGCCACGCCGCTGCTTCCGGCCGAACGCGTTCATCTGACGGCGGGTGCGACTACGAGTTTTGACGCCGGACGCGGCTGTCCGTTTGCTTGTTCGTTTTGCACGATCATCAATGTTCAGGGCCGCGTTTCTCGACGCCGCTCGCCCGACGACATCGAACGCATCGTCCGCGCCAACGTTGAGCAGGGGCTGCATTCGTTCTTTATTACGGACGATAATTTTGCCCGCAACAAAGATTGGGAGATCATTCTCGACCGGCTGATCGACCTGCGCGAAGTTGAAAAACTCAATATCAGCTTCATCATTCAGGTCGATACGCTGTGCCACAAGCTGCCGAATTTTATTGAAAAGTCGCGGCGTGCCGGCGTCAAACGTGTCTTTATCGGGCTCGAAAACATCAATCCCGACAGCCTGCTCGGTGCTAAGAAACGGCAAAACAAGATCACCGATTACCGCCAGATGCTGCTTGCCTGGAAGCATGTCGGGATAGTTACATATTGCGGCTATATCCTCGGTTTTCCGGGCGACACGCGTGAGTCGATCATCCACGATATCGAAGTCATCAAACGCGAACTGCCAGTCGATCTGCTCGAATTTTTCTATCTGACGCCCCTGCCCGGCTCGGAAGATCACAAAAAACTGCATGAGGCCGGTGTCGCGATGGACGAGGACCTCAATAAATACGATCTTAATCACGACGTGACCGGACATTCGACCATGTCGCGTCAAGAATGGCGTGACACATACCACGCCGCCTGGGAAACTTACTACACCGACAAACACGTCGAGACAGTTCTACGGCGAGCGATCGCGACCGGCACGAGTCCCGGCAAGACGATGTTTTTCATCGTTTGGTTTAAAGGCTGCATCGGCATCGAGGGTATCCATCCATTAGAAGGCGGATTTTTGCGGATCAAATCGAGAAAGAATAGGCGCTCAGACCGACCACTCGAAAATTCGCTCGTGTTTTATCCGAAATATTATAGCCAGATGCTGTGGAAACAACTCCGCTGGGCGAAACTCTACGTGCTGATGAGGCTCATCTATCTTCGCGTCCGAAAAGATCCAAAAAAACTCGAATACATGGACCTCGCCCTCGAACCCGTGACCGATCATGAAGAGGAGCGCGAGATGTTTCAGACAACAGCGGCAAAAAGCTACCTCGACAAAGTGCATCGAATCGAAAGCGCAAGTCGAGGCGAGGTGGTCTGAAATCATCGACCATCGCGAGTTTATGGAGTAATATATTGATCAAGAGGTCAGAATATGATGGATATTGGTGTGTTGGAAAGAGAAGCCTTAAGTCTTGACGTAAAAACAAGAGGACGGCTTGTTGCTCGACTATTGGAAAGTTTGGGAATATGCGACGACATGGATCAGCTATATGAAGGGAAGTTCGACCCAAAATTGATTGAGGAGTTGGAAAGACGTTCTCGTGAATGGGACGAGGACTCGACTATTGGTCGTCCGACGGACGAAGCGCTGGCTGAAATTCGGCAGCAACTTAGGATTTGATGAAACCCTCGATTCACCCGAAGGCCGAGGATGAAATATCGGAAGCGGCTGAATTTTACCTGCAAAGCGATCCAAGAATTGCAATCAGATTTTTGGACGAGGTGGCGTACGCAATTGATCGGATCAATCAGTATCCTTTAGCTAGCCTGTTGATAGACGAGAGTCATCGTCGAAAGATAGTTCACGGTTTCCCATACAGCATATTTTATAGTGTCTCAAGCGGCTCGATCCGTATCGTCGCATTAGCTCATCAAAGCCGAGAGTCTGACTATTGGGTTGGCCGCACCTAAAATTTATTTCAAAAAATGTCACAATTCCCCGACCGGGATGTCATCCTGATAATCTACACGACCAAATATCGTCTCGGCGGACATCAGTTCCCGGTGGTTGCACAAACCCTTGCCGACGAGAAACGCGACAGCGGATTCGACCGCGAGATCGTTACTCGCGCGGTCGAGAGCAAACGCGATGTGCTACAGGCGATCGACGAGATCAGGCAGGCGGGCAAAGAGATCAAGGAGTTTCACTTTGTCGGGCATTCGGGAATGTACGGGCCGATGTACGGCACGGTTGCGTTTCCCGAGCAGTTTTCGCCGTACGAATGGGAGCAGATGGAGATACCGTTTGCCGCGGATGGAACGGCGTACTTTTTCTGCTGCCGGTCGGCTCGTTGGTTTGCACCGTTTTTTGCCCGCACCTTTAACGTTCCCACATACGGATTTTTCTGGTACACGACATTTTCCCGCAGTAAAATAAAATACGTTTCGGCCGGTGACGGCACGGATGGCAAGCTCTACACCATCGGATGTAAGGGACGTAAATCGCACGGCGTTCTCGCTTCGGTGAAAAAGCGGCTCGGCTTTATGCCCGCCGAGGAAATGAAAAGGTCAGAGCCGAAACCGCCCGATGGCGATACTTCGTACGACCATGTAGCCGAACTGTACGACGCGGCGTTCGTCGATATCCGCGTCCGTAAGGACGAATGGCGTTGGCTTCAGCGACATTTGCCCGCCGGCAAGATCGACATGCTCGACATCGGCTGCGGCAACGGCGCTCTGCTCAACGCGCTTCAAGACAGGCTCTCGTCGGGAAATGGCGTTGACGAATCCGGCGGAATTATTGAACGAGCAAGGCTTAAGAATTCTGAAATTTCACATCTGAAATTTGAAAAGATTGACGGCCCAGTGCTGCCGTTCGCGGACGCTTCGTTTGACGTCGTCACGTCGCTGATGTCGTTTCGCTATCTCGATTGGGACCCGCTGCTAAAAGAGATCAAACGCGTGATGAAGCCCGGTGGCAAATTTCTAATTATTGATATGGTTACGGTTCCAGTCACGGCCCGCGAGTATCCGCGTTTGTTGAAAGATAAGCTGCGCACAATGAGCGATCAAAAGAAAAACGCCGCGTTTAACGCGGCGTTGCAAAAACTCGTCTCGCACCCAGATTGGAAAAAGATGCTCGAGTACAACCCGATCCGCTCGGAACATGAGATGAAATGGTACTTGACAAGCCGCTTTCCGGGGCAAAAAATGGCGACGCTTAACATGGCGTGGAATTCGCGTATCGTCGCATTCGACAGCGGCCCGGTTGAGATTGGCGTCGAGGTCAGACTCTCGTATCCATAAGAGATTTGACCGCGAAACACGCGAAAAATACGAAATAAAGAAAGGGTGGGTTATTCTCTAATAGTCTGTATTTACTTATTCTTTTTTAGATTATTTCGCGTTTTTCGCGGTTAAAATTCTTTTGATATGAAACGACTCGCGATTATTGACTGGGGCATCGGCGGCGTGAGCATCTATAAGCTCGTCAAGGAGCAGTTAGGCGACATTCCCGTGACCTATTTCTCCGATACCGGCGTCACGCCGTACGGCAAAATGTCGCAGCCCGAGCTCGTTTCGCGACTGAATTCCGTCATCGCATTTCTCAGATCACGCGGCGTGACGCACATCGTCATCGGCTGCAACGCTGCCAGCACCGCGATTCCTTTTCTTACCCATCACGGTATTACGGTCGAAGGCGTGATAGACAGCGCGGTCGAAACGACGGCGAAACTAAAACCGACGCGTCTTGGCCTTATCGGCGGGCGGCGAACGGTCATTTCGGGCGTTTATCGGCGGGCGTTTGCGGCAAAGGAAATTGAGGTCAAGCAACGTGTCGCCCAACCGCTTTCGGGCTTGATCGAGAGCGGCGATACTAGCTCAAGTAAGGTGCACGACTATGCAAAGAGCGTCCTTGCACCGCTCCGAAATTGCTCACATATTTTGCTTGCATGCACGCACTATCCTGCGATATTGCCCATTTTGCAGCGTCACGTTTCGAGCGAGACCGTCTTTATCGATCCGGCTGCCGATCTGGTGAAAAAAATTGCGCGTTGGAAACTTAATGGCATCGGTGATGACCTTTTTTTAACCAGCGGCGACACGAGGGCGATGAAAACTGCCGCCAAGTCCGCATTCGGAGTCGAGATCGAGCGCGTCGATAGCGTTCCCGCGCATTCATTGTTTGCTAATCCAAAACCCACAATCTAAAATTTATTCAACGATGTCCGAAGAGGTTAAGAAATATCACGAGGAAGAAGAGATCGGCAAAACGTACGACTTTCGAGTCGCAAAACGTTTGTTCCGATACCTGAAGCCGTATTGGCTGCTTGCGGCGGCGGCGTTGACGCTCACGCTTTTCACCAACATTTTGATCAGTACGCAGCCATATTTCACTAAGGTGGCGGTGGACGATTTCATCACGCCTAAGAAGACGGACGGAATTTGGCTATTTGCACTCGCGTTTTTTGGCGTTTTTCTGTTCCGGTTTATCTTTTCCTACGTCCAGGAAATATTGTTGAACAACGTCGGGCAAAAGGTGATGTTCGACATTCGGACCGAGCTTTTTACAAAGCTTCAGCGGCAGGAGATCGCCTATTACGACCAGTATCCAGTGGGCCGGACGATGACGCGGCTGACCGGCGACGTCGATGCGCTGAACGAGCTTTTCACGTCCGGTGTGATCGACGTGCTTGGCGATCTGGTCATAATTTTTGCGATCATCGGGATAATGTTCTGGCTCGACTGGAAGCTTGCCCTCGTTTCGCTAGTGACAGTTCCGATGCTTTTTGCGGCCACAAATTGGTTTCGCAAGCACGCCCGCAACGGCTTTGACCGTGTCCGTACGCGAAACGCCAAGCTGAGCGCCTTTTTGCAGGAATATATTTCGGGCGCACAGACCGTTCAGTTATTTAATGCCGAGGCAAAGGCTCAAGGCCGGTTTCGTCACATTAACGACGATTACCGCAACGCAAATATCGAAACGATCTATTACTATTCGATATTTTACCCGCTTGTCGATTTTATCGGAGCCATAGGTATTGCGGTGGTGATCTTTGCGTTTGGTTACGAGTATCTCGGCGGATTTTCGGCCGCCGGTGCAGGGTTGACGGTTGGAGTGCTGGCGTCGTTTATCCAATATTCCCTTCAGCTTTTTCAGCCGATACGCGATCTGTCGGACAAATTCAATGTCCTGCAGGCCGCGATCGTCGCATCGCACCGCATATTTATTTTGCTCGACCGCGAGGTTGAGGTAACGACGCCGGCCAAGCCAAAAAAGGCGGGCAAAGCGGCGGGCCGTCTCGAGTTCCAGAATGTCTGGTTTGCGTACAAAAGCGAAGATTGGGTTCTGAAAGACGTATCTTTTGCGGTCAACCACGGTGAAAGCATAGCGCTTGTCGGTCACACCGGTTCCGGTAAAACGACGATCACCAATCTGCTGATGCGATTTTACGATATCCAAAAAGGCCGGATTTTGCTTGACGGCGTTGATCTTCGAGATTGGGATCTGCACGATCTGCGGTCCAATTTCGCAGTGGTTTTGCAGGACGTTTTTCTCTTTAGCGGGTCAATCGAAAATAATATACGGCTGGGGAATAAGGCCATCGACCGGGATCGGGTTGAGTGGGCCGCCCGCGAAGTCCATGCGGATGAATTTGTGCAGAGGATCGAAGGCACGTACGAGTCGCTGGTACGCGAACGCGGAGCCGGGCTGTCGGTCGGGCAAAAGCAGTTGATCTCGTTTGCACGGGCATTGGCATTTGACCCGACGATCCTTATACTCGACGAGGCAACAAGCTCGATCGACACCGAAACAGAGCAGCTTATTCAGCAAGCCGTCGAACGCGTTATGACTGGCCGTACGTCGCTCGTAGTCGCCCATCGCCTCTCGACGATCCAAAAATGCGACCGCATCATTGTCCTGCACCACGGCGAGTTGCGCGAAAGCGGCACGCACAATGAGCTCCTCGCAATGCGCGGCCTCTATTGGCGACTATATCAGCTGCAGTATTCCGATGAGAAGCTTCACATAACCGCCGAAGCGTACGGGTCCGTACCACCTGCGGTAGCGGGTGGTTTAACTTGAGCGGGTAAAATCTGCCATTTGCACACAGCCATCTTCAACCACCCGCTACCGCCGGTGGTTCTGACAAATCAGGGAATTAGGAGTATTATTTTCCTATAGGTATTGAGATGCTGGACAAACCAAATATACAGGAAAATGGCAGCGATTGCCCGTGGTCGAGCCGTGAAATTACGGTCGAAAAAGTTGCGACTGCAAAGCTGCCAACCAGGATCGGTGACTTCAAAATTGCCGGTTATCGTTCGCTCGTCAGCGACGAAGAATTTGTGGTGCTGTATAAGGGCGAGATGAACGGCGAGGTGCCGACCTTGG
>JAYVER010000321.1:0-3249 GCA_043748725.1 Chloracidobacterium sp. | reverse complement strand
CTTCGCCGCCGCTTTCTTGGCGGCTGGCTTTTTCTCTTCAGCCGCCGGTTCCTCTGTTTTGTGAACCTTATCCATGGCCTGTTTCTTATCGGCGACCTTGGCCTTTTTCGGATTGAAAATCGTGAACATCTGGTAGCCTTCCATCTTTGGATAAACCTCTACATCCGCTAGATCAGCTAGATCTTCGGTCAGTTTCCTTAGAATTTTATTTCCCAATTCACGGTGGCTCATCTCGCGTCCGCGAAACGCAATGGCCGCCCTTACCTTATCGCCGTCGTCGAGCCATTGCCGAGCGTGTTCCATACGATAGTTGTAGTCGTGGTCGTCCGTACCGGGCCGAAACTTGATCTCCTTGACCTGTACCGTGACCTGCTTTTTCTTGGCCTCATGAGCCTTTTTCTTTTGCTCATAGAGAAACTTGCCGTAGTCGATCATTTTGCAAACCGGCGGCTGGGCTTTCGGGGCGATCTCGACGAGGTCGATGCCTCGGTTCCGTGCTTCCTGAATAGCGTCACGCGTATCCATCACGCCGAAAAGCTCGCCGTCCTCTGTCACGACTCTTACGGACGGAACGCGTATGCGTTCATTCGTCCGGTGCAGCGGCTCACGAAACCGCGGCTTAAATCTATTTCCACCAAATCTTCTTGCGATAAATGCCTCCCTTTGTAATTAGCCCTGTCTTAAAGACTACGGCTCGATTTCTCAGCCGCGATCTTCTGCGTAAACTCCGCCAGCGTCATCGCACCGATGTCGCCCTGTTTTCTCTCACGAACGGCAACCGTGCCGTTCTCAAGCTCCTGATCACCCAAAACGAGCATATAAGGAATTTTCTGCATCTGTGCGTCACGAATCTTCGCACCGATTTTATCAGAAATCGTGTTTGATTCCACGCGAAAGCCCGTTTGTTTCAACTCTGCCGCAACTTGATTTGCATAATCGTTTATCCGATCGGTGATCGGCAGCACAACGACCTGCACCGGAGCGAGCCACAGCGGAAAAGCACCCGCATAATGCTCAATCAGCACGCCAAAGAACCGCTCGATCGAGCCAAATAGCGCTCGGTGGATCATGATCGGCCGGTGCTTTTGATTATCGTCGCCCGTGTATTCAAGCTCGAAACGCTCCGGCAAATTCCAGTCAAGCTGGATCGTGCCGAGCTGCCAAATACGCCCGATGGCGTCCTCGATCTTGATGTCGATCTTCGGCCCGTAAAAAGCAGCCTCGCCCTCGATGCGTTCGTAAGAGATATTACGCTCTATTAACGCACTCGCAAGCTGCTCTTCGGCATTCACCCAGTCTTCTTCGGAGCCGAGATAACCTTTGTTCTCTGCGGCACCTCGAACGGAAAGCTCGAATTTTACCTTGTCGAAACCGTAAGTCTCAAAAACTTTGATCGCAAAATCAAGACAATCCGCGATCTCCGCATGGATCTGATCCGGCCGCACAAAAAGATGTGCGTCATCGACCGAAAATCCGCGCACACGCATCAAGCCGTGAAGTGTGCCTGACAATTCGGCGCGATAAACGGTGCCCATTTCAGAATAACGCTGCGGCAGATCGCGATACGATTTTGGGCTTGCCTTGTAAATGCCGATGTGAAACGGGCAATTCATCGGCTTGAGCCGGTATTCCTCATCTTCGATGCTTGTAGGTGCATACATCGAGTCGGCGTAATTCTCTTCGTGCCCGCTGGTTACCCAAAGCTGACGTTTGGCGATGTGCGGCGTGAAAACAAAACTGTACCCCCGATGCTCAAGCTCCTCGCGAAGCAGCCGCTCCATCTCCATACGGACTATGCCGCCTTTCGGATGCCACAAGATCAACCCTGCACCGTATTCGTCGGAGATTGAAAAAAGATCAAGCTCACGCCCAAGCCTGCGGTGATCGCGTTTCTCGGCCTCTTCACGCTGTTTGAGCCAGGCGTCGAGTTCTTCCTGTTTCGCAAAGGCGGTACCGTAAATACGCTGCATCTGCTCACGCTCGGCATCGCCCTTCCAGTACGCGCCTGACAATGCAAGCAACTTGAAAGCCTGCAATTTGCCCGTATGCGGCACATGTGGGCCAAGACAAAAGTCGACAAATGGGGAATTGTCGATATGGTACAGCGTAGCCGTGCCATCGACTTTCTCGTCGATCAACTCGCATTTCAGCGGCTCGTCGCGGTCTTTGAAAAGGTCGAGTATCGCTGCTTTTTCGACTACTTCACGCCGATAGACCAGATTCTGTTTCGCCATGCCTTTCATCCGTTTTTCGATGACAGGTAGATCGGCCTCGGTCAATTGTCGCGGTGCGATAACGTCGTAATAAAAGCCGTAACGCGGGTCTTCCATCAACGCGGGGCCAACGCCGAGCTTTGTGCCCGGAAACAAATCGAGAATAGCCGCCGCAAGCAAATGAGCGGTCGAATGGCGAATCAGCTCAAGCCCGTCACGCGAATCCGCGATGACCGGTTCGATCGAGATAATTTCGTCGGTTGCTACGAGTTCGCGACTCAGATCAACTTCCTCGCCGTTAACCTTCGCGGCAAGCGCCTTCTTCAGTCCGTCGCGGTCAAATGCCTTGATCGCATCCGCAACAGTCGCGGGCGCGGGTATAGACCGCTCGTTTCCGCCGTATTTTACGTTTAATTCGCTTAGTTCGCTCATATATTTGTTAATCGATAATGGTTAATAATAATTTGCTCACAGCAAACCTCAGCCGATCTTGCATTCGGCTCTTATCGATCAACAATTAACAACTAGCAATTAACAATTCACTACTACTTAAATAGATTTGATCCGATAAGAGCGACTTTGCTTTGTTCAGAGTGCGGGCTTTAGCCCGTAAATACGCGATAAATCGCGCACTCTGAACGAATCACGCCATTAGAAGCGTGTCGTAGTAGTTATAAAAACTGCAAAGTTCTTCGTAAGCATCTTATCGAAATATTGAATGAAACAATTGAGCGTAAGCGAATCCAAAACTATTCACTTTTCACTATCAACTATTCACTAAAGTAATGGTAGTCTCTAGCAGACTCGAACTGCTGACCCCTACCTTGTCAAGGTAATGCTCTACCAACTGAGCTAAGAGACTATACCCTCGCTTATTTCAAGAGAAAAGCGAACACTAAGAATGCCAAACATGGCTAAAACTGTCAAGTTTGCGCGGTGTTTGTTGAGTCTGCTCCGATTTTAAATCGCTTTGTGCTATAACGTACATACAGCAGTTGATCGGTATCGTAAACTTAATGTTTAAAAGGAGAAAAAA
>JAYVER010000320.1:0-22294 GCA_043748725.1 Chloracidobacterium sp. | reverse complement strand
CGCTACCGCTCCCGGTTCTGACCGGATAGGATCAAACGATTTGCTTTGGAATGTTGAACGCTTACGTCTGTTAAATGCGCTCTTTCTGCCAAACTCCTCAATTCGCCCGGCGAACGACTCCTAAGTATAGAAAGCGCGCCGTCCTCAAGCGTAAACCGCTGCAAAAACAAGCTCCCCACCAATTTATAAAAATAATATGCGACCGGACTGCGATTTAGATCGATCACAAAAATCTTTTTTCTGGCGATGCGGCCCATCTCACGGAGCATCGCCACCGCCTGCTCATCATCCAGGTGATGTAGAAACAGTGAGCAAAAAACGTAGTCAAAGCTGTCGCTTTCGAAAGGCAGCGTCATGGCGTCGGCTAAAATTGCGGTTACGCCGCCGCCGTTTTCGCCGCGGATCGCGCTTGCGGCTTCCATGTTGATCTCAGCACCAACCAGAAACGCCTTTTTTTCGACGAGCCATTTGCTCAATTCCCGCAGTAATTCGCCCGAACCGGCGCCGACGTCGAGTATCGCAACTTCTGCTTCGCCGCTCTCTAAAATCTCACGCAAAAGCGAATTTCTGAGCGCACGCATCTCGCCGAAGACGCGATGTATAAAGCGCATTTCACGCTGCCATTTTGCGTATTCCCGCGGCGTGTAGTCGCCGGTGTCGAGCCGCTCAAGCTCCTGACTGCGTTGTTTGAAACTCGCAAACATAATTGAATAAGGTGTCAGTAGCCCGACTGTTAAGGAGGGCCCTCCCTCACGGTCGGGCTACTGACACACACGCACATATCACCGCCTGAACTTTTCAACCACCAACGCGCTGTTTTTTGAGCCAAAACCGATGCAGTTACAGAGGGCGACATTGACCTCAGCTTTTCGTGAAACATTGGGTACATAATCCAGATCGCAATCGGGGTCGGGTTCGTCGAGGTTGATTGTCGGTGGTATAACGCCGGTCGTCATGGCACACAATGCCGCTCCGAGCCCGGCCGCACCGCTTGCGCCCTGTGGATGTCCGATCTGGGATTTGGTCGCCGACATCGGTGTTTCGGGGGCGTGAGCGCCCAAAGCGATCTTTACGGCTGTAGTTTCGATCTTGTCGTTCAACTGCGTCGAGGTACCGTGAAGATTTACGTAATCGACCCGTTCGGCATCAATTCCAGCATCCGCCAGAGCTATTGTCATCGCCCGTGCAGGCTCAACGCCCGTGTCCTCAAGCCGCACCCGGTGATATGCATCGCATGTCGCACCGTAACCGCCTATTTCTGCGTAGATATTTGCATCGCGCATCAGCGCCGATTCGAGGTCTTCGAGAACATAAATATACGAGCCTTCGCCGACGACGATGCCAGAACGATCCTTTGAAAATGGCCGCGATGCCCGATGCGGTTCGTCATTCCAGTCGCTGGTAAGCACAGTCATCAAATTAAATCCGGCCAAAATGCCCGGAGCGAGGGGTGCATCAACGCCGCCGGCGATCATCATATCCTGACGACCGAGAGCGATATGCTGGGCTGCGTAAAAAATGGCGTCCGTCGAGCTCGTGCAGCCAGTCGATACAACATGCGACAGCCCGCGAAGCCCGAATGCCATCGAGATTTCGGACGACAGCCCGCCGTGGGTCGAGGCCGGAATTATATAGACGCTGGCCTGGTGCTTAGGTCCCAAATACCAGTATTTGTAATGCTTCTCCGCAAACGCCAACCCGCCGCCGCCCGTGCCGATCTCCACGCCGATTGCCCTGCGTTTGTCGAGCGGCATATCAATCGTGTCGATTCTGGCGTCGGCCAAAGCCTCGCGAGCCGCCGCCAGAGCAAGCGGAACTGTCCGGGGAACATGTTTTCGATCTTTTGGATTAAGATGTGATTCCCAGTCAAAGTCGCGAACCTCGGCCGCGATCTTTACGGCCGAATCCGAAACGTCGAAGTTCTCGATCCGGCGCGTTCCGCTCACACCCGATCGCAGAGCGCTCCAAAACGCATCACGCCCGATGCCGACCGGTGTTGCACAGCCCATGCCCGTTATGACAACACGGCGCGGACGCGAAAAATTATTGAGCATTCATCATTCCCTTTGTTACTCGTTTGAGAATAGCATTTAACCCCGCGATGCTAAAAAATCGCTCTATCTAGGAATGTCGGCTGATGTTTGCCTAATTGACTGAATTAGTTATGAAAGTTAATCTTTTGGATGCATCACGACACGATTTGGATGCTGCCCGACACATTTTCAGTCTTTGTCATATGGAACTTTCGCTTCAGCAAATCATCGAGCAATATGGCATTTACGCGGTTTTTGCTCTTTGCACTGTCGAGGGCGATATCACGCTGCTCCTCTCCGGAGTTTTGGCTAACAGCGGTTTTTTCGGACCTTACGGTTTTTTTTGGGTCGTTTTTTTTGGCACTCTCGGCGGCATGGTCGGCGACAGCTTTGGGTACATGATCGGGCGTATTTTTCATAAAAATGCAAAGGATTATCGGTTTTATCAGGTTGCTCAGCCGCGTGTCGAGAAAGTGATCGAAAAGTTTGGCGTCTCGGCCATGGTGATTTCTAAATACATCTACGGTATCCGTGTCGCGATGTGCGTCTTTTACGGCGTGGGAAAGATGCCTTTCCTACGATTTATCGGCCTTAGCGCAATAAGCTGCGGGTTGTGGGTAACGCTTCTGTCGGGTGTCGGCTATTTTTTCAGCGGTGCAATCACGTCGATGATAGGCGATTTCCGACAGATCGGCGTCGCTCTTTTTTTCATAGTCATGGTCGGCGTGATAGTTTTCTATGTTATTGAGCGATACTGGCTGTCGGAGCGAGTTGAGGACGCTAATCCTGAAACGATCCAAAAGATCGAAGAAAAGCTTCTGGCTGTCGAAGATATTGGCAAGATCACCCTTCACGATCTTGGCGAGCGGCTACATCTTACCCGTGAACCAAACCGTGAGGAAAGGAAGGAAGAGGAGAAAGGGAGAAAAGGAGACGGGGAAAGAAACGACGCGGAGACGCGGGGACAAAGAGACACGGAGAAAAAATCTGTCGGCAAATAATTTCAGTAATTTAACAACTGACGACTGACCACCAACCACTGACCACTGCCATATGATAATCGAATCATCCTCCCCGACCCGGGTTGATCTAGCCGGCGGTACAATTGATATTCCGCCGTTGTTCCTCTTTCACGAGGGAGCCGCGACGGTTAATTTTGCCGTCAGTTTAACGGCGCGATGCCAAATCGAGACTCGCGACGACAATCGGATCATTCTGCGATCGATAGACCAAAATTCGAGAGTCGAAACGACGCTCGACCGTATTGATTCACTGCGTGACGAACCGGAGCTCGAACTGCTTTCAAAACTTGTCTATTTCTTTCGCCCTGAAACGGGTTTTCAGATGACAACCGAATCCGAGGCTCCGGCCGGAGCGGGACTCGCTGGATCATCAACCTTGAATATCGCCTGCATCGGAGCATTGAATAAGCTGGTTGGCGACCGTTATACACCCGATCAGTTTATCCCGATCGCGGCCAACGTCGAGTGTCAGGTGATCAGGGTGCCGACCGGTTTTCAGGATTATTACTCGGCACAGTACGGCGGCGTGGCGTGCATTCACTTTGGCCCGGCGGGTATTGTGCGCGAGGCTCTGGATATCGACACCGCGACACTCGAACGCCGCGTGGCGATCTGCTACACGGGCGAGCCGCGAAATTCCGGTACGAATAACTGGGAGATAACAAAGGCACATATCGACGGCGACCGCAAGATATTTGAGATCTTTAACGGGATCCGTGACACATCGGTGAATATGCGTGCGGCGTTACTATCAAACGACTGGGACGGAGTCGGTGAAATTCTCGCCAAAGCATATCCGCAGCGAAAACTTCTCTCACCAAACATCACCACGCCGCAGATGGATCACTTGATCGAAGTTGCATTAGCCAACGGTGCCGTCGCGGCCAAGGTCTGCGGTGCCGGCGGCGGCGGATGCATGGCGTTTTTCTGTGAGGACGGCCGCCGCCCGGACTTGGAAAAAGCACTTGCGGCTCAGGAAGGCGCCAGCGTCCTCGATTGGACATTGAACACCGACGGATTAACGGTCAACGTCACCGATTCCCTCAATGCTTCGAATTAATCATCACAAATCCCACCCTCGCGGTGTTTTGAAAGCTTAGAATAGGGTGAGAAAACCTTGGAATCGCGCAAGGAAACCTTTTCAAAGCGTTTTGAGAACTACTTATCGTGTAATAAAACCTTTTCAAAATATCTTGAAGGCTACTTTTCGTGTGTGTAAAGGTTGTTATCGCTCAATATTATGTTGTTATCGCTCAATATTATGTTGTTATCGCGTCATACTAATGTTTCCGCAAACAAGAAAGGTAGGATTTAGTCGGAAGCCCCGTTTGAGACAGTTAATTGAGGATCAAGGGCGAGAAAAAGGGTCAACTAAAGAGCATTGGCAATCTCGATTGCGTTCGTCAGCGACCGGAAAATGTCACGGCCGTCGTTTGATCCGAGTAATTCCTCACATGCCCGTTCAGGGTGCGGCATCATTCCGAGCACATTGCGATCCTGATTGCAGATACCGGCGATATTTGACCGCGAGCCGTTCGGGTTTGCTTCATCTACGATCTCGCCGTTAGCGTCGGCATAGCGGAAAACGATCTGGCCGTTTTCTTCCATTGAATTATATGTTTCGTCGTCGCAGGTGTAATTACCTTCGGCGTGGGCGATCGGGATCGAGAGTGTCCGGCTCGTGTCAACTGCCGTCGTGAATGGCGTGTTTTGATTCTCGACCTTTAAATTCACGTGCTTGCAGACAAAGTGCAGTCCAGCGTTTCGCCGCAAAGCTCCCGGTAGCAGCCCGCTCTCGCACAATATCTGAAAGCCGTTGCAGATACCAAAGACAAATTTGCCGTCCGACGCAAAATTCCTAACCGATTCCATCACAGGTGAAAACCGCGCCAATGCACCGGCCCGCAGATAATCGCCGTACGAAAATCCGCCGGGCACGATTACCGCGTCAAAACTGCTCAGATCCGTCTCCTGATGCCAAACAAAATCAACCGGCTGGCCGACGTGCTTCGACACGACGTGATACGCATCGTGATCGCAATTGGAACCGGGAAAGACAATAACTCCAAACTTCACGATTCGATCTCCACTTTATAATCTTCGATGACAGGATTCGCGAGCATATCCTTACCTATGCGTTCAGCGGTGTCGCGTGCATCCTCCGATGAAACCCCGTCCAAAAACGCGATCTCAAAATACTTGCCCATGCGAATTTCCGCACAATTCTTAAACCCCAATAGTTCTGTCGAATGATGAATTGCTTTGCCCTGCGGGTCGAGTACACTCGGCTTTAGCGTCACATAAACCTTTGCTTTCATTTACATCTCCAAAATAAATTGTAGATTGTTACGTAGTTTCTTGTATTTATCAAAGTCTTATGATAGATTTCACGTTAAATTTCCGGCAATCAATAGTAATTTTCAAAATCGAATTCAAAGGAGAAACTTCAGCTATGCAAAATATGTCTGGCGGCAAAACCGCCCTCGGTCTGGATACAAACGTTGGTGCCCTGCTTTGCTATCTTCCGGTATGCCTGGTCAACGTGATCTACAGCATCATCGTTATCGTAACCGATAAAGAAAATAGGCAAATGCGCTTTCATGCATTTCAATCGCTGCTTCTTTCGGCCATTTACATCGTCGTTGTGATCGCTCTGTATATCTTTATCGCCGTCGTCGCCGTTGCAACAGGCTCTGGGGCCCTTGCGAGCCTTATGAGTTTGCTGGTCGTCGCCGTCGCGATCGCATTCCTGGCCGCAATGGTATTCGGCATGATCAAGGGCTATAAGGGTCAGCAGTTCAAATTCCCGATCGTCGGCGACATGGCCGAAAAATGGGCTAACGGGTAAAAACCCTTTCAAAAACCTTATCCACGTTTCTAAGATAATGCTTTAGATCAAAAACGCGGGCGATCTCATCGGGCGAAAGCTTTGACGAGATGTCCGCGTCTTTGTTTATTAGCACTTTATAATCATCGCCTTCGTCCCACACTTTCGTCGCATTGCGCTGTGTCCACGTGTATGCATCCTCGCGGGAAACACCTTTTTGCGTCAGTGCAAGGAGCAGTTGGCCGCTGAATACAAGCCCACGCGTCAACCCGATATTTTTCAGCATGTTTTCGGGATAAACTACAAGCGTATCCAGCAGGCTCGTAGTTTTAGCGAGGATGTAGTCCAAAGTCGCGGATGAATCGGGCAGCACGATGCGTTCGGCGGACGAATGCGAGATGTCGCGTTCATGCCAGAGAGCGACGTTTTCGAGGCCGACGATCGAATTCGCCCGCACAGTACGCGCCATCCCGCAAATACGCTCAGAAAGGATAGGATTGCGTTTATGAGGCATCGCCGACGAGCCTTTCTGCCCTTTCTTAAATGCTTCCTGCGCCTCGCGAACCTCGGTTCGCTGCCAATGTCTCACCTGAAGCGCGATCTTTTCAAGCGACGACGCAACTATTGCAAGAGTACAGAGATATTCGGCATAGGATTCGCGTTGAATGATCTGGGTTGAAACTTTAGCGGGTTTGAGTCCCAACTTGGCACAGACTCGTTCTTCAACCTCCGGCGAAAGATGAGCAAAAGCACCGACCGCACCTGAGATTTTGCCGAACGAGACCTCCCCCTTTGCTGCAAATACCCGTTCATGATTTTTCATCATGTCCACGTACCACAACGCCCAGACCAGCCCGAACGAGGTCGGCTCAGCGTGTATTCCATGCGTGCGGCCGATCTGCGGAGTGTCTTTAAATTCAAACGCCCGTCGCTGCAAAACATCGAGAAGTGCGTTGATTTTCCATAGCAAAATATCGCACGATTCTCTCAATAGCAGAGCGTTTGCCGTATCGACCACATCGCTCGACGTGAGGCCGTAATGGACAAATCGTGATGCCGGACCGATATTCTCAGCCAGATTTGTCGTGAATGCGATCACATCATGATCGGTCGTCTTTTCGATCTCGCTGATCCGCTCGACGGTGAAAGCGGCCTTTGCCTTGATCTCGCGGGCGGCATCCGTCGGGATCGTACCCATTTCGGCATGAACCTCGCAGACAGCGATCTCAACGTCAAGCCATTTCTGAAATTTATTATGGAGCGACCAGACGGCGCCCATCTCGGGTAATGTATAGCGTTCAATCATATGTCAGAACCACCGGCGGTAGCTGATGGTTGGATTTTGCAAGCTCGCAGGGTTAAATAATACCTTTATCTATTAGCAGTTCCGCATTCAAAACTGCTGAACCGGCCGCACCTCGAACGGTGTTGTGACTCAGCGCAACAAAGCGATAGTCAAATATATTGTCGGGAAAAACGCGGCCGACGGTGATCGTCATGCCGTTGCCGTTGTCGCGGTCGAGCCTCGGCTGCGGGCGGGACGGCTCGTCGGTCACTTCGATAAAATGTTTGGGCGACGAATGAAGATCGAGCGACGGAAATGTCCTCATTGCATCGACAACATCTTCGAGCGTGGCAGTTTGTTTCAAATTAACCCGGACCGACGCCGTGTGACCGTCGATCACATTTACGCGAAAACATTGTGCCGAAACGATGAAATCAGCCTTTTTGATTACTCCGTCATGAAATTCCCCCAAGATCTTTTGCGCCTCGGTCTCGACTTTCGGTTCCTCACCGGCTATGTATGGAAAGACGTTGTCAATAATATCAAGCGAAGCCACACCTGGATAACCCGCACCTGAAACCGCCTGCATCGTCGTCACAATGACATTTTCTATACCAAATCTCCGATGCAAAGCCGCCAGCGGCGGAGCAAAGCTGACAACCGCGCAATTCGGATTGGTCACGATAAAGCCGGCCGTAAAGCCGCGATTTTCACGCTGTTTTGCGATCAGGTCGAGGTGTTCATGATTGATCTCGGCGATAAGCAGCGGCACGTCCTCGTCCATCCGATAGCTCGACGAATTGCTAATAACGGGATAACCGGCCCGGGCAAATGCCAACTCGGTCTCGCGCGCCACGCTCGACGGCAAACTCGAAAATACGATGTCACAATCCAGCGGCGGCTCGATGGGCTGCACGATAATATCGCGCACCGACACGGGTATAGAACCGGGCAATTTCCAGGCACATGCCTCCGAATAGGGTTTTCCGGCCGATCGATCCGACGCCGCGAGAGCCGTGATCTCAAACTGTGGATGACCTTCGAGGAGTTGAGCAAAACGCTGCCCAACCGTCCCTGTCGCACCCAATATCCCCACACGATATTTCTTCACTTTTTCCTTTCTTTCAACTGGCAACTTTTAACTGTCAACTAATAACTGAAAAAATAGTGGAAAGTTAAATAGTTGACAGTTGTTAGTTTTACGAACCCATTCGATCCCACTAATCAAACAGGAGCGCGGCTTTCATTCTCCGCACTCCCTCGACCATCTTTTCCTCGGTATTACAGAACGATATCCGCAAGAACCCCTTTGCTTCGCTGCCAAACGCGACGCCCGGAACCGTAATTACACGATTCTGGAGACATTTTTCTGCGACATCAAGGTCATCGCCAAGCGATCTGACATCGAGCATCGTATAAAACGCGCCTTCCGGCGATGTGGCGCGGAGGCCGAGTTCGGCATCGAATAAATTGACCAAAAATTCGCCGCGCGTTTTATAAACATCACGCGCGTTTTGTTTCGCGGCCTCTGCCTCATCGGTCCAGCCCAAAAGTGCCGCTTTTTGAGTGATCGCCGAGGTGCATACTGTGAGAAAACCGTGCAAAATTTGGATCGCCCGCATAATGTCCACCTGCGAACTCGCCGCCCACCCGAGCCGCCAGCCGGTCATGCTCAACGATTTCGACAAACCATTGATAATAATGGTTTTATCGTAATACTCCGACGCCGAGTGCGGCCGCTCAGCAAAATACAGATCACTGTAAATCTCATCGGAAATAAGATAAATACCGGTATCCTTGAGAGCTTCGGCGATCTGTTTCAAATCGTGCGCCGTCAATATTTTCCCGGTCGGATTCGACGGGCTGATGACGACCGCGGCTTTCGTTTTTGAGGTAATCTTTGAGCGAAATTCCTCGATGTCGAAGGCAAAATCTTTCTCAGCCGGTAAGCGGTAATAAACAGGTTTCCCTTGCGAGATTTTGACGCAAGCATCGTACGCCGGAAATCCGGGGTTTGGCAGCAGCACTTCGTCACCCTCTTCAACGATGCACAGAAACGCCGCTGTCATTGCTTCCTGCGAGCCGACTGTGACCACAACATCGTTAATACCCAAATTCAAATGCGGATATTGCCCGGCTATCTTTTCGCGCAAAGCCGGAATCCCGGCATGCGACGTGTAGCCGTTTTGCTCGTCAAGCGCAATACGAGCCGCCTCGGCCCGAAGAAATTGCGGCGTCGGCAGATCAGGCTCGCCCAAGCCATAATTGATACTATCCGGCAACGCGCGCTCAAAAAACTGCCGTATCAGCGTCGGCTGCAAACCCTGCATCCGTCGCGGCAATACAAAATCCTCTATTCCTTTGGCGGGCATCATCAATTATTTCTTTTCTGGTTCTTCGAGTTCGTCACGAATCGTGCCAACCTCGACATTAAATTCACCCTCAGCCTGCGCAAGCGGATCGGCGTTAACGACACCAGCGAGCGACTCGATCTCGCCGATTATCTTTTGGCCAAGCCCGGAAATGCTTTCTTTGAAACTATGTTTTTGATCTTTTTCGCCTTCGTTTTCAGCCATGTAGATAGTTACCTCATCTATATCTTAGTCAATTTGAGGTCGAGTTGAAAATTCAGCTTCGGATCAGTGTTTTACGGCAAAGTCGATAAAGCCGTTATTCGGGTTTGCAGACAGCAGTTTGACATGTACGTTGTCGCCAACGTGAACATTTTGTTCACCTTGCACGATGCGGCCATCGACCGGCGGTCTAAGGATACGGGCAAAGACCCCGGCTGACGTGTCGCCGGTAACTATTGCGTCAAAATTCTCGCCGATGTGCCGCTGCATCACGGTTGCGGCGACGATCTTTCGCATTTTTCGCTCGACCTTGCGTGCCGCACGCTCCTGTAAATTGGCATGTTCCGCGATCGCGTCGAGGTCTTCGCCGGTGTATGGCGAAGGAGTGCCGGTGATCACCGCTTTGACCAGCCGCTGGACCACAATGTCGGTGAACCGTCGATTTGGCGCCGTCGAGTGGGCATAATCACGCACCGCGAGGCCAAAATGCCCGCCCGCATCCTCGCCCGGCCGCTGGACAACGTATTCGCCGCTGCCGATCAGCTTGATGATCGAGAGCGACAGATCGGGGAAATGGTCGGGGTCGGCGGCACGGCGTTTCTCAAGAAAGCCCGCCAAAGCGGGTTGGTCAGGCTGCTCCGGCAAATGTTCGCCATAATCGGCGGCGATACTGACGATCCCGTCCCAACGCTGCGGGGTTTTGACAATGCGGCGGAGTGAGATCGAGCCATGGGCCTCGAGAAACTCAGCCATCTCAACATTTGCCGCGACCATGAAATTCTCGATCAGTTTGCGGGCCGCATTTGGCACGACTGACTGAATGCCTTTGATCTGGCCATCGACGATGACGGCTTCTGACTCGATAGACTCGAATTCGAGAGCGCCTTTCGCCCGGCGATAGGCCTGCAAACGAACGGCAGCCTGACGCTGCAATTCAACTTGCTCTTTTAGCCCAGCGGTTCGTCCGAGCGAATCCGGCATCTGTCCGCCATGATCGAGCCATTGGCCGACATCCTCGTAAGCGAGCTTTCCCTGATTGCGAACGAGCGCCCGGTAAAACGTGCTTTCCGGAACATCGCCGTTTTCCTTAACCGTCATATCCGCAACCACGGCGAGGCGGTCAACACCTTGGTTCAACGATGTCAGATCGGTCGAAAGCTCCTCGGGCAGCATTGGAAATATCTTGCTCTCGGTGTAAACGGTAACCGTATTTTGTGCAGCATGATCGTCTATCGGCGAGTTCTTGCCAACCGACGCATCGATATCCGCAATACCCACAAGCACTCGAATATCGCCATTCGGCAACGCCTCGGCAAACTCGATCTGATCGAGATCGCGCGAACTCGCATTATCGATCGATGACCACAAAAGCTGACGCATGTCGCGCACCGACGCGTCCGCCGCGATCGCCGCCCGCGATTCGATCTGTTTCACCTGTTCCCAAACAGCGGACGAAAACTCCGGCTCAAAGCCATTGTCAAGCATCGTCTGATGCGCCCGGTTTGTTAAATCGACTTGTTGATTAGACATGACCGAGATATCTAAACCCTTTCGTGCAAAACGACAGCTAAGTCCGTTGGAATAGCAAGCGGATAAAAATTCTTTGCTTCAAACAAATAATCTTCGCCGTCCTCATCGATTACGCGAATCATGTCATCGTTTTCGGCTTCCTTGTCCAGGACAACTTCATATAGTTTCCCGACCTCGAGAGATGCCTCAAAACCTTTGTTATTCGTGCAAACTGCAAATTTCGTGTTCATAAAATTAGTCAAGCCAACGTTTTATTTTGCCATTTCTTTTACCGATACCGTGCGCTTCATACCAATGAATTTCTGCAAGTCTCATCCGCCCATTCGAAATTCTCTCCACCATTGCCACACCTTTCAATTTTCGCCATCTACCTTTTCCAAATTGTTTACTCAGAAATGGTAAAATTCGAATTGAGTGACCAACAGCAATGATCTCGATTTGTTCTATTTTACCAATGATCCTAAATCCTTCCAACATTCAACTTTCTATCTTAAATAATCTTCAAGTTTCGTCGAAGCATCTGTCTTTTCATCACGGTATTTGACGATTATCGGAGCGTAGATCGAGAGTCCGTTGTCCTTGCCGAAACCTTCCCTAATGGCCCGCGAACCTTGCACGACCACCGCACCGGCGGGTATCTCAAGCGGTTGCTCGCCATCCGATTTGATGATGCGAGCGTTCGGCAAATCAAAGACTGGCGTCGAACGGGTTAGGATAACGCCCGAAGCCAAAACCGCTCGTTCCCGAACGATCGTGCCTTCATAAACGCCGGTATTGCCGCCGACAAGGACATCATCCTCGATAATTACGGGAACTGCTCCAACCGGCTCCAAAACTCCGCCGATCTGCGCCGCAGCCGAGAGGTGAACTCGCTTACCGATCTGAGCGCACGACCCGACCAAAGCATGAGAATCTATCATTGTGCCTTCGTCAACATAGGCTCCGACATTTACAAAACACGGCGGCATCAGCACAACATTTGCAGCCACATACGAACCGTCGCGGATCGTGGAACCGCCGGGAACTATGCGCACCTTGTCCTCAACCGTCATTGGCCGCAGCGGAAATGTCTCTTTATCAAAAAAACGTAGCGTCTCGGTCGGCTGTGACATCTCGACCATCTTGCCCATCTTAAACCCGAGCAGAATGCCCTGTTTGACCCACGCGTTTGCATGCCATTTGCCGTCCGCACCTTTCTCAGCCGAGCGAATCTCGCCGCGGCGAAGCGCAGACTTAAATTCTTCGTAAATTTGACGATCTTCGGACAAAAATTCCGATTTAGCTGCTAAATTTTCGATATTTTCTTGTAGATTCATTTTTACGTTCAAACGTGTCGAAATAGATTCGCGCATCATGTCTTGCCTGATTCGGTTATCGTTTACATTTTATCTCTCTTTCTCGCGGATAGCTTTTGCGAAAATACCCAATTCAATAGCTCGGGATCGGCAAAAGCTTTGTGCCAGACCGAATGCCCGACGCCTTTGTATTCGGAATAACGTGGATTTCCACCTGCTTCTTTGATCGCCGCAATCATCTCGCGAGTTCTCTCGACGTTGATATCCTCGTCCGCATCACCGTGAAAGGCCCAGATAGGAACATCGACCAGATTTTTCGCACTTGTTTTGTCTCCGCCTCCGCAAAGCGGAACTGCCGCCGCGAACATTTCCGGATATTCAGTGATGATTGACCATGTGCCATAGCCCCCCATCGATTGCCCGACGACATAGAGTCGGTCGGTGTCAATGCTGTATTGTTTCTCTAGTTCTTTCAAAAGCTCGACTACGTTTTCCAATTCGCTTGAAGGCTTTATTTCGGGACCGTTCGCCCACCAGCCGTCCGCTGCGCATTGCGGGGCAACTACAAACGACGGGTTTTTCGCTTGAATATCGGGCTTTGTCCAGATAGTTGCACCGAGCGTGTTTGGTCCAATGATTTGCCGCTCGTTATCGTTGCCGCGTGCCGAAACACCGTGAAGCCAAAGCACGAGCGGATATTTTTTCGTCGTGCCATAGTTCGCCGGAACGAACAAACGATACGGCATTGTTTTGAAAGTTTTCTTTTCAAACGCGCTCGTATCGACCGAAAAAGTTTTTTGCAGCGCCGCGCATGCTGAAAACAGCAAAACGGGTACCAGCAAAACAAGAAAAAAACGTCTCACAATTTTTATTTAACAAGGCCTAGTTCTTCGATAATCTCGCGTAATTTCTTCCGCGTCGCATCCAAAACAGGCACGAGCGGCAATCTCAAATTTTCTTCGAGCAAGCCCATTTCCTTCATCACAAATTTACACGGCGCGGGCGACGATTCGATAAAATTCGCCTCCATCAGCGGCAGTATCTTGTAATGGATTTTGCGGGCGAAATGGAACGAGCCATTCAACGCGTGCTCGACCATTTTCGAGGTTTCTTTTGGAATTTCGTTTGCACAGACTGAAACAAGCCCATCTGCTCCGAGAGAAATAAGCGGCAGCGTCGAGGCGTCGTCCCCTGAAAAGACTGTGAAATTCTTTGGCCGGTTTTTAATGATCTCCATCACTTGCGAATAGTTTCCGGACGCCTCTTTGGTCGAGACAATGTTTTCGTATTTTTCGGCAAGTCTCAGCGTAGTATCAGCAGATATATTCGAGGCAGTTCGCGAAGGCACGTTGTAAAGCATTATCGGGAAGCCTTTCACGGATTTCGCGATCTCCGAGAAATGAGCAAACATCCCTTCTTGGGTTGGCTTATTGTAAAACGGAGCAACTATCAACGCCGCGTCCGCCCCGGTTTCCCTCGCTTTCCGTGTAAAGTCGATCGTCGCGGCCGTGTTGTTGCTGCCGGTTCCGGCGATGACTTTCGCATTGAGTTTTTTAGCGACCTCGACCGTCAACCGAATGACATGCAGCCGCTCGGCCTCGTCCATCGTCGCGCTTTCGCCGGTCGTGCCGCACGGAACAAGCAGCTTTACGCCGCCTTTTACCTGCCTCTCGACCAGCTTTTGAAAACAGTCGTCATCGACCGAGCCGTCCCGTTTGAAAGGCGTCACCAACGCCGTCGCACACCCGCTCATCCACTCAATTTTCATCGTCATACATTAACCGCTACCGATTTACACAGTTTAACACAGACAAGCAGACGGAAACACGACCGGTAGGGAGTGTGTGAGCAGTTCATCGGATAGCTTTGAAAAACGATTCAAGCTTTTGCAGGTCCAACTTCCCTTCCGTCCGTACACCGGAGCATAGGTCAAGACCGAACGGCTGCACCATCCTGATTGCTTCGCGGACATTTTCGGCATTCAACCCGCCAGCCAGAAAGACGGGCTTGCCGCAAGTTTCGACGATCCGTCGGCTCAGGCTCCAATCGTGCCGCCGGCCGGTTCCGCCGAGTTCCTTGACGGCCAGATGCGGATTACCGCTGTCGAGCAGAATGGCATCGACGCATTCGGCAATTTCTGCCGCTTCGACAACCGATCGCTCGCCGATGACGTGAATGACCTGCACGAGTTTAACGCCTGGCAGAGCCGCTCGAATGGCCGAATAATCACGGTCTTCAAGCTCGTCAACTATCTGGATCGTGTTGGTTTCGGTACGGTGATGATGATCGATAATGCCCTGCGCTGTTTGCTCACTTGTCAGCAAAAACGTCGCGATCGGCGGCGGCACTGCGCTGGCTATCCTAAGTATTTCTTCATCTGAGATCGGCCCTGGCCCGGACGGCATGTTGCCGACAAGACCGATCGCAGAAGCACCGCACGAAATGGCGTCAGCCGCCTCTTGTTCGTTAGCGATACAGCAGATCTTTATACGTGGCCCAAACATAAAACGTCACCTAATTTTATGTTCAAATAGAAAAAGCGCAAAAGTGATCGAACACTTTCGCGCATTTTCAGTCGTTGCCAGAACTCCGATTATTTCAAAGTTTTATCAAATGCTTTGACATAATCTTCACGCTTACCATTGTTAAAGGTTTTATAAACGACCTTGTCGTCTTTCAAAACCGCAACGGTCGATGTATTCCCCTTATTTTCATCGAAAAACTTGCTTAATCCGAGTTTCTCGGCCTGTTCCTTTGATTCTGCCGTAGTTTTAGCGTTGGTTACGTCAAAAACGACAAAATGCATCTTTTCAGAATAGTCTTTCATCAGGCCGCCGACCACCGGATCGATCCGTTTGCAATATGGACACCAGTCGGCTTTGACGATCGCGACGATCGGCCTCGTATCCTCTTTCATCATTGCATCCTTTTTCATGGCGTCATCTTTTTTCATCGAATCTTCTTTCTTCATTGTATCGTCTTTCTTCATTTCGTCCTGTGCGAAGCAAGCCGATACCGTGAAAAGTGTAAAGATAGCGATAAATAGGAATGCGAGCAGTGTTTTGTTGAATTTCATTTTAGTACTCCTGGAATTTTTGAATTTAGAATCTGTCGAACTGAGAATTATTTTCGTATCGACAGAAAAATGTTTGCCGCCGAAGATTCCCGATGCGAAAATTATTTCAGAATCTCATCTAAAATTTCAGGGAATTCATGAAAACCCTTTTTTCCAACAATCCATTGAGCAGCTAGTATAGCCCCGGACGCAAATCCTTCGCGCGAGCGTGCCGTGTGTTCGAGCAAAACCTGATCCGCCGCGCCGTCGAAGCCGACGCGGTGGGTGCCCGGAATATTGCCCGCCCGGGTGGCCGAGACACTGAAATCCGTGCCTATATGTTTCGCCACTATGTCTTTAAGCTTCAACGCCGTGCCGCTTGGGCTGTCCTTTTTGCGGGAATGATGCTGCTCCTCGATAAAAGCCTCGTATTCGGGAAATTTGGCGAAAAGCTCGGCGGCAAAATCGGCGACCCTGTAAAACAGATTGACGCCGATAGAGAAATTTGCCCCGAAAACCATCGAACCGTCGCCCTCGCTGACAATTCGCTCGATCTCGGCACGTTGATCGTTCCAACCGGTCGTGCCTTCGACGAGCGACACTCGTGCCAATACGCACGCCTCAACATTTCGCCGAACTACCTCGGCGGTCGTGAAATCTATCGCGGCATCGCAGCCGACGAGCTTTTGCGACAACTGAGCCGCTGACAAACCAGCATCCGCGTCGTCAATGACGATCGCAATTCCGTGTCCCTTTTCCTCGGAGAGAGTGCGGATGAGTTTTCCCATTGCTCCGTAGCCAATCAATGCAATTTTCATCGTCTATTCAAAATTCATTTGCTTCATCAATTCAATAAAACGCGGCTCCGAACGCAAATTGTTCCATTTCGGGTCAACTTTCAGAAAAACCATTAGGACGTTTTTTTCCGCGAAGCCTTTTTCCAGATAATCGAGTGCTTTGTCGCTTTTGCCAAGCCCGTTATAAACGACCGCTAAATTATACGGCGGAACGTAACGCTCGTTCGATAGTTTCAATAATTCATCAAGCACGGCTCGTGCTTCATCAAGTTTTCCCCATTTCGCCAGAGCGTAGGCTCGATAGGCCTCCGACTGGGAATTGCCGGAAAGTTCGCCCGCTTTTTTGGCGGCGGCAACCGCTTCGGCATACATTCCTTTTTCGGTGTAAACGACGGAAATGAACAAATATGAAAGCCAGAAGTTCGGGCTTAAATCAATCGTCTTGCTTAATCGGTCAAGAGATTCATCGGATCTTCCGGCGAAAAAAAGAATTTGTCCTTCGGCCGCGTTAACTACCAAAGATACCGGATCAAGTTCTCTTGCAAGTTTTATTTCGGTGAGTGCTTGGGAGTTCCGTCCAGTATTTGAAAGTAAATGTGCATATTTAAAGTGTGCTTCCGCGCTGTTCGGATTAAGTTCCAACGCCCGCAGATATTCTTTTTCCGCCACCTGCCAATTCCAGTCATACCAAAAAGTTATAAAGCCTAAAGCGGCATGAGCTTCGGCAAGTGTTTCGTCAATCTCGACTGCTCGTTGTGCCGTAGCTTTCGCTTTCGGCAATACCTCCCAGGACGGCACACTGCTCGTTAACGCCATCGGGAGATAAGACTCGGTGAGTCCCACATATGCAAGCGCGTAGTTCGGGTCAAGTTCGATTGCCTGTTGGAAATAGGCAATGCCTTTATCGGTTTCAGCCCGCGTCAAATTTAGCGCGTGGTAACGCCCCTTCATATACAGTTCATAAGCCTCGACGTTTTCCGTGTAGTTTTTACCGAGTCTTTGCCGTTCGGAATTGGTTAATTTCAGGCGCAGATTTTGGACAACGGCTTGTGCAATTTCGTTCTGCGCGGCAATGATGTCGCCGGAAGTTTTGACATATTGATTGCCCCAAATTTGCGAATCGTCGCTTGCGTCAATCAGGCGAACATTAATAAAGAATTTATCGCCGATTTGTTTAATATCGCCGGTCACCAATGTTTCTACGCCTAGTTGTGAGGCAATAGAGCGCGTGTCGGTTTGATTATTCTTGAACCGAAACGCGGAATTTCTAGACATCACCTTCAAACCCCCAAGCTGTGACAAATTGTTGATGACGCTTTCGGTGATCCCATCCGACAGATATTCGGCATTCGCGTCCTGGCCGGCATTGACGAACGGCAAAACCGCAAGCGATTTTCGCCCATCGGCAGGCGATGACGCTTTTCTCGCAAACAAAAAATAGTAGCCAACGCCGATCGCTCCAATGAGCAAAACGGCCATCGCAAGCATACTAAGCGATCTGTTCCGCTTGATTTGGCCGGTGAATTTGTGATCGGTACTGGCCGTTTCGTTATTCACATCGCCCGTTGCCGTTTGTAAAACTCCGGTAACTAATTCGGCATTCGGCGAATTCGATTTTTCCAGCCGCTCGTCAAAAGCGAGATTCTCACGCAGATCCCTCAGATCCGTGAGCAAATCTTTCATCGTTTGATAACGCTCGTCTTTATTTTTGCGGAGTGTTTTGGCGGAGATACGCTGCAATTCGTCAGGTACGTTCGTTGAAAAACGTGAGAGCGGCTGCGGCTCTTTGTTTATCAAATTGGCAAAAGATTCCGACATCGAATCACCGGCAAACGGCGTTCTGCCCGCGATCATTTCGTAAAAGAGCACTCCGAAGCTAAAAATATCGGTACGTTCGTCAACCATTTCACCTTTCGCCTGTTCGGGCGACATATAATTGACGGTTCCCAAAATCACGCCTCTCGCCGTCTGGTTCTGCTTTTCGGTGGCTTCCTCAAGCCCGACCACCTTATGCTCAACTAGCTTGGCCAGGCCGAAATCCAGAATCTTCACATAGCCGTCGGGCCGGATCATAATGTTCTCCGGTTTTAAGTCGCGATGTACTATCCGCGCTCCGTGGGCGGCTGTCATTGCACTCACAATTTGGGTCGCAGTGTCCAGAAGTTCCGACATCTTCATCGACGAATCTTCGGCAATTTCACGCAACGTCTTACCTTCGATAAATTCGCTGACGATATACCTTAACCCGTCTTCTTCACCGATCTCGTGAATAACCAGAATATTTGGATGATTCAAGCCGGATGCGGCTTTTGCTTCCCGGATGAACCGCTCCAAATTAGATTTGTCCCGGTTGAATTGTTCGTTGAGTAACTTTATGGCGACACGCCGGTCTAGTTTTTCGTCTTTGGCAAGATAAACCTCGCCCATTCCGCCGACCCCGATCTGGCGTAAAATTTTGTAATGAGCAAAATGTTGCCCTTCTTTTAGCGATTGTTTTGGTTCGAGTATCAGGCTGGCGACTTCCCCTGCGGCAGGATGTTCGATAAAACTCTCGGCTTGTTCAAATGAATCAAGCAGATTCTGAACCTCGCCGCGTAACTTTGCATCGTTAACGCAGGCGTTATCCAGAAACTTTATGCGTTTCGACGGCTCAATTTCCAATGCGGCGTCAAATACACCTTTGATTTTTTTCCACCGTTCCGGAGTCATTGCCAAGCCTATTTACTGATCTCGCTATGCAGCCACGCCTTTGCCAAATTCCATTCGCGCTTGACAGTCGCGGGAGAAAGCCGCAGGGCCTCGCCGATCTCCTCGATCTTCATCCCGGCAAAATATTTAAGCTCGACTATTTTCGCCTGTTGTGGGTCAAATTCCGCAAATCGTGTCAATGCTTCGTCCAGCGCGATCAGGTCAACGCTTTTTCCATCCGATATTACAAATCGAGCTTCGTCCAAAGGCAGATTTTCCGCTTCTCCGCCGCGCTTTTCCCGATGCCTTGCCTTGGCATAGTCAACCAGAATCCGCTTCATCACCTGTGCCGCAACGCCAAAAAAATGAGCCCGGTTCTGCCAATTCACATCGCGCTGGTCAATCAATTTCAAATACGCTTCATGAATTAAGGCCGTGGCCTGCAATGTGTGTCCGATCCGTTCACGACGCATGTACCGCGACGCCTGCCGCCTGAGTTCCTCATAAACCAGCGGCATCAACTTCTCGGAGGCTTCCTTACCGCCATCGCTCCACCCCTGAAGAATGCGTGAAATTTCCTGCGATTTTTCAGTGCCAGAATTCATGTAAATTAGTCTAAAGAATACGCTTCTATTCGTTCTCAAGTCAATATTTTTCAGTCGGGCAAATGGCAATGCTAATCGTTCTTAAAAATATTTGAGCCTTTTTTGCTACCGACGTCGCGTTATGTTTTGCGGTCAAAAATTCGGACAACTTTACTTGCTTAACCGCGACAAGCAATCGGCACTGAATCAATCCCGAAAAATCGTCGCCCTTAACTCGCCTCTGGCGAGAACACTATACGCCGCGATTTACGAAAACTTACTAGTTGTTGTGGCTAACAATCTAAACAAAAAAAGAGGAAAAAAAATGAAAAATATATTCTTAAAAACAATCGGTGGAACGGCTTTGACGATTTTGATGATGGTGATGTTCGCCCTAGTCCCTGTGTCCGCACAGGACAATGATAATAGTCAAAAAGATGACGAGCAAACCCAGGAAAATTCGTTCGGGACAAACCGAGGCCAAAGCTTGGTCGGAACTTGGGATGTGCAGGTAACCCTCCGCAACTGTCAGACCGGTGCGGCAATCAGGACTTTTGCGTCCATCGGAACATTTATGTACCGTGGAACAGCGCTCGACTCGACCTCCGGCATACCGCAGGCCCTGAAAACACCCGGACAAGGTGTTTGGAGTCACGTTGGCGAAAACGCGTATCGCTTTAAGTTCAAGTCTTTCAGCTTTGACGCAAGCGGTAATTTTACCGGCTGGACAATTATTAACCACGAGGCAAATCTAAATCACGGAGCCGATGAATATGAGTCTTCAGGAACTGCGAAAGTTTATAACCCGAACGGGAATTTAATTTTCACAGGCTGCTCGACTACAACAGCCACCCGATTTGAATAAAACCTAAAGAAAAGCGTGAATTTGGGAAACACGAATTCACGCTTTTTTCTTCTTGTTTCTGATAGCATTTCGATAAACCGATCGCTCCGTAACTGATCAATGCAAATTTCATAAGGGCATCTCTAAAAACTCAATGATGGCATGCGGGTGAAGAAAGAGCAAGAAAGTTTAAAATAGAGAGATGAAAAACGTAAACGAGATCGGGTTGTTTGATGTTGAGGAGCGGCTGATGAAACTGAAGTTTTTCGTAAGGCTGCCCAACTTCGTGCTGATTTTAGCTCCTTAAAAACTCCCGACGCTGTTCATCTCGCAGCCGCGCTGCATTACCAGTGCGATGAATTCTGGACAAACGATAACCGTTTGAATCCAGTTGCTCCGGCGCTGGTCAAAAATGTTTTGATTCCGTAGAGCCAAGTGCAAGGGACGGATAGTTCCTGTCTTCATAATGCCAATTACGAGAATTCGCCTTGTGAAAGTCGCCTGCCTTTCGCCGTTACTAACAAAACTTAAGGCTGCTCCTCCCAAACGGTTCCTTGCGAATCCACAATCGTGTTGCCAATACCGGGAATCGGTCACTATCTAGATTTTCTTCCAACCAACAGTTAATTAAACTCAAAAAAACTAGCTGACAAATATAGTTAAACTGTGTTAATCTCTTCGTTGAGCTGTTATCGGCTCAAATCCGTCTTCAATTCCAAAAGCGAGTTCACAACGCTTCCCCATAATATGGAAAAGTTAAACGAATACCTCCAGACCCTCCTTTCCTCGTGCAGCGAAGAGCTGCGGCTCGAGCCAAACAAAAATCCGTATCTTGTTGCTGAAAACAGCACCACGGATGTGTCAAATGTCCCTCTGCTCGGCACACAGATCAGCACAATGGTCTTTCCGCTGATACCGGCGGATGTAAAATCGGCGTTGCCGCACAACACCGAGATCGAGTTTGTCCACGCTCATAATCTGGGCAATTTTAATTTCACCGTGCAAAAATCATCGGCGGGTTTTAACGTTACGATCAGACCGATGATCGGCGATTCTGACGGCTCGATGCAAATTCCTAAACCGCTGCCGCCGGTTGCTCCGGCGTACGTGTCCGAATCAGGGATGCCATTTCTCGAGGCAGCAGCTATCCCTGAACCTCAACCGGAGTTTCAAGCCGAACCGCAATATGAAACCTCGCCCGCACCCGCCGCGTCCTACGACTTAGAAAGCTCGTCGATAAATTACGACCTCACCACCGCCGAAGCAGTTGCCACATCAACCTTGCCCGATCTGATGCTCGAAGACCAGGAATCCGCTCCTGAATACGTACCGAGCGACGGCGGGCCGGAGATCGAAGTGGTTTCGGTCAATGACCCGGAATATCAGACGGTCTTTTCGGACACCTCGGGTTACGAACCGCCCGGTCGCCGCGACGATTTCGGTGACGCCGAATATGTGCCGCCTGTCGAACCAGCGTTTACGCCCGTAGAGGCTACCGTCACCCAATCCGCCCCAACACCTTCTTCCACTTTTTCACCCGCACCCCAGCCCGTCGCCGATGCTGTTTTTGTTTCGGCTCCGGCAAATGCCGCGATGAACTCGCGGATGGACGCTCTATTCAACAAGATGGCCGAACTTGGCGCGTCGGACCTGCATCTGGCCGTGAGCGTGCCGCCAATGGTCCGCAAAGACGGCAAAATTAAGCCGCTTCAAGAGGGCGACGAAGCTCTCACTCCGGACACAATGCGCGACCTGCTCACC
>JAYVER010000319.1:0-3263 GCA_043748725.1 Chloracidobacterium sp. | reverse complement strand
CCCTTATGCAACAGCAATTGGGTTTATTTTATCGATGGTTGGTTGCTTCTTTATGAGAAGAACTGCTTCTGGCCATGGAACATCGGAAAATGATTATTTAAGCATATCTCTTTTAAAGACATCACTTAAATCAAGCAGCGTTCGCGCATACATTATGATCGCGGTTTTGGGGCTGATCTGGGTGTATTTTCATTGGGCGACCGATGGAATATTTCTGACGCCGCGAAATCTGTCTAACCTGATGACACAGATGTCCGTGACCGCGATCCTCGCGGTTGGGATGTTGATGGTCATTGTTTCGGGCAACATCGATCTGTCAGTCGGAGCGGTGCTTGGGTTTGCCGGGGGTATCGCCGCGTATGCCGTGACCGTGATGGATTATGGTCTGCCTGTGGCGATCATCGCGGCGATAGTAGTCGGCGTGTGTATAGGCGTTTTTCACGGTGCATTGACCGCTTATCTAAATATCCCTGCCTTTATCGTCACGCTTGGCGGTCTGCTTGCCTGGCGGGGTGCCGTGAAATGGCTGCTCGGCGGCAATACGATACCGATATCGAACGAAACGTTCAAGGCGATAGGCAACAATAATCTGCCGTTATCTGTTGGTTGGGGCTTGGCTGTGGCAGCGATCCTGTTCGTTTTGTTTATGGCGTATCGCAACGCGAGATCGGTTAAAGATTACGGTCTCGGCGAGGCAAATTACGGCAGCGAGCTTCTAAAATCTATCATTCCGATCGGCGGCATCGTGGCGTTTATCTGGGTGATGAACGCTTATCAGGGAGTGCCGATACCGGTGCTGATATTGCTCGCTGTCGCTTTGTTCGGCGGCTTTCTGACCAACTCGACAACCTTTGGCCGCTATCTCTATGCCATCGGTGGAAACGCAGACGCCGCTCGCCTCTCCGGCATTAATAACAAGCGAAATATCCTCAAAGTATATGCCCTGTTAGGTGCTCTGACCGGCGTTGCGGCGCTTATATTCACCGCCCGCGTCGGCAGCGCCGCGCCGGACGCGGGCGTCCTAAAGGAACTCGACGCCATTGCCGCCTGTGTCATCGGCGGAGCATCGTTAATGGGCGGACGCGGAACGATCTTCGGCGCGTGTCTCGGAGCGTTAATTATGGCGAGCCTGGACAACGGAATGTCGCTCTTGAACGTCCGCGATTTTATGCAGGACATAATCAAAGGCTCGATCCTCGTCGCGGCAGTCGGACTGGATATGATGGGCCGGAAGCAAAGTTAGAACGGCGCATTCGTGCATCTGCGGAAGGGACTAGCGTGAACGCGATGGGCGTTTGTGTCTATGCGTGAGGCGTTCGTCGTTCTGCGGAAGCCATTCGCGTCTCCGCGTAGGGCATTTGTCTTTCCGCGTGAGGTGTTCGTGTTTCCGCGTGAGGCATTCGTCTCTCCGCGTAAGGCATTCGTGATTTCGCGGACGGCATTCGTCTCTCACCGGACGAGGTTTATTTTGTGCGTTTGAGGTCGCGGAATTCGAGGCCTTTTATTTGGTTCCATTCGGTGCTGTTGCGTCCAAACGCGGCCTCGACGTATGTCTTGAAGAGCGATCCCGTCTTAAAAACGTTCGCGGCATTGGTGTATAGAACGTCGTCGCGGCTGGCGAGGGCGTTTGAAAACGGCACAAATGTGGCTGAGATCGCGTCCACCTTTGCCTGTAGATCGACTCCCAATGTTTTCAGGCTGCCGGTTTGGAGTTCAACTTCGTTGGGCGTGTAAAGCGGCTGTGATTCGAGCAGGGAACGCATTTCGTCAAGATGCTCGATGCGTTGCTGGCGGCTCATCTGCGAGGCCGAAACGCTTTGTTTTGATTCGTCAACGGGCGTATTCGGGTCGTCCTGCACCGCCGGAGTCGCACGCAAGCCTTTTATTTTACGGGCCGGAGTTTCGAGATCGTCGAGAAACGAAGCCGGAGCACCGCTCGCCTTTGCCGCTTTCTGCACTCTCACCACCAGTTTGCTCAATCCCGCAAATGCGTCATCGGCTGCCGCAGTCGCATTTCGATAAGGCGTTTTCTGGGTCTGAACCGAATCAAGCTGCGCCTCGGCGTCTGTGACCAGCACGCTTATCTTCCCGATCAAGCTGCGAATTCGATGGCTGATACTTGCCGCCCCAGCCCGTCGCCATATCCCTCGCCTTTTTCAAATTTGCAACATTAACAACGTGTCCCGATTCAGCCATAGTTTTATACTCCTTTTTATATCATTTTCAGGCAGCAAAAAAAGCTATTTAGCGGCTGTCCGAAAGTGGGTTTAACTAATTATTGTGAACAATCGAAAGATAGAATATTTGGGGTTCACTGTCAAGATTCCCCCTATTGATTCTTATATTTAGCAAAGTGTCGGTCGACTTCCGGCCTCAATTCGATACCCGCCCGCTCAAAGCAATCCAACAAATCGAAATATGCTCCTTTTCCACCCAGAAAATCCCAGAATTCCTCTGCGACTTTCAATTCGTGTTCCAGATCGAGCATTCCTTTCATAGTCCAACGTTGGTAGGGCTCAGGTTCATACGGATTATATGGGATTGCAATGAGAGCATTCACCTTTGCCTTAGGATTGACAGTCAGTGCGATGCCCGTCCATAACAAGAGTGTCTGTTTGAAGTCTTTGAAATTGCTGATATTAGGTTTAGCGGTTTTTAGGTCGAAGAGAAAAATCTCGCCCTCATTGCTCTCTAAGAACAGATCAACCTTTACTGTCTTTAATCCCGCCAATGTACGGGTAAAGGCGTGTTTGGAGTTCCGGGGTGATAAACGGTCTGCGTTCTTTCGTGCTGAAAACGCAATGCATCAAATTGCTGACGTATGAATGTGACATACGATTTCGTCTCCTCTTAATTGTTTTTTCAGTCGTCCCTGACGGGACTCAATCTTGGTGTGGTATGAGATAGGAAATATTCGAAGGAGTAACTATCTTACCCAAATATTCCGTAGCCCAATTACTCGCCTCTTTGATGTCTAAAAGTTCGTTCGTCTGGAGCATTTTTATTAGATTAACATTAAAGCTCTGTAGGTTAAATTCAACTCGACGGCTTACACAGAACGCAGCACCCACACTTCACTCAACGGGGAAACTAGGCCGCGACATTACACTGCCTTTTCATTCTGAGCCTCAAACCCATATCGTATTGCCGCTTCGAGTATTTCAATGTTTATATCTTTTAGAGTTTTGAATCTAATGCAATACCCGGTCACGCTCATGCCGACCTTTGAGCGTTTGTCGTGAGGGCGAATAAACTCTATGCTG
>JAYVER010000318.1:0-22301 GCA_043748725.1 Chloracidobacterium sp. | reverse complement strand
TCGCTTTTCATTCCTCCATTATATAATCCTCTTACCCTACAATCGACAACAACCGACACATTTGTAGGGGTTTTTCAAAGAACTCTACTACTAGATCTCCTCGACAACAATGTCGGAATTTGTGTAAATACAGATCTCGGCGGAGATCCGCAAAGCTTCCTCGGCAATCTCTCGGGCCGTTAATTTTGTGTGTTTCATCAATGCACGAGCGGCCGCGAGAGCGAACATGCTGCCCGAACCGACCGACAGCAGCCCGTCATCCGACGAGATCACATCGCCCTTGCCGGATATGAGAAAGGCGTCGGTTTTGTCGGCGACGATGAGCAGAGCCTCGAGGTTTCGCAAGTATTTATCGGTGCGCCAGTCTTTGCTCAGTTCGATCGCGGCGCGTTCAAGCTGGCCCTGAAACTGCTCTAGTTTGGTCTCAAACCGCGTCAATAGCGAAAAAGCATCGGCCGTTGACCCCGCAAAACCCGCGAGTATCTGGCCATTTGAGATACGCCGCACCTTTCGGGCGTTGCCTTTGATGACGGTTTCGCCAAGCGTCACCTGGCCGTCGCCGGCCATCGCGATTTGACCGCCACGCTTTACCAGCAGAACAGTCGTCGAGCGAATCCGATCTCTATTTTCTTCGTTAGGCATAAAAACACAATGATAAGGTTTTAATTTCAAATGCTCAAATTGTGAATCTCTCTGTGTACTCAGCGTATTTCTCAGCGGTCTCTGCGGTAAGAAGCCGTTGAACGCAAAGGACGCTGAGATTGACGCAGAGTTTGCGGAGGATTGAATAACCCGGCCATGGCTGGCAAAACTCCTCCACTTCTCAAATTGACATAAATGGTCGAATTGTTTGAACATAAAAGGGTTTATGGAGAAGCGTCCGAGAATCGGTATTACAATGCGGCTCGAATTACAGACAAGCCGTTTTTATCTCGGCCGCGATTACAGCGAGGCGGTCGAAGCGGCTGGTGGCATACCTGTCCATATTAGTTTGATCCCGAAACCTGGGTATATCGCCGAGGTTATGGCCGATCTTGACGGGATCTTACTGCCCGGCAGTAACACCGATGTCGATCCGCATTATTACGGCGAGGAACCGCATCATCGGCTCGGAACCGTTATTCCTGAGAAAGATGAGACCGACCGGCTCGTTATTGAAGAGGCCGAACGGCTCAATCTGCCCATGCTGGCGATCTGTTACGGTATGCAGGCCCTGAATGTAATGCGCGGGGGTACGTTAGTGCAGGACATCGAATCGCAGTTGCCCAAGAGTATCAAGCACGAGCAGGGAACCCCGGCGCATCGCAATTCTCATGGCCTGAAGATCGCGAAAGGCAACATCTTGGCCGAACTTTCCGCAGTGAAAGTTGCAAAAGCCCCAATACGGGTCAATTCGTCTCATCATCAGGCTATTGGAAAGGTGGGAAAGGATCTGAAAGCGATCGCGTGGGCGAAAGACGGCGTGATCGAGGGTATTCAGGACACTCGAAAGAACCGGTTTTTGCTGGGAGTCCAATGGCATCCTGAGCTTTCCGTCGGGCATGACGATCTGTCGCGTGAAATATTTGAGCTTTTTATTGAAAAATGCAAAATGACGCAAAAGAAAAACAAGCGGTAACTAACCACCAATGTATGCGTATTAGAGATGGAAGTGAGAAAATAAGTAGTCAGAATTGGGAAGTCAGCAGGGCCGAAGGGCAACCTGAGTCTGATTTGTTAAAGTAAAGTTTTACATTAAGTGTGTAAAACAAGCTAAATTAAAATTATACAAGTATTTAGAGCGAATAGTTAAAGTTATAAACTTACACAGAATTCGCGAAGATCGAGAGTAAAATTAATGGATAATCCAGTCATAATTGGGATAATTTCATGGCTCGTGCCGGGTGCCGGACACCTTTTGCAGGGGCGATACATTCGCGGCGGCATAATTGCGGCCGTTGTGTGGATAATGTTCGCAATCGCGATCGTCAGCGGCGGTGCTCATTATCCCGGATTTTCGTTCAAGGACGGGCCGTTGCTATATTTGCTAAACGTTTTTGCACGTTTTGGCAACGGTCTCGGAGCCATCGTGAGCTTCGTAATGGCCGGCACGCCGTCACCGCAGGTCGCGGCGCTGGCGACGTTCGAATATGGCGGCAGATTCCTCGAAGTCGCAGGTCTGCTCAATTATCTTGCCATCATTGACGCGGTAGATATCGCACTCGGGAGGAAAAAATGATCCATTTTCTATATTTAATAGGATTCGCGTTTTTCGTCTCGATAGCATTTGCCGTCTTTGCAAACGGCACAACAAGAGAAAGGGTTTGGTATGGCGTCAAAACATTCCTGCAGTTTGTGGTAGTAAGCCTTGTCCTCGCGTGGCTGCTGTATTTTATTCCCTGGTAAGGTGCTCGGTTCTGAACATCGGAAAACGTGGGACACCTTGAAACATCCCAAAACATAAGGAACGTGCGATGCCGTTAATCGAGACCGAGAGCCTGGTCATTAAAAGCTATAATTTGGCCGAGGCGGATAGGATCGTTGTGCTTTTGACGCATGATCATGGCGTTGTGCGCGGCGTCGCCAAGGGAGCTAAGCGGCTCAAAAGTAAGTTTGGCAGTGGGCTTGAGCCGTTTTCGGTTGTGCAGGCAACGTATTTTCAGAAAGACGCGGTCGAGCTTGTATCGATACAAAAGGTCGATCTGATCCGCTCAAATTTCGATGCGGCCGGCAATCCGGATTTCCTGCAGAAATTCTCATATCTGGCCGACCTGTTGGTGACGATGTCACCGCCGCACGACCCTAACGAGACACTTTATCGAATGGTCAAGGCGTGTATCGAAACGGCTGCGGCCGATCCGAAAACTCTCTTGAGTACGGGTGTTTACTTCGAATTGTGGATGCTGCGGCTCGCCGGGTATCTGCCCGACTGGAGCCGGTGCGATGGGTGCGGGCGAGCATTTAATGACGTTGAAGAAGCCAATGTGCAAACCAATTTTCATCTAATGTGCTCGTCATGTCGTCGAGGCTCGGCGACGCGCCCTTTTGACGGCGTCAGCCGCTCGATCGCGGCATCGGCGCGACGGCTCGCTCCCTGGGAATTTGCGAAATTCACGGCGGACAAACACAACGAACTCCGGAGCATCTCGATCATCTTAAAACAAATGATCTCAACCGCGATCGGCAGGGAAATCGCCGGTGAAAAATCGCTGGCGATCAATAATTAACGGTACATGAAACGGATAGGCTGGATAATCTCAAAGTATCTGCTGCGGACGATAGTCCCGTATTTTGCCTTTTCATGGCTGCTGTTGAGCGTCATACTTTTTGTCCAACAGGCGAGCCGATATTCGGATATTTTCTTTAGTGTCAACATACCTGCAAATCTGCTTTGGCAGCTCACCATTGCTCTGATACCCAATGTGATCGCGTTTACTTGTCCGATGGCGATGCTGGTCGGGACAATTATCGGCCTTGCTAAAATGCAGGGCGACAGCGAGCTTGTTGCGATCCGCGCCTCCGGTGTCGGCAACCTGCAAATCGCCGTGCCGATCATGGTTCTTGGTGTTCTACTGTCGATCTTCGCGTTTTTTGTAAATTTGAAAGGCGTTCCGGTGGCTGCGTATCTGGTGCGAAATGTGGCGCTGCAGACAGCCATTAAAAAGCTCGAATCGCCGCTCGAACCGGGTGTATTTAATACCGAGGTCGCGGGCTACACCATCTATGTAAAGGGTGGTGATCTGGAGACCGGCCGCTGGAAGAATATTTTTATATACAGCGAGGATGCGGGAAACGGAAGCGTGCGTCTGATAACGTCACAACAAGGCCGCATCGACACGTCGGGGCAGTTTTCGGAGCTTGTACTCGAAAACGCCTCGGTCTCAACGCTGCCGATCACTCCGGGACGGGGAAAATATATATCCGAGAGTATCGGCGAAGTGCGGTTTGCGATTAAAACTAGGCGCAGCGATCTGATCGATAAATTGGCGAGATCCGATCTGATGCCCGAGGAACTCGGCCTATCGCAGTTGTCCGAATATGCCGCCACTCGCGACGGCAAAGAGAAAATTGAGGCTCAGATCATCTGGCAGCGTCGGATACTGCTCTCGATCACGCCGTTTATTTTTTGCATTCTGGGAACGGTGATCGTGCTGCGGTTTAACCGTGGTGGACGCGGTTTCGGCATTTTGCTCGCCCTGGGCGTGCTCATCGGGTTCTATTTGCTAGCCTTTATGGGCGAGCAACTTGCCCGCACAGCCAAGATCAGCGTCTTTCAGGGTAGCCTGATTCCGATCGCGGCAAGTTTCCTGACGATCCTTTGGTTCAGCTTTTCGCGCAAAATTAATATCTGGAGCAAATGGTCAGATCATTTGAGAGAAATCCTTTCCACGCTTCGCTCCACGCCAAACAAGATCCAAATGGGGAGCCTGTTCGTCGATCTGACGACGGGGCTTCGCGATTTTGATCTTGTCCGCAATTTGCTCAAAAATTTTCTGCTGACACTCGCGTTCCTGGCATCGATATTCATCATTTTCACCGCGTTCGAGCTATGGAAATTTGCCGGAGCGATGGACGGCGGTCTCTTTCTGTTGGTCAAATATCTCTTTTATCTGCTGCCATTTATCTATCTCCAACTCGTGCCGTCGGCGGCAATGATCGGCACGCTCGCAACCTACGTCATCAAATCGCGGCAAAACGAGATCGTCACGTGGACATCAGCCGGCCAGAGTGTTTATAGGCTGCTGCTGCCGTGTTTTCTGCTGATGATCGCCCTCGGCGGCGTTAATTGGCTGATACAGGAACGTGTATTGCCAAGGGCCAATCAACGACAGGATGCGGCCCGCGACCTGATTAGAAATCATGGCGTTGCGGCCACTCAGCCCGGGAAATACTGGATTGCCAACGACCAGCGAATATACTCATTTAAATTGCCGGACGAAACTGCGTCTGATAATGAAAAACGAGACCCGCTTTGCTCCGCCCGGTGCGTTACGGATTTATCTATTTACGAATTCGACAATAACGGTATGCGTCTGCAATCCGTGTACCGTGCAAAAAATGCCATGTGGGAACACGGTCATGTGGTTTTTATTGGAAATGTTGAGAAAAGCGATCTACGGGAAGGGAAGATCGACACCAAAACTCTTAACGGCGGGGAACTCGCCGAGATGAACGATCCGTTTTCGGGCATTCGCGCCAAACCGAGCCAGTTAAATACAGGCGAGATAAAGCGTCAGATCGCGACCAGCGATTCCGATCTGGAACGCCGCAATCTTATGGTCGCACTCGAGAAAAAATATACAACGCTCTTTTTGCCGTTCGTAATGGCCTTGTTCACAGCGCCGTTTTCTCTTTCGCTTAGCCGAAAAGGGAAGGCGGTGACGATCGGCTACGCCATCGGTCTGTGGCTGCTTTTCACCGGAACGACCAGCGTTTTTGAGCAGCTTGGACTCAACGGCCTGCTCTCGCCACCGCTCGCCGTCTGGTCGCCGTTGGTAATTTTTTCAATGTTTGGCATCTACCTCCTCTCCAAGGTTCGTACCTAAACAAAAAAGCTCCCCTCCTTACAAAGGAGGGGTGGATGACGCTTCGGCAGACGGCTGATTCTCAGCGCAAAGTCCTTACTTTTTACTTTTGGCTTAAATTCGTCGTCGTATGTTCCGTGACGGATGCGGGGACGAGATCGTCGGTTTCGTAGATCGAGCGCAAAGGCCTGGCATAGTCCATCTGGCCGGGCGGGAGCGCCGGGGGCTCGTCCTTCATAGCGAGGGCCTTTAGCCCGCGTGCCTGTACGAACCGCGAAATAGCAGTCGACAGCATAACGAACGCAAGCGTCAGCATCACGAGACTAAAGAACAAGCTGCTCGTCGATAGCGTAAATGCCAGTCCCGAGACGATCAAAAAGCCGAGGCCGAGCAGCAGGCCGCGAATGCCTCGGCTGTACAGCTCGATGTGTTTTTCCGCCCGGGCCCGCGTAGGCGGCTTGCCCGCGAGCAGCGCTGTCACATTGCCCACGTCCGCCCCGCACCCGCGGCAAAACTTTGACTTCTCTGCGACCCGCATTTTGGACAATACATAATGATCTCTTGTCAGAACCGGGAACGGTAGTGACCGGGTTCTTACATTACGTTATCTCTTAATACGCGCCACCAGCCAAAACAGTTCCCGCAAAGCTCCCCTCCTTACGAAGGAGGGGTGGATGCCGCTTCGGCAGACGGGGTGGTTCTCTCTTGATCGCGTAGCGATGTATTGAATGTAGCCGCGGCGTTTCAACCCACGGAACGTGGGTCAGAACCGCGACCGGTGGCGACCGGGTTCCGATGCGGCGTCAGCGGCACTGAACCGAACGTGAACATCAATCGTCGCTAACGTGACGCGAACGTGACGTCGATGCCACCGTGGGTTGAAAACCACGGCTACAGTTATCTGATCGCTAAGCGATTGCAAAATCTATCGTTTGCGGCTTCCCCGCAGGGCACATAGCCACGTCCTTCAGGGCGTGGTTACGGTTCGCAGAGAATTCGGAAGGGCGTTTTAACGTCCTTTTTCTTTTGGCTTAAGCCGCCGGGAATTTAAGCCCGTTGAAACGGGCTGCCAGATCGATCGGACCCGCTAACCACGCCGTAAACGACGTGGCTATGCGCCGCTATCGCGGAAAGACGGCCAAAGCCGCCTCTTGTCAGAACCGGGAGCGGTAGCGACTGGGTAATTCTCAGACCCCGCAGGGCAAATAGCCACGCCCTTCAGGGCGTGGTCACGGCTCGCAAAGAATTCGTGAGGGCGTTTCAACGTCCTTTTTCCTTTGGCTTAAGCTGCCGAAGGTCAAGCCCGTTGAAACGGGCTGCCAGATCCATGGGACCCGTTAACCACGCCGTAAACGACTTGGGCGTCGTGCCGCTGTCGAGGAAAGGCCAAAGCCGCCTTCTGTCAGAAAGGGATTCAATTGCGAGGAAGTTTCAAGATATTGATATACGATTTATACAGTTCGACTCTATGAGGATCTTTAGAAATATGAATTGCGTTTTCTAGGTCACTAATTGCTAACTCAATTTTACCCATTTTTTCGTAGATTTGTGAACGCTGCGAGTAATTATTTGCATCGTCTGGTTTCAATCTAATTGCCTGAGCCATGTCGTCCAAAGCATTTTTATAATTTTCTTTTGTTTTCCAAAAGCCGGCTCGGCTTACGTAATACGAAGCATCACTTGGGTTCAAAGCAATTCCCTTAGAGATTTGCTGAACGGCCAAATCAGTCTTGCCGGCATACCCAAGATAATCTGCAGCCCAATAAAACCCTGTGCTATCCGATGGGTACAGACTTATATACAACTCTGCGAATTCTATGCCATGCTTAAAATCACCCCTCTTCAAAAATTCGATCTGCAATCCAAGGAACTGTGCCTGAATGTGAAGTTGCTTAAACGTTTCAGTACTTTTTGCACCCATTTTGGCGGCTAGGGGAAACCAGCGTTGGTAATCAGTTAGGGCGAGGTCGTATTTGCCGCTATTAATGTACAGCATTGCACGGGCTCCAAGGATCCCTTCATTCTCTTTTTCGATTAACAGAATCTTAGAATATGCTGAAATCGCACCGTCGGTATTCTGGATTTTTACATAAAGACTCGCCAGCGCCATGTAAGCTTCGACAGAAGTGGCGTCGCGGTCAATCGCCTTTGCATAGCATGCTCCGGCAAGTTCAAAGTCTTTCTTTGCCTCATAAACTGCCCCGAGTTTGACATAAACCTCCGAAGTATTTGGGTCTATTTCAAGCGCTTGGTTGTATGCAGTAATGGCCGAGTCATGATCCTCTTTCCCCTCATAAGCATCGCCCAAAAGGGAGTATGTTCCAGCACAGCCTGGAGCCATGTCTAGACTCTTTCTGAGACTTATGATCATCCTGTCGTAATTGTTATTGACAGAATACATAACGCCTTCCATCGCATAAGCATGACTCATTTTTGAAATGTCTGGGCCTGCTGCTTTCAGAGCTTTGTCCACATATTGAGATGTTTTGACCGGGTCCTCTAAGACAATGCTCACCAGCGCAAGTTTGAGATCATTCTCGAACAAATCCGGCAACGGCAGTAAATGCTCGCTTAATTTTTTAGCATACTCCTTGGCCTTCTTCTCATCGTCCGCGACAGCAGATGCCAACACCATCAAAAACAGGCCTTCCGTCTTAACGTAATCATTATCGGCAGATTTTAAAGACTTTTCGGCTAAATCCATTGCGGCTTTGGGATTGCCAACTAAGTTCGCATAACCCTGTAAGATCAAGACCCCACTGTCCGTAGGACTTGCTCCCAAGCTTATTGCCTTATCAATATCGGAAAGGGTGGCGCTGTTATTGACTGATATTAAATTGCAGGAGGCGGCCACTCTTGACGCTCCCCGGAGTTTGTAGAGTTCTGGTAGATCCACGAGTTTGGGAAATGACGCCGCTACGGATACTGCGTCGGAGAAAAACGTAAACGATTCATCAAAATTTCCAAGTTCAAAATTTATCAGGCCAAGACACACAACCGTAACAAACGATATCTCCTTTGATATACGCAGTTGCGATGTAAAATTCTCGAAGTTCGGAATATCCTGGACTTCCATCTTCTCGCGAGGTTTCAACACGGGACTTCCACTCACGTCGAACGAATTGACAATTTGGATCTGTGAATTAATTGCCACGCTAGACTTACTCAACTTATACCATCCCCAAATGATAATGTCCGCTTGCTGAGATTTTGCTTTTTGGATTGCGATCGGTGCACCTTCGGCCGCGGATATGCTCTCATTCAAAGCAACAATTTCAACGTTTGGATATCTTCCTGTGGCTTCGCGTAATTGGTTGATTACAACATCCGTAACATTGTCATTAGTTTCGGATTTGTCAGCGAATTTGGCGACCACGATCTTTAACCGGTTTGAACGCCTAACTCGCGGCGTAAGCTTTGCGTCTCTAATTTTTGTTAAAGTCTGAAGTGTTTTGGGGCCTGCACCTGCCGCCTTCAGTCTTGCCAGAATTTCGTCTGTAACGACAAAATCAATTCCTCTTTTCCCTATATCCGCCGACGTCGCCTGATCTTGAAGTTTAGAGCCAAACCCAGCGGGCTTTAACAGAATTTCAATTTTCTCGATGGAAAGTGGGCTTTGATTTGGCGAGACTTGCGACAGAAGGAGTGGAATGAGTGATAAAACAACAAAGATAGAACCGATCAAACGCTTGAGAGAAATCTTGTTCATTTTCTTATTGAATCCGTAGACGTTTTTGTGCCCAGATTTTAAAATTTTGGGCTTCCTTATTATTGGGATCAATAGCTAGAATTCTATCACATTCGACTATTACGGCTACGTACTCACCGCTCGCAGCAAGTTGTCGAGCTTTGGTCATTGATTGTGTCTTCTTTGCAGGATTTGTTTTTGGGGCTTCGATCGAAGTCGGCGTAACTTTGGGCGGAGTCTTTTGTATATTTGCCGGAATGGTAACTTGACCGGTATTTGTAATGTTTCCCGGATCGGGAACCGGCTGTGTTCCGGGAGGGGTAGGGGAGGGTGTCGTCAAAGTGACTTCCGGTTTTATCGGCTCTTTCGGTTGTGCAGTAAAGGTTTTATCCCAAAAATGTGCAAATAGACCTGTAAAAAACGCACCTATAATTGCAGCGGTAATGATAAACACTCCCGCAAGAATCGTCAGAATGAGATTCCTTAGGAAATGCTTGTTTTCTGGGTTATTCGGTTCAACCTTTGCCCTAGCTCCAGTCGGTCTCCTTTTAGCCATTCCAATCGCTTGTTCTAGATTTAACGCCGCAGGATATTCAAATTATCGCCGTCGAAGAGAGTATTCCGGATCAAAGAAACACCGATAAGTTAGCACAGAAATGCTGATTGGACAATGTAAAATTAAAACGGGAAAGGTAGTGACTGCGCCTAAAGTCGTTTGGCCCGCCGACACTGCGAATGGGCCTTCGGGGAAATGCGTATTTTGCGGAGATCGAGAATCAGGATGCCGTCGAGGTCGATCTTTGGGCCGATGAATTCGATGGTGTCGGGCGGGCGGATGCCGAATCCGGTTACCAGGCGAAATGCGCGGATGATCCGGGCACCGTGGCGGCCCTGGTTTCTGACCGGAGTTTTTTGCCACAGATTACACAGATTGGACGGATTTAAGCATTGATCAGAACCGTTTAGATCCGTTTTATCCGTGCGATCCGTGGCTAATTCTTAAAAACCCAGTCGCTACCGCTCCCGGTTCTGACACGATACAAGCAGGGATGCTTGAGCTCCGGTCAAAAGCCAGTTGGCAGATGGCAGTTGCAGAAAGCGCAGCTTTACGTCAAAGAAACGGGCCGGTGAAAATATCCACCGGCCAGACTGCATTTTGCTGCTGCTTTCTGGTCCTACGTCCCTGTTTCCCAGCTGCTCATATATTCGAGCATTTCGGGTGTGAGGACATCCATGTAAATTCCCATTGCGCGGAGTTTTAGGGAAGCGATCTCCTGATCAACTTCGGGCGGGAGGACGTGGACGCCGGCGGATAATTTCCCGTGCTGTTTGACGAGATACTCGGCTGAGAGGGCCTGGTTGGCGAATGACATGTCCATTACCGATGCGGGGTGGCCTTCGGCGGCGGCGAGGTTGATCAGACGGCCTTCGCCAAGCACGATCACGCTCTTTCCACCGTCGCGGCCGATGTATTCCTCGACGAACGGGCGGCGTTTGACTGCCGGCTCGGACATTTCGCGAAGCGCATCGAGGTTTAGTTCCAGGTCAAAGTGGCCGCTGTTGCAGACGATCGCACCATCCTTCATATTCTCAAAGTGCTCTTTATCAATAACATGGCGGTTGCCGGTGACCGTGACGAAGAAATCGCCGATCTTACAGGCTTCGACCATCGGCATCACGCGGAAGCCGTCCATAACGGCCTCGATCGCCTTGATCGGGTTGATCTCGGTGACGATGACGTTCGATCCCATACCGCGGGCACGCATCGCGACGCCCTTACCGCACCAGCCGTAGCCGACGACGACGAGATTTTTGCCGGCGAGCAAAATGTTGGTCGCGCGGATGATGCCGTCGAGCGTCGATTGGCCCGTGCCATAGCGATTGTCAAAGAAATGCTTGGTTTGAGCGTCGTTCACCGCAATGGAAGGGAAGTCGAGCACGCCGGCTTTTTGCATCGCCTGGAGGCGGACAATTCCCGTGGTGGTCTCTTCGGTCGTGCCGAAAAGCGTTGCACCTAACTCCTTTTTTTCCTTCAACATAGTCGCCACAACATCAGAACCGTCATCAATTATCAGGTTCGGATTTGTTTCGAGCGCGGTGTGGACGTGTCGGACGTATGTCTCAACCGATTCGCCCTTGATCGCCATGACCGGGATTCCCCAATCGGCGACGAGCGAGGCCGCGACGTCATCCTGCGTCGAGAGCGGGTTTGACGCGATCAGGAGCGACTCGGCTCCACCAGCCTGCAAGGTGCGGGCAAGGTTGGCCGTCTCGGTCGTGATGTGGGCACAGGCGATAAGCCTTACTCCGACAAGCGGCTTTTCTTTTTCAAAACGCTCGCGGATGAGCCGCAAAACGGGCATTTCGCGGTCGGCCCACTCGATGCGCTGTTTGCCCTGAGGGGCAAGATTGATGTCTTTGATGTCGTATTGCATTGATGTTCCTGGATTAGCCATATTTTTTTTCCTTATGCTTTGTGACCTTAGTGTCCTCTCTGAGTGTCCTTTGTGATAACGGGTTTTATTTATCACAAAGACCACAAAGGGAAGACACGGAGTTCACAAAGTTAATTACTACGCTGCAACGCCTTTTTCAGCCGCGATTCGTAAGTCAGCGGCTTTGTCTGTTAATTCCCATGAAAATTCGCCGTTTTTGCGGCCAAAATGCCCGAAACGTGCGGTCGCTTTGTAGATCGGGCGACGCAGATCGAGAGTTTCGATGATGCCTTTGGGATTAAGTACGAAATTCTCTTTGACGATAGCCGAAATGCGTTCGTCGTCGATCGTTCCGGTGTGATGAGTGTCGATAAAAACTGAAACCGGTTCCGCAACTCCGATAGCGTAAGCTAACTGAACAGTACACTTATCGGCGAGGCCGGCAGCGACTACATTCTTTGCGATGTAACGGGCCATGTAAGCCGCCGAGCGGTCAACCTTGGTAGGGTCCTTGCCCGAAAAAGCGCCGCCGCCGTGCGGAGCATAGCCGCCGTAAGTATCGACGATGATCTTGCGCCCCGTAACACCAGCGTCGCCCATCGGGCCGCCGACGACAAATCGGCCGGTGGGATTGATATGATATTTCGTATTTTCGTCAAGCAACTCGCCTGGAATCGTCGGTTTAATTACCTTTTCCATGATGTCGGCACGAATTTGCTCGATCGGGATCTCGCCGGTCTGGGTCGAGATCACAACTGCTTCGACACGAAACGGGCGCCCGTCGCGGTATTCGATCGAAACCTGCGATTTTCCGTCCGGACGAAGATAGGGAATCGTCCCGTCACGCCGAACTTCCGACAGTTTTCGCGTCAGGTTATGAGCCATCTGGATCGGCATCGGCATCAACTCCGGCGTCTCGTTGCACGCATAACCAAACATCAACCCCTGATCGCCTGCACCGCCGGTGTCAACACCCTGTGAAATGTCCGGCGACTGCGTACCAATCGCGTCAATGACGCTGCAGGTGTTCGAATCGTAGCCATATTCGGCGTTGTCATAGCCGATTTCTTCGATGGTTTCGCGAATGATCTGCTTGTAATTGACCTTAGCCGTCGTCGTTATCTCACCCGCGACAACCGCTAAACCGGTCGTGACAAGCGTTTCACACGCAACGCGGGCATTTGGATCCTGAGCCAAAATGGCGTCCAGTATCGCGTCCGAAATATGATCGGCGATTTTATCCGGATGGCCCTCAGTGACCGATTCCGATGTAAATAAAAAATTTCCGTTACTCAATTGTTTACGTAACTCCTTTTATAGGGTTGTATTAATTAGAATCTGCGATAGATAGCAAAACGGTAATTATAGCGATTTAGACAAGCAGTGTCAAAGTGAGCGGCTCAGTAAGGAACTGCTCCTGCTGTACGTTGAACCAGCACAAACATGTATGCTCTGCGTCTGATAATAGAGATTATGTAAAATTTACATAAATCCATCGATTACAGACGAATCAGCCTATTAGCTCCGGCCAGTCATCGGTCGGTGTTATTCCTTCATCCGAAGTTTCGCCGTTCTGATTTGACGAAGATGAAAGATCAATGACCTTTTGCTCAACATATATAGGACAATCGAGGCGAAGCGCTAATGCGATCGCGTCGGACGGCCGTGCATCGAGTGAAACAGGTTCGTCATTCTGATCCGTCAGTTCGATCTTTGCATAAAAGGTGTTCTCCATTAGATCGGTTATCACAACACTTGATGCCGAAAGATGGCACTCAATAATGACGTTCCGAAGGAGATCGTGAGTCATGGGACGCTGCGGCACGACCTTTTCGATCTCGAGGGCTATTGCATTGGCCTCAAAGGCTCCAACCCAAATGGGCAGAACGGTTTCCGAGTCAACACCCTTAAGCACCACGATGGGCGTGTTTGTGTTCGGGTCCATTATTAATGCACCGATCTTAACCTCGATCAGATTTGCGTCTTTATCCATGAATGCTCAACAAACCTCGCCAAATAATGAATTTGCTTTTATCTCTGTGATCCTAACATCGACGATCTTACCAAGCAGATCTCGTGATCCTGTGAAATTAACGACCTTATGACATGTCGAATGTCCGGTCAGACCGGATTCGTTGCGGCTCGACGCACCCTCAACCAATACTTGAAGCACTTTATTAAAATAACGCTGTAAATGATTGGTCTGTATGCGTTTCTGGGTTTTTTCAAGTTCCATAAAACGCAGTGTCTTTTCTGCGGCGGAAACGTCATCGGCCATCTCGAATGCGGGTGTTCCGGGCCGCGGCGAGTATTTAAAGATATACATCATATCAAACCAGCAATATTCGACCATTTTCACCGAATCTTGAAAATCCGCCTCAGTTTCGCCAGGAAAACCGACAATTATATCGGTAGTTAATGCAATATCGCGGTTCGATGATCTTAAGCGGTCGATTTTCTCAAAGTATTTCTCGATCGTGTGGCCGCGCTTCATCAGCTTAAGCACCCGGTTGCTGCCGGACTGAACCGGTAAATGCACCCAATTACAGAGATTTTCGTGTTCTTCGATAGCATCGACGATGTCGGAGCGAAAATCGCGGGGAAACGAGGTCGTAAATTTTATCCGCTCAATTCCCGTCGCCGCTACGGCTCGCAAAAGCCGTGAAAACGCCGACTTCCCTCTCATACCCTCTAGACCGGAATCGGTCTCAGGCCGGTAACTATTGACGTTTTGGCCGATGAGGTGTACTTCTCTGACGCCTTTTTGACGGAGTTCGAGCACCTGTCGGACTATTTCTGACGCCTGAAGGCTGCGTTCTCTGCCGCGTGAAAATGGCACGATACAATAGGTGCAAAACTTGTTGCAGCCCTCAATTATCGGCAAAAAAGCTACATATGGCGAATGTCGATGGGTATCGGCGACCGTCCAGTCATAATCGTCTTCGCGTTCACCGACATCAGCGAACGGCATGCGCGTGCTGATCGTTTCATTGATTGCGTTTGAGACTCGGCCCACGGCACGGGTTCCAAGCACAAAATCAATGCCCTCGATCTTATCAAAGAGCGTTTCGCCCTCTAATTGGGCCACGCAGCCCATTATTCCGATGACAGGTTTCTTGCGCTCCGCGTGGCGAATACGTCCGACGCGCGAATACAATTTTTGCTCTGCTTTCTCGCGAACCGAGCACGTATTGAGTATGATAATATCAGCTAAACTTTCGTCAGGTGTGAGCTCAAAACCGTCACGCGTAAGCACCGTCGAGACGCGTTCCGAATCGGACACGTTCATTTGACAGCCCCATGTTTCGAGATAAACTTTTTTCATAGATGCCGCAAAACCCCGAACCAAAAAACGCGAAAACACAAGATTTTGTCCACCTGCATTTGCACACCGATTATAGCTTGTTGCAGAGCACAATCCAACTCAAACCACTTGCCGCGCGGCTAAACGAGCTTGAAATGAAGGCCTGCGCCGTGTCCGATTACGGCAACATGTACGCGGCGGTTTCGTTTTTTAACGCGATGGACTCAAACGGAATCAAGCCGATCATAGGATACGAAGCCTTTTTGAAATTCGACAGCCGTTTTGACCGCAGCACTGCCGTAGCGGCGGGCGAAAAAGCGTATTACAATCTCATTTTGCTGGCCCGTGACCTCGAAGGCTACAAAAATCTCATTTATCTCGCTTCGAAAGCGTTTACCGAAGGTTTTTACTATAAGCCGAGGATCGATATCGGGCTTTTGGCGGAACGTAGCGCCGGACTTATCGGGCTTTCGGGCGGTATGAATGGTTCTATAGGTCATTTTCTCGCGAACGGCAATGACGAAAAGGCTCTCGCGAACGCAAAAATGCTCGAAGATGTGCTTGGTAAGGACAATTTCTTTCTTGAGATACAGGATCATACTGAGGAGATTGGCAAGAGGCTCATTACGGACACATCTGAGCTCTCCAAACGCAGCGGAATCCCGCTTGTTGCGACGAATGACGTTCATTATTTGAACAAAGAAGACGCCCGTGCCCACCAGTTGCTTATTTGTATCGGTGAAGGCCGCACGATCAGCGAGAATTCGCGTGAAACCGCAAATAACGCCATAAATTATCTCCGCTCGGCTGAAGAAATGTGGGGTATCTTCGGGTCAGAACTGCCGGAATCACTTGCGAATACTCTTGCGATCGCCGATATGTGCGACCTTAATCTGCCGCAGGGCGACAATGAGCGTCAGCTGCCAAATTATCCGATACCGGTCGATTCCGGTTATGCGACGGCGGGCGAGTATTTTGAAAAGGTTTTGCAGGACGGCTTTGAGGAGCGGCGGCAAGAGGAATGGGAGCCTCGGATGGCCCTCGGCACGCTCAAATATTCGCTCGACGATTACCGGGAGCGACTCGCGATTGAGATCGAAACCATCAATAGCATGGGCTTTCCCGGCTACTTTTTGATCGTTTGGGAATTCATCAAATATGCCCGTGAAAAAGGTATTCCGGTCGGCCCTGGTCGCGGATCGGCCGCCGGTTCGCTTGCGGCCTATTGCATGCGTATTACCGATGTCGATCCTCTGCAATACGATCTGCTGTTTGAACGATTTCTTAATCCCGCACGCATCGAGATGCCTGATATCGATATTGATTTCTGTATTCGCGGTCGCGGCGACGTGATCAATCATGTGACCGAGGTTTACGGACGTGAATCGGTCTGCCAGATCATCACTTTCGGAACGATGGCGTCACGGGCGGCTATAAAGGATGTAGGGCGGGCGTTGGGGATGGAATACGGCGCAGTTGAAAAAGTCGCAAAGATGATCCCACCGCCGATCCGCGGCCGTAACGTTAGCATTTCGCAGGCGCTCGAGACAGTTCCTGAGATGAAGGCGGCCATGAAGGACGCTCGGGTAAAGGAACTGATATATCTCGCTCTCAAGCTCGAAGGCTGTTCGCGCCATACTTCTGTCCATGCCGCTGGCGTTGTCATCAGCCCAAAACCGCTGCATTTGCTTGTTCCGGTCGCCATGTCGGGCAAGGACGAGCTTACCAGCCAATATCCGATGAACGATCTCGCGAAGGTCGGGATGCTCAAGATGGATTTCCTTGGCCTGACCACGCTGACGGTCATTGCGGATTGTCTTGCCTCGATGAAAGAAAAATTGGATGTCTCAGTCGATTGGACGAAAATACCGACAAACGACGAAAAGACTATGAAACTTTTTAGCGAGGGCCGCACCGAGGCTATATTTCAATTTGAATCATCGGGAATGCAGGATATGTGCCGCAAACTGCGTCCAAAGGAACTCGAGGATCTTTCGGCATTGAATGCCCTTTATCGTCCGGGCCCGCTCGACGGCGGCATGATCGACGATTTTATTGATCGTCACCGCGGCGTAAAAGAAGTCGAATATATTGTGCCCGAGATGGAGGAAATCCTGGGCAACACATTCGGCGTGCTCGTTTATCAGGAGCAGATCATGCAGCTTGCGCAAAAATTGGCGGGTTACAGCCTCGGCGAAGCCGACCTGATGCGGCGAGCGATGGGTAAGAAAAAGCAAGAAGAAATGGCGAAGGAGGAGAATAAGTTTGTTGATGGGGCGGTTGAGCGAGGTATCAAGAAGAAGACGGCCAAAGAAATTTTCGACCTAATGGCGAAGTTCGCCGACTACGGATTTAACCGCAGCCACTCGATGGCCTACGCGGTGCTCGCGTTTCAGACCGCCTATCTCAAGGCACACTTCCCTGCTTATTTTTACGCTTCGGTTCTCTCGCACGAAGCGCAGGACAGCGCGAAAGTTTACAAATATTCGACCGAACTGAAGTCGATGGGTTTACAATTGCTTCCGCCGGATGTAAATGAGAGCGGCGAAGGGTTTACACCCGTCGATAATACGGTTCGATACGGCCTGACGGCGATCAAGGGCATGGGTACGACGAGCGTGCAGGCGATGGTTGAGGCTCGGAAAACCGGATCGTTTACTTCCATTTACGATTTTTGTGCCCGGCTTGGTTCTGGTGCGGTCAATCGCCGTGGGCTTGAGAGCCTGATCGCGGCCGGGGCTTTTGATTCGCTAATGCCGGAGGATAAGGACGCGGGAACGTGGCGGGCGCAGCTTCACGCGGCGATTGAGCCGGCATTGCAGCAGGGACAGAGGCTTTCGGAAGATCGTCTGCGCGGACAAAATGCCTTATTTGGAGCGGTTGAGGCGACCGATGCCAATGCCGAGACGATGCCGGATGCCGAGCCATGGCCGCAGACAGAACTTGCCCGACGAGAAAAGGCTGCGATAGGATTTTATCTCTCGACGCACCCGCTCGACAATTTCAAAGATCTACTCGCGGGCATGAAGCTCAAGAGCATCGCCGAGTTCGATAATCTGCAATCGGGCGACGTGGTGAAGATCGCGGGGATGATCAGCGGTTTGCAAATCCGCACAAGCAAACGCGGCAACCGGTTTGCGCAGTTTCGGCTAGAGGACCGATCCGGCAGCATAAAGGGCGTCGTGCTGGGCGAGAGTTTCAATAAACTGAGTGCGATGTTGGCGGACGACGGCATGTTTATAGCCGAGGGAAACATTGAGGCCGCCGAGGGCCAGGAGCCGACCTTCAAGGTCAACTCACTAAAGTTGCTCGACGAGACGGTTGCGACCAGCGCCCGCGAATTGAACATCACCATCCCGCCGCAAAATCAGTCCGAGGCGTATTTCGAGCAGCTTTACTCGTTGCTCGAACGCGACCGCGGCCACTGCAATGTTTTCCTCACGATGGCGGCCGGCGAGACCGAAGTCAAACTCCTTGCCGAGGGATTGAGCGTTGCAGGCAGCCGTTATCTCCAGCGTGAGGTTGAGAATAGAGGTTGTTCTGTCGAGTGGGCGAATTAATTGCAGACTTATGAAAGTTAAATGGTGTTGGCGGTGTAAGGCTGAGATGCCGATGCTTGATGAAAAGGAATGGGAACGGATTAACGCCCTTTTGGAAAAAAGGATTTTCAACGAAAGGCATTCCTATTGACGATCGCTTTATTCCTATGCGCGAAGAGTATGAACAAATCACAGGCTTTCACGAACCAAACCATTTAGCCATCATGCATCACCGAATTTCTATGTATGGCGACGACTGCAAGTACTGTGGAAAACCTTTGAGAACTCCGCAAGCCTCTTTGTGCGCAGCCTGCGGTAAGACAGTAGTGGTTTAGCCCTCTACGGGATATAAGTTATCATTAAAGACATGGCGACTAGCGCATTTGAACGCGTGCAGATGGCGCGGCATCCTGACAGGCCGTATGCACTCGACATTATCGCGACGATATTTACAGATTTTGTCGAGATCCACGGTGACCGGCGATACGCTGACGATCCGGCGATGATAACGGGATTTGCCCGTTTGAATGATGTCGAGGTCTGTGTGATCGGCCAGCAAAAGGGTCGCGATATCAACGAACGCCGTCACCGCAACTTTGCGATGTCCAAGCCCGAAGGCTACCGCAAGGCCCTGCGGATGATGAAGCTCGCCGAGAAATTTGGCCGACCCGTTATTACGATCATTGACACGCCGGGGGCCTATCCCGGCATCGACGCCGAGGAACGCGGCCAGGCCGAGGCTATAGCCTTTAACCTTCGTGAAATGGCGGGACTCAAGGTTCCGATCATCGTTGTCGTGCTTGGCGAAGGCGGCTCCGGCGGGGCCCTCGCGATCGGCATCGGCGATACAGTTTTGATGATGGAAAATGCCGTCTATTCGGTCATCACGCCCGAGGGCTGTGCGGCGATCCTCTATAAAGACGCCGAAAAGGCTCCGAGCGCCGCCGAAGGCCTCAAACTGACGGCCGCCAATCTGAAAGAGTTTGACATCATCGACGAGATCATTGCAGAAGACGAACCGTGGACAATACCCGCAAACGGCGACAAAAAAAAGCAAAAGGCCTACGACCGCGTCTGCGAAAGCCTCAAGAAAAGTCTCGTCCGCGAGGTCAAAACTCTTACCGCCACCCACACAAAAACACTTCTCGACAACCGCTATAAAAAATTCCGCAAAATGGGTGAGTGGGTTTAGACGGACTATTTAACCGCGAAATACACGAAAATACGAAAGCGCTTCAGAAGCCCTGAAGCACCTGAAGCAGCTGAAGCGCCTGATCCGCCGCCAAAGAAATTTGAGCAATCAGCGGAAAAGTTTTTGATAATGGCCAAGACATATCATTTGACTGCAAAAAACGCAGAACATTCGAAATAGGGATCTTAATTATTTCGTGTTCTTAGGGTTTTTCGCGGTTAATATTTGTGCATGTGGCTAGAACGGTATATCGTCGTCGGCTGCGGGGGCAGCGGCCGGAGCGGATGAACCGGCTGAAGAATCCGCGGATGATCCGCCAGAAGCACTGACACCCGATTCCATCGGCGGGCCGCTGTGTGTTTCGTGATCGTCGTGGCCACCGGTGTACTCATTGCCGCCTTCGCCGCGATCGGCTCCGCCCAAAAATTGCATATCGGTTCCGTTAACTTCGAGAGTTTGGCGGTTATTGCCGTCGCGGTCGGTCCATTCCTCGATGCGCAGACGGCCTTCGATATAAACAGGGCGGCCTTTTGCGAGGTATTTCGAAGCGGTTTCCGCCTGATTGCCCCATAGCGTGACCTTAAACCATGTCGCAATGCTTTGAAACTCGCCCGATTTATCACGGCGTTTTTCGTTGGTCGCCATCGAGAAGCTGCACACAGCAGTACCTTGTGGTGTATAACGGAGCTCGGGGTCTTTGCCGAGATTGCCGACAAGAATTATCTTATTAAATGACATGTGTATTTCCTCTTATCTGTTTCGTGATTTTTTGTGTAACTGCTTATGTAAGCCTTAATTCTTGCTTAGTGATCTTGTGTAAATCTTTGTGCACTTTATGATAAATGTTTTTTTTTACACAGAGCACACAAAGCTGAAGACACAAAGTTCGCAAAGAAAAAGAAGACGGATTGAAAAGCGTTCTGATTAAGTCAAACTTTCTCTAAAGCTTAGGCATCAATATAACACGACAAGGGGCGTGTGCTAAAATCCTTATTTCGCACCGGCCGTAAGACGAAATAAGTGATGTGCCTCAATATCCTTCCCAAAATCCTTATATTTACAGCGATCTGCGCGTATTTGGTTTCGCAGACGGCTTTTGGTCAGGCAAAACCGGCGGGCGAGGTCGACGTGACGAAATGCTGGTCGTTTTCACTTGGTGACGAGATCGGGTCGGGACTAGCGTCTGATGGGGCTCGCCTTTATTTTGGAGTTTCGGGTGGACGAATCGAGGCATTATCTCTCGACGGAAAAAAAATGTGGGCCACAGAGCTTGGTGGTGATATTGTATCGAATTTATTGCCTGCAGAGGCCGGACTTTTTCTCATGACGGCGACCGTTTCGAGCGATGCGAGCAAGCGGGCTTCTGAGAATTTGCTGCGATCGCTAAGCAAGGAAACCGGCATTACAAACTGGACGGCGAAAATGCCGGATGCGAGTAAATATTTTCTCGGGTACACACCTGGCGCGATTATTCTCGCTTCAAAAAGCGGCGTAATTCAGTCGATCGATTCAAAAACCGGAGCGGTGAAATGGAAACGAGAGATCGCCGATGGGTTTGCGACCGAACCGCGATTTTATGCGGATAAACTGGTTGTTGCTTCCACTGTGAGGCAAGTCTTTGTCATTTCGCTCGCATCGGGCGAGATCGATTCGTTGCGAAAACTTCCCTTCGGCGTCTCAGCTGTGGGTCAAACTGTCGTTGGCGACCTGATCGTAGGCGATGAACGCGGGAATTTAACGTCGTTTGTCGGTAGTAGAGCGAAAGTGAATTGGAAATTCAGAAGTGGCGGTGAAATTTCCTCGATATTTACCGTCGACGATCATATTCTCGTCTCGTCGCATGATAATTTTGCCTATTCGCTCGTGACAAGAAACGGTGACGTTGCCTGGAAACGCCGTTTATCCGGCCGTGTTTTACAACTCGCTACCATTGAGGATAAGTATGCTCTCATTTCGAGTTTTGACGATCACGGAGCCGTGCTTACAGATCTTTCGAGTGGAAAGATCGCCGGACAGATCGCACTCGGCGCAGACGAGAATTTAATTTACAATCCGATAGTGGTGAATGGCTTGATATTCATTCTCACAAGCGAATCTGTTAATGCATTCAGCCTGAACGGTTGCCCCGCAAAAAAAGAAAGCGGCCCGGCCAAATAGCCCGGTAACCGCCATCCTTAAAAAAAATAGCAGCAAATCCTGTTTCTAATGCGAAACGGCGTGCTGCTGCATAATAGTGTAAATCTCGTCTTTTATAGCAAGTTTCTTTTTCTTAAGTGTTACCTCTTCCAACTGTTCGTCGTCGTTTGGATATGTAAGATGTGCAAGTTCGCTCAATCTTTGTTCGAAGTCCTGATGCTGATGTACCAGTTCCCTAAAGACTTGATTGCTCTTTAGCAACTCGTCTCTGACCGGATCAGCTGTTGACATGTCCATAGCTTTTTGTCCTCACTTGTCAAAGTTTTTGGGCCCAGGGGCGTAAATTAACATTTTCGTAACCGGGCTTAAAGTCAATTTTAGACCTAACCTATTAAATAATCAAGTAGTAGAGTCCTTTGAATAACCGGAATCTTTTCACGGTTTGGAAGGAATCGCGATTTTTTTGAAAAGTTGGGGGTTATTTGTTTGAGACTTTGGTGATT
>JAYVER010000317.1:0-22326 GCA_043748725.1 Chloracidobacterium sp. | reverse complement strand
ACCTCTTCCTTACACTCGCCGCAAATGCGTCGGATCAGCCGCTGCGCCTGAATAATGTTGACGCTGGTTGCGACCAGAAATGGCTCGATGCCCATATTAACGAGACGCGAAATTGTCGAAGGAGCATCATTTGTATGCAGCGTCGAGAGCACAAGATGGCCGGTGAGGGCAGCCTTGATCGCGATCTCGGCGGTTTCAAAATCACGAATTTCGCCGACGAGCACGATGTTTGGATCCTGACGCAGGAAAGAGCGGAGAGCGGCGGCAAAATTGAGACCGATCTGCTCCTTCATCTGCACCTGGTTGATGCCCTGCAAGTTAAATTCGACCGGATCCTCGGCCGTCATGATGTTGGTCTCGGACGTATTCAGCGTCTGGAGGGCCGAGTACAGCGTGTTTGTCTTACCCGAACCGGTCGGCCCGGTTACCAGTACCATTCCGTATGGATTGGCGATGGCCCGCTTAAATTTTTCGAGGCTTTCCGGCTCAAAGCCGAGCTTGGTCATGTCGAGCATCAGCTTGTCTTTATCAAGCAGGCGAAGCACGACCTTTTCGCCAAAAAGCGTGGGCAGCGTTGATACACGAAAATCCAGTTCGCGCGAACGGTTGTCGATCTTGACCTTGATCTTGATGCGGCCGTCCTGCGGCAGGCGTTTCTCGGAAATATCGAGTTTCGCCATGATCTTGAGGCGTGAGATAAGCGGGTCGCGGATCTTGAGCGGAGGATGCATCACATCATACAAAATGCCGTCAATGCGGAACCGGATGCGAAAATCGCGTTCATACGGCTCGACGTGGATATCGGACGCGCCGCGCCGTAAGCTGTCGACCATCAAAACGTTGACCAGACGGACGACCGGAGCATCTTCGCTGGCCTGCATGAGAGCCGCCAGATCGATCTCTTCGTTATCGTCAATAACCTCAACTTCTTCGCCGATGTCGTGGGCTCCGAATTCAAACCGGTCGAGCGATACGTCGAGGTCGGCTTCCATTAACCTGTCGGCCGGGTCGTCCACCTTAAATCCGTTCTTTGAAAACCCGTTCTTACCGTTACTGCCGTTCTTAACACCGATCGGTGCGGCCTCGACGACAAAGGCCGGGTCGAAAATATCTATTTCATTTGAGCCGCCATAATACTTGGAAACGGCCATCTGGATCGACGTTTCCGATGCGATCACCGGCTCGACGTTAAGTCCGGTCATGAACTTAATATCGTCCATCGCGAAAACATTGGTCGGGTCGGCCATCGCCAGCGTCAACGTGGCGCCGAGCTTGGAGATAGGCAGCACCGAATACTTTACCGCGACATCTTCGGAAATCAGTTTAATGACCTCTTTTTCGATCTGAAACAGATCGAGATTGATCGACGGCACGCCGTATTGACGCGACAAAACAGCCGTCACCACGTCATCGGAGACAAAACCGAGCTTTACCATATTGGAACCGAGACGACCGCCGTTGGCACGTTGGAATTCGAGCGTCTCGCGCAGCTGCTGCGACGTGATAAGATTTTCGCGGACAAGGATTTCGCCAAGTTTTGCTGACATGTTTTGTGCGGGACCTAAAGCCTCTGATAACACCCGGGGCACGGGGAAATTTATAAAGAGGATAGTTCGGTCAAATTAATCGAGAGGTGATTAAAGGAAAACGATGATAAACATCGTTGACAATTAATAATACATTGTTAAACTTTGGCGTGTCAACAATTCTTTTGAGTATTTGTTCAATCAAAAATCGGTCAGAGTGACCGCGAAGCGGGTCAGTCCATGTCAGAACCGGGAACGGTAGTGACTGGGTTCTTCAGGCTTTAACTCCATTCGACGACGGTGATTTCTTCGCGGGCGAGGCCATAGAGTTTATAGACAGCGGTGTCGATGTCCGATTCTAATTTGTCGCATGTGTTTGTCCGGAAATCCCGCCTCCGGTCGTGCGGCGTTATAACCGTCGAAGACGGTGTAATATTTGTAGCCCATATCGCGAGATATGGGAGACATCCAAAAAATAACGCGAACCGTCAACGACGGTGACATATGACGCCGTCTTCGACGGCTCCGATCTTTTGGATCACCTTACCCACCGTTGGCACGGTGGGCTACAAATATATCGTCGGTTTCACCGACTTATGTGTTCTCGATGAGTCTTATCTCTTCATCAGTCAGGTCGTAGAGTTTATAGACGGCGGTGTCGATGTTGGATTCCAGTTTGTCGCATTTGTTTGTCCAGAAATCGCGGTCGCGCTCGTTTGCGGCTTTGGCGAGTTTTTGTTTGGCGTCCATCAAGTCCGGGAACCGGACGACCGTTAATAGCCCACCGATTCATCGGTGGGTGAAGGATCGAAACCAATATACAAGTCCCGTCAGGGACGACAGGAAAATCATAATATGCGACGAGCCAGCCGTCCCTGGCGGGACTTCAATTTCCGATCCATTTTTTTCCACCGATGAATCGGTGGGCTATTACCGGCAAGTCCCTGACGGGACATAAGACTATGCATTCTCGATTAGTTTTATCTCATCATCCGTCAGATCGTAAAGCTGATAAACCGCCTTATCTATTGCATCTTCGAGGAAATCGGATTTATTTGTCCAAACGTCGCGGTCGCGTTCGTTTGCGGCTTGGGCGAGTTTTTGTTTGGCGGCCATTATCTGCTCGACCGAGCGGACAATTAGATCGTGCAGGGCTTTTTCGTCGGCGTTGTTGAGGTCGATGTTGCGAATCGGAAAGTCCCTCAGATATACATAACTCGGTTCGTAGTAATCACCTCTCAGCTTCGGAAGTATTTGCTGATAAAGAAAACGCGTGACACAGCTATTTAGTATGCCGAGCAAATACCTGTCGTCTTTTGCGATAATAAAACACTTTTGGTTAGTGAAATCTCCCGAATCGTCAAAAGTAAATTCGGGCTGTTTGGAAATATTTGGATAGATGAGCTTGGGTTTATCAAATTTATCGTAGTAATCGCAAGCGCGCAATTCCCACCAGTAATCGCCCTTATCTCCGCGAGCTTCGGCAGCTTTGGAATACGTCGCGAGATGAGCGGCAACTGCTGGATAACTTTGTTCAAGCCATTGCCAGGGACTTCGCCCAGACATTTTCTTCGTAGTCCAGCCTTTAGGCATAAAGATCAGGAAATTCGTTCCATTAGGCTTGACGTAACGTTTTATCTCGCGACCGGCAAGGAATGGCTTGATTAACTCCGCACTTCTAGCATCCTCTGCGATTATTCTGTCCTTTGTCGCCTTATCAATGACAAATGCTTCGTTAAGGCCGGTTAAGACACCACGATAAATCTCACCGTTAACAAACTCGCTAAGTGGTGTTCCCATGGCACGAAGTTTGGACAATAAATCTTGCCTATCTTCGTCAGTAAGTGTCCAACCGCTGTCTGATAGCTTTTCCTGATTTACTGTAAACCTATTCGCGAAGACGTAGTCAGAAAGCCCATTTTCGCCAAAGTTAAGTGTTTTCACATTGACAGCATTAAAGGTCTCGTCAGCTTTCCGATTGGTTACGCGCAATATACATGGATAAGCGGCCACTCCCCTAAACACCGGAAGGTCGCCAAAATCAATTAGTTCAAGGATGTCTTTCTTTTTAAGATACTTTCGAAGTGGTTCACCAAAATTTATACGCATCCAGTTATTTGAAACGATGATGCCCAAATTGCCGCCAGGTTTAAGAATCTGACAATAACGCTCAAGAAAATATGTATAGAGGTCGGCAACGCCGTGGTAAACCTCGTACTTCTTTTTGAAATAGCCTTTGAGATCGCCAAGCTGCTCTTGCCGAACATACGGCGGATTACCGACGATGGCATCAAACCCGCCGTTTCGCATTATTTCGGGGAACTTTTGAGTAAAGCTCATTGGGTTTAGCTTGCGCTCTTTGTCGGCGTCGAGCTGTTCGAAGAGATCGCCGCCCGTTATGTCCCAATCGACGAGGGCGTTGCCGCAGACGATGTTGTTTGTGAGCGTGGGAAGCAGTGATTCGCGGTGGCCGGTGAGAAAGGCTTGGGTGGAGCCGCCGGTTTCGTCTTCGAGCAGCTTGAGAAAGAGCGAAAGCTGCGTCACCTCGTAAGCCTGACGGTCGATATCGACTCCGTAAACGTTATTGACGAGGATCTCTTTTTTCTGCTCAAACGATAAATTGAAGCTGCCGTCGTCGTTGGTGATGCACCCGGCGGTTTTTGCTTCGGCCTTGGACGCCTTTTCGTTGTAATAGGTCGTGTGCCATTTGAGCAGGTATTCGTAAACGCCGAGCAGGAACGAACCGGAACCGCAGGCTATATCAGCGAAACGCATCTTGGCGACATCTTCGGGCTTTATCCGGCTCCGGCTCCCCTCCTTGGAAAAGGAGGGGTGGCCGAAGGCCGGGGTGGTTCGTTCTTTGCCGCTGGTGGAGATTTCATATTGAGAAGAAAGAACCACCCCGTCAGCCGAAACGGTTGCCACCCCTCCTTCGTAAGGAGGGGAGCTTTGGAGAAGAGCCCCAACCGTATTCTCGACAATGTAATTGACGATATATTGCGGCGTGTAGAAAACGCCGCCGGCTTTTCGGACTTCGGGTTTGGGTTCGACGGTCGCGCGTTTTGCGGTGGCGACGATGACGTTGCCGAGAAAGCGTTCGTAAATGCTGCCGAGAATGTGGATCGGAATGTAATTGAAATGATACGGTGTGTATTTATCGGAGAAATCATCGCACACCTTTAGAAAAACAACGTCATCGACCGCGAAACTATCCGCGTCGATGAGCGGATTTTGCTTGAAGATAATTCCGTTATAGGTTTTGTCGAATTCGCGGCACTTGGCAATGAACTGCCGCCACGCGTGCGACTTGTTGCCAAACTTATCTAAGATCGTTGACGGCTCAATTAACTTGTCTTCAAGAAAACGAATGAAAACAAGACGGTCGAGCGTGCGCTGGACGGCCTCGGTCAGGTCTTCGCTCGTAAGCTGTGTATTTTTACGCTTGAACATCTTCGCGAGTAGTTCGCGGTATTCTTCCAGCTTTGCCAAAAAGCGGTCGTCAACAGCTTGATAGCCGTCCGCCCGAAAAACTCGCTGCTTGCCCTTTCCTTTCGGCTTTGGCAGTGTGTCGGAAAACTTTTCGAGCGATCCGTTAGCAACAGAATCACGTCCAAAAAGATAGTAAACTTCCGCAAACTTTTCTCTGTCGTTAAAGTCCGAGTAATGAAATTTCTTGTAAACCCGTCCGGCAGAAGTCGTAATATCAGGCTCGTAACGGCAGTCGATAATGCAGAGTTCTTTGAAATTTGTCAGAAGCGAAATCGCGGCTTTTGAGCTACTGTAGGCATAACGATTGACTTGAAAACAATTGTCGGCGGATTCGAGCAAAGTCACTGACGGACGCTTGGCCTCGACGAAGAAACGCTCCTGACGAAAATTCGGCGCGAGAAAAAATGCGTAGTCGGCTTTCTTAACGCGCGTGGCAACGGCGACATTTCGCTCGATCTTTACTTCCTGTTCATACGGATTGGTCTGATAGTCGTGCTTTACGTCCCAACCGAGAGCTATAAAGAATTTGTCGATGAAATCCGTCCGGGCCGCACTCTCATTGTAGTTTGCTTCGTGGTATTTATCGTGGCTATCCGCAAAAGTTTGGACTAGCTTGATAATCTCGGCATGTGCTGAATTGAAATCGTTGGGAATCATATTGGGGTTAGCCGTCGAAGACGAGACGTTGGAATTGTACATCAGACAACCGCAGGTTGAAACCCGCAGCGTTGGGACAGTGGGACAGGACGAAGGCAAAGTAAAAAGTAAAAAGGCAAAAACCTTACTCTTGCGGGTTTTGATCTTTCTTGAGCTGGACGATGAATGAGCGGACGGCGGTTGCCTCGACGGTGTTTGGGAAGATGCGCAAGAATTCTTCGTAGAGTGCGATGGCGTCGGTGTATTTCTTTTGCCGTTCGTAGATCAGGCCGAGGAGTTGGTAGATGACCATCGCGTCCGGTGCTCCGGATAGCTGCTTGACCGCTATTTTTAGATTTTTGGCGGATTCCGTATAGTTCGCATTCTCATTTGCGAAATCGCCGGAGCCGCCAAAGCCCTCGGCTTTTTCTTTATATAAAAGCCCAAGACCGGCATAGGCTTCGGGTTGAAACCCTTTTCCCTCGGTGATTGCTCGTTTGAAGGCAGCAACGGCCTTTACCTCTTCGCCGTTTTCCTTGTAGATGCGGCCCAGAACAGCGGACGCCTCCGGAGAACCGGGACGCAATTTGAGCGCGGAAACAATGGCTTTCTGGGCGTCTTCGAGATCGCCGGAATCGGAGAGCACGCGGGCCAGACCTACAAATGCCTCGGGGAAATTGGGACGCGAGCTTATAGCTTTTTTGTAAGCCTCGGCTGATTTTTCACGGTCAGCGCCCGCCAGGCGTTCGGCTTCCTGATATGCAAGCTCGGCTTCGTCGGTGGTTTTGACGAGCACGACACGCACCTCACCCTTTTGAACGGCCGTCAGCGGCTGTGTCTTTTCCTTAAAACCATCGGCCCGAACACGGAGAGTATGTGCTCCCGTCGAAATCGTCCTGATCTCTAGCGTTCCATTTTTATCCGTCTTGCCGTATCGAACTCCGTCAATCCAAAGAACGGCGTCAGGCTGCGACGACACCGTGATCGAGCGGTATTGAACCGCAACCGGCTTTTTCGTTTGGGAATGTACAAACGACGCCAGCGATATCATCATCAGGCTGGCAAATATACGAAAACGAAACTGATTTTTAGAAATAAACTTCATAGCAGCAATGCTCTGATCTTTCTTTGACGATACTTTGCGGCGGCAGGTTGTGCCGTATCTCAACCAATTCTCGAAAATTCTTCCCGGTCGGTTGATGCGTTCTCACCTTCGGAATCTCCGCCATCCGCAAAGAGCATCTTAATAAAAGGCGGTGCTATCAGCGTAGTTGCGACCGCCATAAAAAGAACCGATGCAAAGAATGAAGGGCCGATCACGCCGAGACCGAGTCCGATCTGGGCAACGACTATGCCGACCTCACCGCGCGGCACCATCCCGATACCGACCTGTGCCATCTCGCGACGGGTCATGCCCCAGGCTCCGAAGCCGCAGCCGAAAAATTTTGTTATTACCGCGATCAATGTCAATAAAATCGCAAATATCACTACGGACGCATCGCGAAAGACCGACAGATTTAACTGCATTCCAATGTTAACGAGGAAAAACGGCACCAGAAATTCGGTAACGCCGGTCGTCATTTGATGCATTTTACGGTTTTCTTCGGTGGCCTCGGCAAGTGCCATTCCAGCCAGAAACGCACCGATGATCGCCGCGACGCCGACATAGATCGACGCAACCGAAAGGCCTAGACAAAGTATCAGGCCAAGCGTAAAGAACGGCCGGCCAAGATGCAGCCGCTGTATAAACGGCGCGAGGCCATTTATCACACGCGAACCGACGAGTGCCACAAAAACCGTGAACAAAATCGCCGCCGCAGCCGTTTTAGCGAGTCCGACATAGCTAACGCCGCCCTGACTGACTGCCGAGACAAGCGACAAAATGATCAGCCCAAGAATGTCGTCGATCACCGCCGCACCTAGAATTATCCGCGCCGTCTGAGCCTCGAGCAATCCCATCGAACCCAGAACACGCGCCGTGATCCCAACCGATGTCGCGACCATCGCCGCGCCGATAAACATTGACTCAACAAACGATCCGCCCCATGCAACCGCCATGAAATATCCCGCCACAAACGGCAGTATTACGCCAAGCACACCGACCATGAGTGCACGCTTGCCGACGTTGAATATAGCTTGCGGCTTGGTTTCGAGACCAACGTTAAACAGCAGAAAAATGACGCCGAATTCGGCAAGAGCATTGATTATTTCCGACGGCGCGACCCATCCCAAAAGGCTGGGGCCGATGATGACGCCCGCAAGTATTTCGCCCACAACCGCCGGCTGCCTGAGCCGCTCAAAAACCTCGGCCATCAGCTTCGCCGCCGCGAGCATGATAAACAGATCAAACAGGATCGCGGCGCTTTCGACATTTGCGGCAAGGACGACTGGCATATTCGCTTAATTCGACTTCATTGCAATAATAGTTGTTTCGGTCGGCTTTGTGAACTTTGTGTTTTAAGGAATTGAAGCAAAGGAGAGCGAGAGAAATGCTTAGTAGTTTCCTGATCACGTGGAGCTCATCTTCTCTGTGCTCTTTGTGTCTTCACTTGGTGTTCTTTGTGAAAAAAAATACCGTTAATCACAAAGGCCACAAAGTGAAGACACAAAGATCGCAAAGCACAGAACACGACATTCGGGGAACACCACAGGATTAGGACACTACCAAATGCCTTAGTTTCACAGTCTTACTTGATTTTTCCGACCGCGAAACTATAATCAAATGTTCGTGGCTGGGTAGCTCAGCTGGTTAGAGCGCGGGATTCATAACCCCGAGGTCGAGTGTTCAAGTCACTCTCCAGCCACCATTTATCGGGGAAAAATGACCGCTTAACGGCGGTCCTTTTTTTGCGTTCGGGTTGAAAGGACGAATTACTCCTCAATTCTTTCCGCCAATTCCGCCCAGCGTGATAGGTCGAATTCGAGTTGGGTATTCAGGTTCTGCTGCTCAATATAAAGTTCGTGAACTTTACCTGCGTCGGTTGCAGCAGCGGACAGTTCTTTTTCTATATCAGGCAGTCGTTTTTCTGTTTGGGCGATCCGTAATTCGACGGCTTCGAACTCCCGCATTTCCTTAAAACTTAGTTTTTTTGATTTTGGCTTTTCTGCCATGGATACAGCAGTAGCTTTTGTTGCTACTTTAGGGGTTTCTAACTCCTTTCGGGTCGCTTCTTCGCGTTCGCGGCGTTCGAGATAGGCGGTGTAGTCGCCGGCGTATTCACGGACGTGGCCGCCGGGCTCGAAGCGGAAAACATTGTCGATTGTCCGGTCGAGGAAATAGCGGTCGTGGCTGACGACGATCAGCGCACCGGCGAAATCGTCGAGGTATTCTTCGAAGGCGATGAGTGTCGGGATGTCGAGGTCGTTGGTTGGCTCGTCGAGCAGCAGGACGTTTGGCGAGCCCATCAATATTCGCAGTAAGTAAAGCCGCCGACGTTCGCCGCCGGACAGATTGCCGATAAACGAATATTGTGCGGCCGGTGTGAAGAGAAATCTTTCGAGCATCTTGCCAGCCGTGATCTGGATGCCGTCAATGGTCGTCACGTATTCGGCAATGTCGCGGATGTAGTCGATGACACGCTGCTCGTCGTTGAGAGCACGGCTTTCCTGATCGTAATAGCCAATATGCACGGTCGAGCCAGTTTCGATCTCGCCGCCGGTCGGAGCAACGCGTCCGATTATCATATCGAGCAGCGTCGTTTTGCCGGAGCCGTTGGCACCGATAATGCCGATCCGGTCGTCGCGTTTCAACAGGTACGTGAAATTGTCGATCAGCTTCACATCGCCGTAGGATTTCGAAACGTTATTGATCTCGATGACCTTTGACCCAAGCCGTTTCGAGCCGATGGCGATATCGACCTCGCCTTTTGCCTGTTCTTTTGGAATTGCCATCAGCGTGTGGGCGGCCTCGATGCGGTGTTTGGATTTACGGGTGCGGGCCTTGGCGCCGCGGCGGAGCCAGGCGAGCTCTTTTTTTATGAGCTGATCGCGTTTGTGACCCTCGACCTCGCGAAGCTCGTCCTGCTCGGCCTTTTTCTCAAGATAGTAAGCGTAGTTGCCGCTAAAATTCTGCACCGTCCCGCGATCGACTTCGAATATCCGGTCCGTTACGCGGTCGAGAAAATATCGGTCGTGCGTGACCAGCAGCAGCACGCCTGTGTAACGCGCGAGATACGATTCGAGCCACTCGATAGTGTCGGCGTCCAGGTGATTGGTCGGCTCGTCGAGAATCAGGATGTCAGGTTTGAAGATCAGTTCGTGAGCTAAAGCAACGCGCTTTCGCTGACCGCCGGAGAGCGTGCCCATCCTGGCGGACGTGTCCGTTATATCGAGCCTGGTTAATACCGCACGTGCATTCGTCTCGATCTCCCATCCGCCGTTCATCTCAAGCTCGTGTTGCAGGTCGGACATTCGTGTGAGCGTTGCTGCGTCATCAATTCCAGCCGCCAGTTCGTGGCACACGTCCTCATAATCGCGAATCGTCTGCATCACGCCGCTACTCGACGCAAAGATCGTTTCAAGCACGCTTCGGTTTTCGTCATACAGCGGATTTTGCGGGAGATATGCGAGGGATTTGCCTTTCGCCCTGATAACGCGGCCGCTGTCAGGCGTTTCGAGACCCGCTATGATCCTCAAAAGCGTCGTCTTGCCGGAGCCGTTTGCACCGATTATCCCGATCTTATCACGGTCATCGAGACCCAAGGTTACATTTTCAAAAAGCGGCTTAAAGCCGTAGTTTTTTGAGACATTTTCGAGCGAGACGATATTCATTGCGTGCGTGGGTAAGTTTTTATCAGCGATCTTTTGCGGCCAACATTGATTATAGTTCAATGTCCATAGAACCGCCTTTAATGAAATCAAACCGCCACAGACGCAAAGACAAAAGCCGTTCGGGAATAGAATCGTAAAGATCAGGCATTTTATATAAAGCACTAGTTCAAAGACAATTTGGAGGAATAATGAAAAAAGTTTTATATCTGGCCGTACTGGCTGTCACGATGTTCGCCGCAATTGCACAGGCTCAGGAAAAAATGGCCGACAAGGGCGATGCTATGAAAAGCAATGACGCGATGAAAGGCGGAGCGATGAAATTTGTCTCCGTCGAAGACGCCGCCAAAACCGCTCTCAATGTCGGAGCCAAAATGCCCGCATTCACACTCAATGATTCACTAGGCAAAGCTGTCAGCAGCAAAGATCTGCTCAAGCAGGGCAATCTGGTGGTAGTTTTCTACCGCGGAGCGTGGTGCCCATTCTGCAATAAATATCTTCACGAGCTGCAGACAAATCTGCCGCAAATCAAGCAAAACGGCGGCAATCTGGTCGCGATTTCGGTTGAAAATCCTGAGCGGTCGATGACGATCGCCAAGAAAGACGAGCTTCAATTTACCGTTCTCAGCGATCCAAATCTGAATGTCGCGCGTAGCTTTGGCATCGTTTACCAGCTCCCGGATGAGACCAACGCGAAATACAAGGCACACGGCCTCGATCTGGCGACATACAACAGCACCGAAAAGGCCGAGCTCCCGATCTCGGCGACATATATTGTCAATAAAAAAGGCGAGATCGTTTATGCCTACATCGAGCCCGATTATAAAAAACGGGCCGAGCCATCGGTGATCATTGAAACGCTTGCAAAAATGAAAAAATAGCGGCAGTTTCAAACATTGCATTCTTTGCGGCTTTGCGTGAGAAGATTTTCACGCAAAGCCGCAATTTCTTTAGCAAAGTTACTTTAAAATCTCAGTCGGTTTTTCTTTGATTTTAAATCCTCTACGGTCTAAGATTTCCGTAGAGGTTTTATGGATATGAAAAAGATTACTTTCGCCGTCTTCGTAGTAATAATTTGTGCGGTTGCGGGCTTTGGCCAAAAAGCGGCCGCCGCAAAGGTTGATCCGACAAAAGGTGTACACGACGCTTTTGACCGTCTGATCGAAGGGATCAAACAGGTCGATGTCGACAAGGTGATGAGCGCGTATGAAAAGAGCAGCCGACTGCTGATCTTTAACAACAACGGCTCGGCAACGATCGGCTGGGACACCGTCAAGAGCAACAATGAAAAAATATATGCCAAGCTTAAAAACGTATCACTGGAAATTACCGGACTTCGTATAGAAATGTTCGGGCGTAACGGCGCCTCACTCACTTGTAAATGGAAGCAGTCGCAAGAAAATGATGGCAAACTTGAGAATGCGTCCGGTCGCATGACACTGATCTTCAAGATGATCGGCAAAGACTGGAAGATCACTCACCGCCACACATCGCCGGATAACCCCGACGCCTCACGTCCTGTGTTTCCGTCCGAACGTCCAAACCCCTAACTCTACACGCAGCACAGTCGGGGGGAGCCCGTCGCATGCTTGACAAAAGCACCGTATCTGGCATTTAATTATTTCGTTCCTGAATTTACAAGATTTGCACCGTTTGTGAGTTGTTGACGGCGGAGCATAGTAACTTAAAACCAATTTAAAATGTCGGCGAAGACCACCAAAAGAGGCAGCTTCGGACGGCGAGGATTAATAAATGAAAAACAGACTGTTACTTTCGATTACGCTCCTTACACTTATGGCTTTCACATTTGCCTGCGGCGGCGCAGCGACGAACGTAAATAATTCGAATGCTATGAAGAACACAAACATGGCCCCGAATATGAATACCGCGTCGAACATGAGTACCAATACCACGTCAAACATGGCAACCAATATGGCGTCAAATATGGCAGCCAATAAGACTTCAAACATGGCAGCAAATTCGGCGGCCAATAAAATGACGCCGCCAGCTGCAAACACGGTGAAAGAGTCGAAACCGCCTAAAGGCGCGACCGCAAAATGCAAAGACGGAACATACAGCTTTAGCAAAACGGATAGCGGTCAATGCTCTGGCCACGGCGGCGTCGATAAAAAGTTTTAGAGCTTTTCGTACTGAGTCAGAGTCATAATCAGCAAAAAAAGAAAAGCCGCCTCTGATTCGATCAGGGCGGCCTTTCTTAATTTAGTTTGTTTCCGTTAAACGGTCGCACCGGGATAGTTTGCCCCCAGACGCTCGGCGTTCCCTTCGGCTAGTGCGTTCAGCAATTCGTAGTGAAAGTAATCGAATCGAGCGGCCACCGGCGGCTGGACGCGTTTATCGTACATCTCGCGTGAGCGGTCGATCGCTTCGCGAAGGCGGTCGTAGAGATCGCGCGACTGACGCCCCTCGAGAACCTTTTTCTCGTTGTAGAGTTTGATCTCGGACACGAGCAACCGTGCAAAACGGCGGGCGTCATTGTGAAGACGCCGCTCCTCTTCCGGTACTTCGATCGGCAGGTCGACGGGGCGATCGCTAAGCCGTGCCTGAGGCAATGAAGACGGAGAAACCTCAATCACGGATTCTGCAACCTGATTCATCCCGCCGCCGCTGATTGCGGTTGCGGGTTCAAACGGCTCGACGGCCTGGTCAAACGGGGCGTACTCCATCGCGGCCGGTTCGATCGAGCCACCGGAATCAAAGACCATCTCACCACCAGCATGTTCAAATTCCGGCGTAGATTCGGTCTCAGGAGACGGTTCGTCATGTACTTCTTCCGCTTCAAGAGCGGGAGATTCTTCCGCAACTGGCTCGTGGTCTATATGCGAAGCGTCGAATGTTGTTTCAGCTTCCTCAGTCGGCGTTTCGTCCGTTTGAGCATATTCGACGTGCGATTCGCTTTCCACGAATGAGTGCTCCGCCGCCGGCTCAGTAGATGTCTGCTGTGCCGAAAAACCATCGTGAACCGCATCGTTTTCGATGAAAGCAAAATCCGTCTCATTTTCGACGACGGGAGACTCAGCCGGCATTTCCTCCACCGCATCCTCAAAATGAGATTCGACCGGCGGCGCGGTTTCGGCTTCTTCGGAATCGTCCCGTGCGTCCTCAAAATCGGCGTCGGCCATCTGGCGATTTTCGGCTTTTGCGGTCTGCGTCGAGGCAAGCAGCTCGACCGTTAACGCGGCAGTGCGAACGATCGTTTCGAGAGCCTCAAGATTGACCGACACGCCCTCCGTTCCATAATCAACATACAAGACCGCGACGCCGCGACCGCGTGCAACCAGAGGTATTGCGTACATTCGGTCGGGCTGGCCAAACTGCAGCGGATTCAGAAACTCCGTGTCTTCCGACTGGCCGCCATAAGCGCTTTCGGCTGTTGAGCGGGAAGTTACTGCCTTGGCCAGGATGGAGTCCGCAGCAACCGGGAAATGTATGTCCCGGATCGCGCCCTCGGCACTATCAGTCTCGTCTCCAAAGACTTTCCACCCTGCGAAATGTTCATTCTTGATTATAAAAAACGCGCCGCGCGGAGCAAATTTGGCCGCGTGCTCGACGAGCGATTTGAGTATCGACGACTGCGAATCATGACTCGAGATATCGTTTACGGCATCCCTGACCTCGGCAAAATTTGTCGGTGCGGCGGTTTCAGCGTCCAATTTCTCGGCCTCGGCAAATGCATTTGCGGACAGCTTGGCACCTTCGTCGCGGGCGAGGCGTAAGTGTTCGACAACCAACTCCGTGAAGCCCTGATCAAATGTATGACCGGAGTCAAAACGCATCGCAAATCCCTGAAAAGCCTCGTCAATCTGCGACTTATGCTTTTCAAACTCTCCGTTGATCTTGCTCTGAAAATCGTCGACGTCTCGCCTCATGTCGGCAACGACATCCTTGAGATAATTCTCAAATTCGGTTCTCAGGCTAAGTTCGAGTTCTTCGCTATTCACTAGGTTTCTCCTCCATCTCGACAAAAAATACAGTTATTAAGGAATGTTGGCGGTTGGCAGACCCGGGCAGCAAATTAGGCCCTGTGGGTTGGGCGACGATTTGCGCACGGTCGCCATCAACCGAATTATGAACAATTGTACGGGAAAATGTCAAGAAATACTTACATTTGGTAGTAGGTCATTTTAAAATCAGCTTATCACTAAAGTTTCTTATCTCTTCTTTGCGTTCTTCGCGGCTTTGCGTGAAAAAAAGCGATTTCACGCAAAGCCGCCAAGTCCGCAAAGGAAGATAAGAAGAAAGTCTGAATTTTGGCACCCTAGATTGAAACTCACCCACTAGCATACATTTCAACAAATAAAGTTTGTTGAACAAGCGTCAGCAGCCAGTTAAACGGTAACGACTTTGATGTCAGGATCGATCTCTTCTTTTATCATATTTTCGATCGCCATTAACGTCCCCGTGAGCGAGCTCGGACAGCTTCCGCAAGCGCCTTCGTAACGGATGGTAAGTGTGCTTGCCTCGAGTTCCAAAACCTCGAGCCAGCCGCCGTCACTTGCAAGATACGGGCGGATCCGCTCGTCAAGCAGATCGTTTATCTGCGCTATTTTGGGATCAACGTTCGCCGCCGCGGCGATTGCACCGCCGACTGCGCTTGCGGCGCCTTTGCCGTTGCCGTTCCCATTTGACATCTGAACGGCTTCGGCGGCACGGATCGGCACAGCCAACGTGGGAAGGAGTTCGTCCCAATCGACCTCGTCCGTCTTTTCGACCGTGATCATCTTGTCCATATAAAACACCGAGACAACCTCGCCAACGTCAAAGAGCGATCTGGCCAGCTTGTCATCCGCCCCGGACTCCACCGTTTTAAACGAGTGTGATGTTCCGTGCGAAACTGGTTCTTTAAGAATAAACTTTACGGCGTTTGGATTTGGCGTTTCCTGAATGTCTGCGATCTTCGGCATTTTTTGTGCAACCTCCAATATATCAAAAATGTAAATATCAAATCATTACATTTTAGTAAACATTATAGCGTATTTTAGGCAATAGTCCATAATTAACCTGCCAAGAGCGCAAAAAAGGCCGGATATGTAATAATTCCGACCATCTTTTTGATAATGAAATAAGCGTCCACAGCTATGTATAACAGCCGCCGATCGCCATACGTAGAAATTTCAAGACACCATATTACTACTCGGTAATATGAATATCTTCTTTCTTGTTGACCCGTCCCGACAGAAACATTGCCCCAAGTGCTATTGTCGCAATGATAAGAACCCCGAACAACACAAGAAAAAGGTTGTTCGCGGTGCTTGTGTACTGAAGCCACGAAAAAACGGCACCTACTGCGGTAACGAGCGCTAACACTGCAAAAAGCATATCCTTCACAAAAATCACCTCCAATCGTCAAAAAAGGTTAACCTTACGAAGTTCAACGGGCTTGAATTCCAGACATTCCCGCGGAATACCCGGCCTAAACGGCCCTACCCGAAATCTTTCAAACTGCCTATTACTTGATCGTGAGTCCATAGTAACTCCACTCGATGCGTAACGCAAGCAATTATCTCGACCTCAGAGACGGGTTTGCGCTTTTACGATGCGCGGGATGCCCTGTAAATCGAGCAAAAATTCCGGTAAAAGCCAGATAGAGAGGTCAAATAACTCATGAACCTTGCCCGATTGACCAAATCCGATCTCCATTAATAATACGCCCTGTGGCGTTAGATGTTCCGGCGATTCGCATATTACCCGTTCGATCAGGTCGAGGCCGACGGCTCCCCCGTGCAATGCGGTGTGCGGCTCATGATCGCGAACTTCCCGTTGCAACTCTGGAATATCTTCGGTCGGAATATATGGCGGATTTGAAACTATAAGGTCGAATTTGCCGGTTATGCCGTCGAAAACATCGGCCTCGTGCAGGGTCAGTCTATCTGCGACAGTAAGTTTCGCGGCGTTTCGCCAAGCGATTGTCAAAGCTTTTTCGGAAATATCGACCCCGACGGCGATTGCATTCTCTACATTATGAAGAATTGAAATCGAAATACAGCCCGTACCGACGCCGATGTCGCAAAAACTTGGTTTATCACGCTCGCGCAATAGTTGAATTGCTTCTTCGACAAGGATCTCGGTTTCGGGCCGCGGTATCAAAACGTCGGGAGAGACTTCAAAATCTAATCCGAAAAACTCTTTGTGACCGACAATGTAATGAAATGGCTCACGCCCGGCCCGCCGTCGCAAAAGCTCCCGGAAAGTCTTTTCCTCGTTATCTGTTAAATCGTACTCAGGATGGGCGACCAGAAAGATCGGTTCCCTGCCTAATGTATGAACGAGCAAAGACGATGCCTCGGCGCGCGAATCAGGTATGCCGGAATCCGCCAACAGATTTGCAGCTTCCAATAAGATTTGAGAAATATTCATCGCGCCCCGTCGCCACGAAGCATTGCGGGAAATGTAAGCAAAATAAGCTTTAGATCGAGCCACAGTGACCAGTTTTTTATGTAAAACAGATCGATTTTCACCATTTCGTCAAAGGTAAGCCGGTTTCTACCGGAAACCTGCCACAGGCCGGTGATTCCCGGTTTAACATCGAGTCTTTTGCGGTGCCACAACTCGTAATCCTCAACCTCATACGGTATCGGCGGACGCGGCCCGACGACGCTCATATCGCCCTTAAATACGTTAAACATTTGCGGCAATTCGTCGAGGCTTGAGCGACGCAGCCATTTTCCGACTTTGGTCACTCGTGGATCGTCTTTAACCTTGCCGAAAACCGGACTTTCATCGTCACCTGCGTTGGCACGGCTGTCACCGTCTATATTCTTTCGGTAAATGTCGCGGTGCAGAGCTTCGTCCGAATCGAAGCGCATCGTGCGAAATTTGAAGCAAAGAAAAAGACGCCCGTCCATGCCAACACGTTCCTGCAGAAAGAGTATCGGGCCGCTCGAATCAAGCTTGACGAGCAGTGCGATGACTAGCCATACCGGCAAAAGCAACACGAGTGCTGCGAACGAGATCAGAATATCCGACGCCCGTTTGACGAATCTCTCCGCGTCCGAAAGCGGTTCGCGGAAGAGCCGGACCATCGGCAGCACGCCGATCTGTTCGACACTTGTTTTTTGCGGCAAAACATCGAGCAGGCTGGGTGCAAAGCGAAATTCCACTCGCTGCTCACGCCCGATCTGCATCATCGAATCAAAAAGGGCGTCGCTTCCCAGTTTGTCCGCCGTGATGATCACTTCCTGAATATGCAGTTCGCGGATCAGGAACGGAAGATCGTTCATATCTCCCAAAATCCGCACGGACGAAAGCGTGTCGGGCGGTTCAGTGTCGGTCAGCGGATCGAACCAAACAATGCCGACGACCAAATAACCCAGATCGGTGCGTTCCTTCAATTCGTTAATTGTTCTGTCGACGTCCGGGCTTGCACCGACGATCAAGGTCGGTATCAGGTTGATGCCGCGCGTCCTGAACAGCGTTTGGGCATACCGCAAACCTGCATGAAACGCGAGAAATAAAATCAATGCGATCGTAAAATCCAGAACAAATACGCCCCGCGAATAAGAAAACTCACGAAATGCGAACCCCCCGCGAAACAGGAACGCCCAGGCAATCGTCAACAGAGAGCTGACCGAAACCGCCTTAAATATCCGCGTCGCGTCGCGTGTGTACGAAAACTCGCCATGAAACTTATAGACGCGCTGGTACACAAGCATCGCCGGACGAATCAAAGCGACAAAAAGCAGTATTCCGGCGTACGGTGCAAATTTTTGCGACCACGCCCAGGCGGTCACCGAAAACACGGGCTGCCCCTCGCGCAATTTGAACGCAATAACAAAACTCACCGCCGCAATTGCCAGATCGGCCAAAAGCACCGCCAACCTGACAAGCGGCATCAACCACCGCGGCGCCCGGTTTTTCGCCCTGGCGTTTTCAACTTGCTTGTTAGCCGTGATCCCGAGATTCATATACCCAAAAACATTCGTGGCTCAATCTTAGCGAAAATCCGCGTTATCAGCCCAATCCATGTTCAAATATTTTCTAACATTGTATTTTAAAACCGCCCTTTAATTGGCTCTTTGCAAAGGGCCAACTAAAGGGCGGTTCTCCAATATCCGATTCACGATTTACGACAGCGTGATCGGGTATTCGGGCGAGTGGTTGCCGAAGTCGGCGTTTTTCTTGATGAAGATCGCGCGGAGGTTGCCGGTTTCGGGGACGCCGGGGGCGTTTGGGGTGATGGTAAAATCGCCGGGCAGCTTTGTCAGAAACGCGGCGACCGCCCACGTGCTTGCGCCTTTTCGCATGTATTCGACACGCATCGCGTCCATTGACTGCATCGAGCCCGCGAGATTGACCTCGTAGCCCGGAGCCGTGCTGACCTTGAGGCTCGGAGCGGTTAAGCCCGGAACCACCGGCGCGACAGCCGTGCCGACGATCATCAGATCGACTCCGATCGCCTGCGTGTAGCCGGGCGATGCTTTGATCAGATCGACAAACTCGCGAAACTCGTCAAATATCCCGATAAAGTTGCCCGCGATCACCGGAGCGGCGTCAAAAACCGGAGCCTTCGGGGCCGGATCGCCGACCGGAGCACCGCTAAAAATCTCGTCGCGCCATTCGATCAGCGATTCGGCCGTCGCCCGCGACTGCGAGACGTAAACGTAAACGTTGATAAAAATGTTGCAGATCAACTGTATCCGCGTCACCTGCGCCGGCGTGAGCGGCAAAACTTTTCAAAATCGTTCATTTAGCGGACAACTAAACAGACCCGCAAATGTCGCAGGATAAAAGAATTCCCCGCGCGAATCCAGGTAATTTTTATACTAATCCAAGTACTTTTTACACAAATCGAATCTCGAATGACGCGAATCCAAGTTTAAATGACACGAATCTAAGTTCGAATGATGCGATAAAAAGAAAATATCGCGCGATTCGAAGACTTCAAAGCACGATATGTCAGTTTCAACTATCGAATTACAAATTTTCGCTTGACTCTGGAGTCCGCTCAAGGGTGTAGAATTGTTTTGTGAGGGAATTTGCGTTACAAATCGGCGAGATTGCCAATCGTTCAGGCGTAAGTGTTGATACCGTCCGTTTCTATGAGAAGCGGAAGTTGATATTAGGTGTTTCGCGTTCACAAAGTGGTTATCGTTTGTTCCAATCTGAAACCGTCGAACAGATTCTTTTTATTAGACAAGCTCAGGAACTTGGGTTTTCACTGGATGAAATAAAGGAATTGTTAACTCCGGGTGGCGCGGAAGAATGTAGCCGAGTGCGTGATTTACTGAAATCCAAATTGACTCAATTAGATAATCAATTACGAAAGATTAAGAAATTTCGTGGGTTGCTTGCAAATCATTTGGCCCATTGTGAAACGGAATTACAGGCGAAAGGATCAGACGCTTTATGTCCTGTCCTGATTGAAATAGGGCATCACAAATGAATCGTAAATTAAGGAGCAAGATATTATGAGTATTAATAAATCTTTTCTTGGTGTCGGTGTTTTTGCGGCGACGGCGTCTGCTTTGTGTTGTCTTACGCCTGTAATTGCATTGCTTGGGGGCATCAGTGGAATTGCTGCTACATTCTCTTGGGTTGAGCCGTTTCGACCTTATCTAATTGGTTTGACTATTTTAACGTTAGGATTTGCGTGGTATCGGCAACTAAAACCACGGGGTGAAATTGATTGTGCTTGCGACGACGATAAGCCCAGCTTTTTGCAAGGTAAAACTTTTTTAGGTTTAATAACCGTCTTTGCGATTTTGATGCTGACATTTCCGTCATACTCAAGCATTTTCTTTCGGGCCACGGCAAAAACGCCGGAACTTCCTAAGACAGAGCAAACGGACAATCAAATAATTGCGGCTAAAGACAACAAAGGCGAATACGCAATTGTGGTTTTTGTCGTTGATGGAATGACTTGTAAGAGTTGTGAGCAAGAGGTCATTAGCGAGGTCAATAAACTTGATGGTATATCGAACGTCAAAGTTTCTTTCAAAGATAAAAGTGCCGTAGTTACATTTAATAAAGACAAAACCTCGGTCGAACAAATTAAGAAAGCGATTGATTCGACTGGTTACGAGGTAAAGAAAACCGTAACGAAATAAATACCGATTAGGATGGAAAAGAATTTTGATCTCATTGTCATTGGAACCGGTTCAGGTGGGTCAACGGTTGCGCATAAATGCCAAAAAGCTGGCTGGACGGTTGCCATCATTGATTCGAGACCGTTTGGCGGAACATGCGCTCTACGCGGATGCGATCCAAAGAAAGTGCTTGTCGGAGCCGCCGAGTTACTCGATTGGAACCGCCGCATGCAGGGAAAAGGCCTCTCCACAAAGAGTGCGGAGATTGACTGGCAAGAACTTATGCAGTTTAAGAAAACGTTCACCGAACCCGTTCCCGAGAATACGGAAAAGGCCTATGCCAAAACAGGCATCGCCGCGTTTCATGGTCGCGCCCATTTCGTTGATAAAACTACTGTGAAGATCGGTGACGATACACTGACCGGGCGGTACGTACACATTGCCGCCGGAGCTAAACCGGCTGTATTGGACATCCCGGGTGAAGAATATCTCACAACAAGCACCCAATTTCTGGAAATGGAAAAACTGCCGAAGCGAATTGTTTTCGTCGGTGGCGGTTATATCGCTTTCGAGTTTGCACACATTGCCTCACGCGCCGGAGCTCAAGTTCAAATTCTTCACCGTGGCCCTCGTCCATTGGGAGGCTTTGATCCTGATCTTGTGAACAACTTGGTACATGCCACCCGCGATCTGGGAATCGATTTACGATTGGACACAATAGTTGAGTCAGTCGAAAAAGATGGCGACCGATTTATCATCGACGCTTCTACGGAAAATTCCAAACAAAGATTTGAGACTGATATTGTCGTCCACAGCGCGGGGCGTGTTCCCGACATTGACGACATGAATCTGGAAAAGGCAGGTATTGAGCGCGGCAAAAAAGGAATACGGGTTAATGAATTCCTACAGAGCGTTTCGAACCCGCTCATCTATGCAGCCGGTGACGCGGCGGACAGCGGAGGATTGCCGCTGACGCCTGTAGCTACTATGGAAGGCCATGTCGTTGCGAGCAACCTTCTGAAAGGCAATCATCGTCAGCCGGACCATTTGGGAGTACCGACCGTCGTATTTACGATGCCAACGTTGTCCTCCGTGGGTTTGCTGGAAGAGGATGCAACAAAACAAAGCTTAAAGTTCACGATTAAAAATGAAGATACATCCGGGTGGTATTCCTCGCGGAGAATCGGCCTGGAATACTCAGCTTACAAAACATTGGTGGAAGAAAAAACCGGTCGGATACTAGGAGCACATCTCTTAGGCGCTCACGCCGAGGAAGTTATTAATATCTTCGCCCTTGCAATTCGCAACGGACTTAAAGCCGCGGACTTGCAAACGATGATCTATGCATACCCGACCAGCGCCTCCGACATAAGTTATATGGTGTAAGGATGGATAAATTTACGAAAAGAGAAGAAACAATGAGGAGATTTAAGAAATGAAGAGAACATACAAAATGTCGATGTTGGTTATTACTTTTGTTTTGCTCGCTGCGGCGAGTAACTCTTTTGCCAAAGTCAGAACGGTCACACTTCGCGTGCAAGGATTGACCTGCGAAATGTGAGCCGCTTCGCTACAGCCGGAATTGAAGTCAACAAAGGGAGTTTTAGACGCGCGAGTTTACTTCAAGAAAGGCACGGCTTGGATAAAGTACGACGATGCGAAAATAACGCTTGCTGGCCTACGTAAAGTGATCAAGGACACGGGATTTAAAGCAATTGCAAAACGTTAATATGGAAACGATAACAACCGTAACATTACAATCCGAAATAACCTGTCCGAAATGCAATTATAAAGCTATTGAGGAAATGCCGACCGATGCCTGTCAATTCTTTTACGACTGCAAGCAATGCGGAGCAGTTCTGAAA
>JAYVER010000316.1:0-8540 GCA_043748725.1 Chloracidobacterium sp. | reverse complement strand
CCAAATTCGGCGAGTTTCGGATTATCGGTTACCGTTCGCTTGTTTCAGATGAAGAGTTTGTCGTTTTGGCGCGAGGTATTTTTAGGCCCGAAAGTCCGGCACTTGTACGCATTCATTCGCAATGCTTAACGGGAGACGTTTTCGGCTCGATCAAATGCGATTGCGGGCAGCAGCTCGAATCGGCTATGAAGCTGATTGCCGACGAAGGCTGCGGCGCGATTGTCTATCAGCAGCAGGAAGGACGCGGCATCGGCATCATCAATAAAATTCGCGCTTATGCACTACAGGACATAGGAGCGGATACAATTGAAGCCAACGAGCGATTGGGTCTGGATGTTGATCTGCGTCGCTATGAGCAATGTGCTGAGATTCTGCTGGACCTTGGTCTCAATTGCGTTCGTTTGATGTCAAACAATCCTGAAAAAATTCTCACCTTGAGAAACCACGGATTAGAAATTTTTGACCGCGTGCCTCTTTCGATTGAATATCACCAAAACCTGACCCGTTATTTGAAAACGAAGCGCGACGAAATGGGACATCTTATCAATCTGCCGGAAGAATTCTATGCTTGAAAAACGCATAAATTACAAACTGTTGGGACTTGGCACCCGCGCAGCGGTGAGAACTCATGCGGAAGGAACTTGTCTAACTTCCAATTTAACTACAGCTTCTGGCGATTAAAGCCTAATGAAAGATAAGATTAATTTAGACGGAAAGACCGTTTTGATCGTCGGTGCCGGAGGCGGTATCGGGCGGAGCACAGCCCATCTTTTTTCTGAGGCCGAGGCCAATATCGTCATCAGTTCACGCAATGAAGCCGCGTTGGCGGAAATCGAATACAAGCTCAATGCGGACGGCAACCAAAACGTTTTGGCAATAGCTGCCGACGTTGGTGTTGAAGCCGACGTAAAAGCGCTGGTTGTTGAATCAATCGAAAAATTTGGCTCGATTGATTATCTCATTCATGCGGCGGGAATGGGTGTCCACAAACCGTTTGGCGATATTACGCCCGCCGATTTCGACAATATGTTGCACGCCAACGTGCGAACTGCCTTCAATGTTCTACAAGCCGTTTTGCCGCAGATGGCGGTGCAGAAATTCGGGCGCGTCGTAGCTATTCCGGGCATTCTCGGCAAAGCGCCGATGATGCAGGCTTCCGGCTATTGCGCGGCGAAATACGCTTTGACCGGTATGATTAAATGTCTCGCTCAGGAATATAAACGTCACGGCGTTCGATTTTCTTTGATGCACTTCGGCGGCGTTGATTCCTCGTTCTGGGACAGCATCGAGATGAAAGTTCAACGCGACAAAATGCTTTCGGTTGACGCGGCGGCGCGCAGCATCTTTTTTGCGGCGACGCAGGAAGGCGAGGGCGTGATGTCGGAAATTATTCTAATGCCTGAATCGCATCAGATTATTTGATGATATGCTGGATCGGAATTTTCCGAGGTGCCTAATTTGAAGGCGAATCTTTCAGCCTTGCCGGTTGATCAAACTTTCTGGGTTCCGTATTTTATTCTGCCGTCAAATGCCTTTGCCCAACTCGACCGCCCTTTTATACGCTGCATAAACCGCTTTCGACAGTACAGTTCGCAGCGAGCCCTTTTCCATTTGGTAGATGGCTTCGGCGGAGGTGCCGCCGGGGGATGTGACCATATTGCGGAGTTCGGCCGGGTGTTTGTGCGTAGCAATCGCGAATTTTAGCGAGCCGAGCATTGTTTCATGGACGAGTTCCTTTGCCATGTCGCGGGAAAAGCCCAGGTGCACACCCGCGTCGGTCAAAGCCTCCATGACCATAAAGATGTAGGTCGGGCCGGTCGCCGAGAGCGCAGTCGCCATGTCGATCATATTTTCGGTCTCGACGAAAAGCTCTTTTCCCAACGCCGTGAGAATTTCACGGACGTGTCCGCGTTCAACCTCACCAACCGCGACGGTGCACGTCCAGGCCGTAATTCCTGCTCCGATTTGGGATGGCGTATTCGGCATTGCACGAACGACCTTGGCGGTGCCGAGATCGGACGCGAGTTTTTCGATCGTGGCCCCGGCGACAATAGAAATAACGAGCTGATCCGGATGAAGTACGCCTTTTAGATCGCTGAGCACGCGTTCGAGCCGCTGCGGTTTAATGCATAAAACAACCGCAGAATTCGCGTGTCCGACAGCTGCTTTTGCAGCTTCGGCGTTGCTTTCGAAGACGGCGATGCCATGCTTTTGCACGAGCTCCGAGCGTCGGCTCTCACGCGGATGGCTCGCGGCAATGTTTTTCGGGTCGATTAGGTCGCGTCTGAGCAGACCGGCGGCCATCGATTCGCCCATCACGCCACAGCCGATGAAGCTCAAATGCAGATTTTTCAGATCGTTCGCCATAAAATTCTCGTTTGTTAAATATTATATGTTAAGGCAAAATGTCAGTTTACAGAGATTGATTTAATCATCTATGAGCATCGACGAACAACTTGAATACCTCAAAAAAGGCACGGTTGACCTGATCCGTGAAGATGATCTGCGTAAGAAGCTTGAGCGTTCCGCTCGTGACGGCAAGCCTTTGCGTGTAAAGCTTGGCCTCGACCCGACCGCGCCTGACATACACGTCGGGCATACGGTCGTTATTCGCAAACTCAAGGCTTTTCAGGAACTCGGTCACACGGTAATTTTTCTTATCGGCGATTTTACGGGGACGATCGGCGACCCTTCTGGTAAAAATATCACCCGTCCGCCTCTTTCGCGTGAGGAGATCGACGCCAATGCTGAGACCTACAAGCGTCAGATGTTCAAGCTGCTCGATCCCGCGAAGACCGAGCTGCGGTTCAACGGCGAGTGGATGGACAAATTCGCCGCCGCCGATTTCGTCAAGCTGTGTGCGAAAACCACTGTCAAACAGATACTCGAACGCGACGATTTTACCAAGCGAATGGCCGACGAAAAGCCGATCTCGCTGCACGAGCTGCTTTATCCGCTGGTACAGGGCTATGATTCGGTAGCGCTTGAGGCCGACGTCGAGCTTGGCGGAACGGATCAGAAATTTAACCTTCTGATGGGCCGCAATCTGCAGCGTGAATTCGATCAGGAGCCACAGGTAATCATCACAACGCCGCTGCTCGAAGGCCTCGACGGCGTCCAGAAAATGTCGAAAAGCTTGGGCAATTACATCGGCATCGAAGAGCCGCCGAATGAGATGTTTGGCAAGGTGATGTCGATCTCGGATGAGCTGATGTGGAAATATTACGAGTTGCTGACGGATCTGAGCCTATCGGAAATCTCCGCCTTGAGATCGCGATGTCTGAGCGCCACGGAAAACCCGCGTAACGCGAAAGTGAATCTTGCCAAGCTAATCATTAGTGATTTCCATTCCGCCGCCGACGCGAAATGGGCCGAAGAAGATTTCAACCGCCGATTTGTACAAAAAGAGGTGCCGGACGACATCGAAGAAAAATCGATTGCCGCTGGTGTTTACAAGCTTGCCGATCTGCTCACCGATACCGGCCTCGCCGCTTCAAAGGGTGAAGCTCGCAGGTTGATCGAACAAGGCGGTATCAGGGTCAATGGTGAAAAGGCGACGGCCGCAAATGCGGATATTGTTGTTGATACAAAGGGCGTTCTGGTTCAGGTTGGAAAGCGCAGATTTCTCCAAATACGAGCAAATTAGAAGTGGTTTTCTTTATCTCCGCGTTCTTTGCGATCTCGGCGCTTAAAGATCGCAGAGACGTTAAGTATTTAATTTCGTTGTAATACGGCTGCCGAAAAGCTATAATCCATTTACACTAGATGGAAGGATCCGGCACAAAACTGCAAAAAATATCAGGGAGGTTTCGCGCCTTAGTGGACTCCGACGCGCCGCTTAGGGCGTTGGCCGGGAATTGGTCGAAGATGGCTAAGGGCGCGATGGATGAGGCAAACAGCCTCTCGCTCGAACACTTGCCGATTTACCTTAAGCGTTTGCCGAAAAAGCTTGACGGATTTAAGATCGTTCAGCTTTCAGACACGCATCACAGTCCGTTTACGAGCCTTGAGCACATAACGCGAGCGATCAAGATCGCTAACCGTCTGCGTCCCGATATGTTTCTGCTGACCGGCGATTATGTCTCGCACGAACGTGAATATATCGCTCCGGTTGCGGCCGCTTTAGGCAAGCTAAAAGCAAAATACGGCACTTATGCCTGTCTCGGCAATCATGATCATTGGACGGACGCCGATCTCGTCACGCACCTTTTACGCGGCGAAGGCATCAACGTATTGATAAATGAAGGATTGCGTTTCGAGGCTCGCGGCGCGTCATTTTGGCTGGCCGGTGTTGACGATTACATGGTTGGTAAAACGGACGTACCGGCGGCGCTTCGCGGCTCGTATCCCGACGAAATGAAGCTGCTTCTCGCGCACAATCCGATCATCTTTCGTGAAGCGGCACGATTGGGCATCGACTTGACGCTCAGCGGTCACACGCACGGCGGTCAGATCAAGGTTCGCGACGACGCTAAGCGCATCCTTCCGCAACGCAAGCTGAAGGCCGGTCTTCACGCGCGTCGCAAATCGCAAATTTACATCACTCGCGGCATCGGTACGGTCGTCGTCCCGATGCGCTACCAGTGTCCGCCCGAGATCTCGCTTTTGGAGCTGCGAACAGCCGAATGAGCGAATCAAACGTCTCAACCAAAATACTCACGATCCCTAATTTACTCACGTTTCTGCGCATGGCGCTGATCCCGGTGTTCGCGATCTTGCTTGTGTATCATCGCGAAGGATGGGCTCTCGCCGTGTTTACTGTCGCCGGGGTTTCGGACGGAATTGACGGGTTTGTTGCGAGGCAATTCAAACAGGAATCGGAGTTGGGCACGATCATCGACCCGATCGCCGACAAACTGCTGATGACGACGGCCTTTGTGATGCTGACGCTGCCGAGCGTTTTGCCGCCGCAGCCGCATTTGCCGGTGCCGTTTTGGGTAACGGCCGCCGTCATCGGCCGCGACGTAGCCATTATCACTATCGCCGGAGCCATTAATGTAATGACGGGATTTCGCGGATTCAAACCGTCCTGGCTTGGCAAAGCCAGCACGTTTGTCCAGGTCGTTGGAGTGATCCTGATACTCATTGCCGCCGTTTTCCCAACCAACAGCGGCCTGTTTTTACCGACAACTTACGTCGTCGTCGTTGCCTTCGCCGTCTTCTCCGGCGCCCACTACATCTTCCACGTCGCCCGTTTGATGCGCGAAGCGGACCCGAGTCAGAACCGGGAGCAGTAGCGACCGGGTTCTTCAAATTGTCCATTTTCCATTTTCAATTTTACATTGCGCTAGCGGGCGCCGCGTCCGATCTCCACCACCTTGCCCAGATCGAGCAGCATCACGCCTTCGTTATCGAGATCGACCTGATCAAAAAGCACCGTCCGGTCAAACTTAAGGCGAAAGTGCGAGCAGAAAGCCGCCGCCGATATTCTGCGGTAGCTGCCGGCCGTGCAGTGTTTTTTCACCAAAAACGCATTTCGTTTCCTCGGATCGGTCGGCTTCAACCCGATCACGCGGCGGTTCCCGTCATACAACATCTCAACCGCCCCGGGCCTCTCCAAAGCGTCATACGCAATACCATTCAGATAAAACGTGCCCTTAGCCCCGAGCGTAACCCGCGCCTCTTTCCGCGCCGTGTGCTTATACTGCTGCCCCTGAAACGTCTCCCAATGCCTGTTCATATTTTTAGCTCCCCGCCTTGGTTAAGGAGGGGTGGCCGCGTCTCGCGGACGGGGTGGTTCGTTCTCCTTATTTTATATTTTCCACTCTCCATTTGAGTTTCAATTAAAATAATGTATCACAGACGCAACAGAATGTCAAGCGCGGATCCGAAACCGCGATAGCGGGTTGTGTGCTAAATTTGAGGTGCTCATCTTCTCGTGCCCTTTGTGTCTTTTCTTGGTGTCCTTAGTGATAAAAAGGCCATTAATCACAAAGATCACGAAGGGAAAACACAAAGTTCGCAAAGAAATAATCTGAAGATTCGCGGAAAGCACCACAAAATTAGGACAAGACCCGATAGCGGCGCATAGCCACGCCGTTCACGGCGTGATCAATCTCACCCCCTCGAATCGCCAGCCCGTTTTAACGGGCTTACTCAGAGGCGGCTTAAGCCAAAAAGAAAAAAGGACGTTAAAACGCCCTTCCCGATCTATTGCGATCCTAACCACGCCCTAAAGGGACTTGGCTATGCAAGAAAAAGCCAACGGACGCGATGCTGCAAATCTATGAGTGTTCAATTATCGTCGTCGCGTAGCGATGGTGTGACTGTTGCCGTGGATTTCAATCCACGGTTCGTAAATAAATTGCCCGCGTCGCGTCAGCGACGGGTGAGTCGCTAGATCAAACGCGAGGTATAGAGTTTTTCAACCAAGTCGTCGACGTCACCCCGTAATTGATTAAATTCGTCGACCATTTTCAACACTCGATTTTCGCCTTCAATTAGAAGGTCAAATGCTTTTACGGCTTCGTCGGGCGTACTTGGGATTTTGAGGTTATCAGCTTCGGCTGCTTGAAATGACGTCGTTGTCGGAATAGTTGCGAATTGTCTCTCCAACCACATCAAAGCAGATTCATCGAGATCATTGGAGATATTGGCCACCAATACGCGGCCTTGGAAAAATTTGTTTTCCCGTCGTCGTATACGTTTAGGAAATGCTGTAGACTCTGTAATTACGAGCCCCCAAGCGACTTTTGCAATTGCCAAGTCCGTTCCTCTTATAACAGAGTATTTTTCCAGAACGGCGGGGGCTACTACACGGCGTTCGGTCGTTTTGATATGCCAACCCCGGCTTCTCAAACTTAAGAACTGATCGCCTAGATTCAGTAATGCGGATACTATTTCAGAGATTGCAAGTTGTTCGCTCGAATTCGCATTCGGAATTGGCAATTTCCGGAAATCATCTGGTTGGAGTTCCCCCTGTCTAGAGCTTGTCATCAAGCTTCTTAAGATAGCTATCGCCTTTGGGTTATTAAATACAGCAAGAAGGTATTCAGACGAAAAGTTGCGAGAAAGCACTTCCAAATCTGCTCTTTCTACACCGACATCCCGGATTTCATTCTTAATCGATTTATTCTCGACTCCGTGTAAATCGTTCCATAGAACGAATAGCATTATTGAATGGTTTGAGTAAATCCAACCCTGGCCATCAAGCGTTCCTCGATCGAGCCAGGCGTGTGACGTTCTCCCCCGCATTATTTTCGGACGGTTATATAGTTCTGGAAACGTTGGTCTTCTTATTTCACTAGGAGCTCTAAGTCCATCTCCGTATTCCAAAAACTTGATAGACTTGAGTTCGAAGGGCGAGATACTGTCGCCTTCGATATACGCAACCGGATGCTCATTGTCCCTTATCTCCGATAACAGGGCGTCTTTTGTAAATTTTCCGGGGAATCGCTTTTCGTCCGATTGAGCTGCCATTCCAACACTCAAGTAACAAATTTGCTGGAGTGCTGTGGTATCTGTAAAAGTTTCTATTGAAATATTTTGCCGGAAACAAGATTCAAGAAATGTAGACTGCGAAAGTCGCTCCTCTCGATAGACTATCGCATCTTCGTCATGCCATCGCCTTAAAACGAGACCATCCGCATGGCAAGAATGGTTTTCCAAAATAACAACCGTGTTTTCGACCTCAGCATCGTCAAATAGTCTGACATGTGGGAAAAAACTGACTTCTTGAACCGTACGTGAAATCATTAAACTACGGAGCTTCGCGGCATAACCGACTTGTTCAATTGCATTACTAGTGATCATCGCGAGTTTGCCGGTCTCCCGCCGCAAAAGGTAGACAGCAAGGCCAACGAAAGGCACAAACAAATCCCATTTCATCTCTAAGAGCTCACGAATTGATTCCAGCGGATGCTCCGTCTTAATTTCGTTACGATAAGTCAACAATCCTTCCTGACCCTCATCAGCTCGCACGTACGGCGGGTTCCCGACAACAAAATCGAAACCATTCTCAAAAAGACCCAGTCGACTTTTGAGTTGTTCTGCTGGTTCTATTTCTTCCGCTGGAAAAGGAATTCCTCTTAACAAATCGCGTGTTTCCGGTTCGTTGCGCAATGTATCAGTGTTGAAGATACTGAAGCGGTCAAGTGTTACGTCGCCACCTTTCTCACGAGCCAAACGGATCAAGTCCAAAACCTGGATAAGTAGGTTTGTCTCGGCTAGATAACAAGCGAATGGATTTAATTCAAGCCCAAAAATATTTTGTTTGACGTTATTGAGAATCTGCCGAATTTCCTCGATCGAGAGATCACCCTTCGATTTTCCTTGGGCTTTGAAATATTCAAGATAGGTTTCTATTTGACGGCGGCAGGCCGACACTAAGAAGGCTCCCGAGCCGCATGAAGTGTCGAGTATATTCTTCCCAAGAATTTGATCGCCCTTAAAGTTGACCTGATCGAGAATGTACTCCACTACTTCAATCGGCGTGTAATACATCCTGACCTGCTCCCCTAAAATTACACCAGTAGGAAGGCAAGAATCAAATAAGATGAGAAAAGGAGATTCTTGCGATGAAAAAGGTACATACGGACGAG
>JAYVER010000315.1:0-56771 GCA_043748725.1 Chloracidobacterium sp. | reverse complement strand
GCAGTCAGCAGTCAGCAGTCAGCTGGCGGTTGACACAGCAACAGTTGTTGAGACACCCAAGATCGAAGAATCTAAACCACAAGTTCTGGCGGTTGCTGCCTCGGCGTCAAATGGCCGATCCAACGGTAATGCTACGCTCGATGAGCTTCGCCGGACGAAATCGAGTCCTTTGGTTCGTAATATCGCTAAGGAACACGGTGTCGATATTTCACGAATTCCGGGAAGCGGAATCAGCGGGCGTGTTACGAAGAATGACATTCTCTCGTTTATACAAACGGGAGCGGCGCTGCGCCCGCAAGATTTGCTGGTTAAGGGTGTGAGCAGTCAGCAGCAAGAGAAAATCATCCTATTTACGCCGCCGCAGACCGTCGCCACTATGGAAGACCGCGTTGAGAAAATGTCGGTGATGCGTAAAAAGATTGCCGAGCACATGACGTTCTCAAAGCAGACGTCGGCCCACGTGACGAGCGTTTATGAGATCGATATGACAAACGTCGCTAAGTTCCGCGCAGCTCATCAAGCCGATTTTCAGTCAAAATTTGGCACAAAGCTGTCGTTCATGCCGTTTATTTTTCAGGCTGTAACGGCGGCGATACGTGAACACCGCATCGTCAACTCCCAACTTGACGGCGACAATATTATCTACAAAGGCGACATCAATCTTGGGATGGCAGTTGCTCTCGATTGGGGACTGATCGTGCCGGTTATCAAAAATGCCGATACGCTCTCTCTGTCTCAGCTTGCGACGAAGGCGAACGACCTTGCCGACCGCGCGCGTACCAAACGCCTGAAACCTGACGAGGTGCAGGGCGGCACATTTACGATCACAAATCCGGGTGTTTTCGGCGGTCTTTTCGGAACACCGATCATAAACCAGCCGCAAGTTGCGATACTTTGCGTCGGAACGATCGAAAAACGAGCAAAGGTCTTGACCTCGCCGGATGGTGACGATTACATTGCGATCCGTCACATGGCTTATTTTGCTTTGACCTACGATCACCGCATTGTGGACGGGGCCGACGCCGAGAAGTTTTTGGCATATTTGAAGGGGTATCTGGAAAACGCTCCATTCACTTATTAATACGGGGTAAGTTTTATCGGCTTTTTAAAGGATCAAAATTTGTTCCCATCGACGGCATTTTCCTGTATGCTATTAAAATTGCGGGGGGCGGAAGGAGATGTCGGTTGAAATGCTCGAGTTATTTTCACTAACCCCAAAAAAGTCTAATGTCTTGTAGCAGACAAACCGGTTTGAAATCCCATATTAAAATGACAATGGTTTTTAGCCGACAACCCGTTGGATCGATTTAGCGTCTATCTTAAGGTTGTGTTTTATTTGAATGCAAAAATTGTCTTGTATTTGAATCCAAAATTCTTTTCCTTCAGGAGGTAATTTATGTTTAAGAAAATTTCAGTAATTGCGTTATCGATAGCTATCGGAGCAATCACCATGTTTGCTCAGGGAACGCAGCTTCGCAACGCTGTGGCCGGACAGAAATATAAGATCAAGGGCGTCGTCGTTTCAAAAGAAAACGACAGCACGTTCATCGTCCACGATTCGGTCGGCGTCGATACCAAGATCGTTGTTGCTCCTAATGCGAGCATTAAGAACAATGCTTTTTTTGGCGGCGATAAATATCCGGTAACGGCGATCGTGCGTGGATTAAATATGGAGATCGAAGGCGTGGGCGACAGCAGCGGAAGCATTTCCGTGAATAAGGTTAGATTCGATAAAACGAGCCTCGCCACCGCACAGTCTATCGACAGCCGCATGGCGCCGGCCGAGGAACGCCTCACGGCAGCAGAGCAGAACGCACAGCGTGTTTCCGGTCAGATAGATGAGCTTATGGCTATCTCAAACGCCGCGAAAGGCGGTGCCAAAGCCGCACAGGATACGGCCGATGCTGCTGTTGCCGGTGTAAATGCTACTAACAAACGCATCTCCGATATGGATGATTATGTTGTGCAATCGACGGCTACGGTCAATTTTAAGGTTGGCAGTGCCGTACTTTCGCCCGAGAGCAAAGCGTCGCTCGATCAGGTTGCCACCGCCGCAGTGACCCTAAAAGGTTATGTCATCGAGGTTACAGGTTTTGCGTCATCGGACGGCGATTCTAAAAAGAACAAGGTTCTCAGCGAACGTCGTGCCCAGGCGGTCAAGGATTACCTGATCGAGACGCATAATATCCCGCTGCGTCGCATGAGCACTTCGTATGGTTTTGGTGAATTGCAGGCGGTTGCCGACAACGCAACTCGAGAAGGTCGCGTACAAAACCGACGCGTTGAGGTTAAGCTGCTTGTCAGCCGAGGCATTAACCAGAACGTCGAAGTAAAATCCACGACCGATCATTAATTCTTTTTTCAAAGGGCATCGAGGCTGAGATCCAGAATCTTCACTCAGCCTCGATGCCCTTTATTCTTGTTATTAAGTATAGACAGAAAGTTTTAAAGACATGCTGACTTCACGATTTCGACAATTGATTTTGATCCTTGCGGCACTCTCGGTGGGCCAATCTGCGGCCATAGGTCAAACGCCCACGCCAAAGCCCAAAGCCACTCCGGACGATGAGGTGATCAAGATTGAATCACGATTGGTTGTCGTTCCGGTTTCGGTGACCGATGCCAACGCCTCGCCGGTAGTCGGACTAACGGCCAAAGATTTTCGCATCGCCGAAGAAAATAAACAGCAAACAATCGAGTCGCTCGGAAATGCCGATGTTGTTCCGCTCGAGATCGCGCTGCTTTTTGACGTATCGGCAAGCACCGATACAATGTTCAAGTTTGAACAGGAGACGGCCGCCAAGTTTCTTCAAGACGTGATGAGGGCAAACGATCGGGCAACGATCTTCACGGTCGGTGAGCGCGGTGTACTTGTCCAGGCTCGCGATACAGCGGAAAGATCGATGGTGAGCATTCGCGCGATCACACCTACAAAAGAGCAGACAGCCTTTTACGACGCGCTCCGCTACGCGGCCGATCATTTAAAGAAAAACGCCCCGCAAGGCTCGCGAAAGGTGATCGTGATTATTTCCGACGGCGAGGATACCAATAGCGAAGGCATCATAAAAGCGATCTGGAACGCCGAGCGTAAGATCACAGACGACGTTCAGGGTGAAAAGCTGCGTGATCTGCGGGTCAAGGCACGCGACACCGCGAAGATTGCCGAGCAAGTCAAAGTTCTGAAATCGCTGCAGGATGCGGACACAGTGTTTTATTCGATAAATCCGGCGGGCAGTTCGTATCAATTGAACAAAATCAGCGTCTTTGGCCAGCAAAACATGCAGCGGTTTGCGGACGAGACCGGCGGCACGGCGTTTCTGCCGAAATTTGCCCCGATCGATACAAAAGATACTTATCAAAACGGAAACAACGTCCGAAAAAATCAGGAACTGCTCTCGCTGATATTTCGCCAACTTGCCAGCGAGCTCCGTTCCCAATACCTTATCCAGTACTACTCGGACTCAGAATTCCCGCTCAATAAATTTGTAAAACTCGATGTAAGGCTAACAAATCGCAGTGACCTTCATTTGCGTGCCCGACAGGGATATTACGTCAAAAATTGATGCAGTGTTTAGCTGTCTTTGTGGTTTTCGTCCTGCTCAACCTGCACCCGCATTTTACCCATCTCGAATTTTGATCGGTTGTTCGGCGTTGGGATCGCCATATTCCCCTGAATATAATTCATCTTGGGAACATCCGAGGTATTTGTGTTTGTATTTGGTCTATAGGCAACGGCACCCATTGTATGCTCCGGCGTCGGCGTCGTAAATGGAATTCTCAGATCGCCCATGAGCGGTTTTTGTTTAGTAAAAAGCGACACGAGAAAGACGCCGCTAAATAATGCCATTATCATCGAAAACGCGGCGGTCGCGAATACCTTGGTACGTTGTTTCACCTTTGCCCAACCAACCGGGCAATCTTCGGTGATGATGCTGCCGTCGGTTCGACGGTAAAACCGAACGCACAAACGACCTTCCGAGTTCATTATCAGGCTTTCAGCTGCGTCCCGCGTCATTCCCGAAAGATTGTAAACATTGAGCTTGCAATCGCCGCAGAAACGCTTGCGGTCGTCGCCGTACATCTCGTTCCAGTCGGCCGAGCAGGGGCTCGCGATCTTGACATTATTCAGCGGGCTATCAAATTTAGGCATATAAAAACTCCGTTCAATAAAATGCAGCAATATGCTGTTGTTTTATTGAACGGATATCCTATGCCTTCTTGCGGACGATCTAATTTTTTTGATTTTTATTTGCCAAGCTGTCCGTATACTCACAGCGTACCCGATACCATTTCTGCCACTTTTCGGGCACAGGTTTGCCGCCGTTCGCTTCGCGTGCGGCCAGGAAAGTGTAATATTGCTCCTGGAGAATAGCGAGGCGCTTAACCTTTTCGTCAGGTGATAGAGAACGCAGGTAGGTTCGGGAGATCTTCTTTCTCCTTACTAGATCACGGACAGCCAGCGACGATATTTCTCTATTCTCAGTTGTGTTAATCTTCATGAAACAATCGGTGTTTTGCTTTCTCCCATTTCTCGGACAGGCCGTAGCTATCGACTATCCGAAGATTCTCAAAGTCGATAAGACCGGCATCCGCGAACATCCTGATCTTATCATAATCCTTCGGTCTGCCGGCCTGAAGCCACATCGCTACCAGATAATCCGGCCTAATAACGGGCAGATCGACCCCGATAAAATTAACTGTTTGCGAATTCTTGATCGCGTCTCGCCACAATGGATCAGTGCTACTTTCGACAAACTGTACCAGCCACCCCAAAATCTCGACAAACTCATGGTCGAAACCAAACCCAAGTTCCCTCGCATAGTCATAAATCGCCGATAGATCAAGAACGAGGCCAGCCGGTTGCTGCGCGCAGAGAAAAAAAATGTCGAGGTCAGCCGTAGCGATCGGCTCGTTGTGTAAGGTTGCGGCAAACGCACCGCCGACCGCATACGGCCCGATAATACCCTTTTGCTGCATGTCGTCGAACACCTTACGAAGTTGCCCGATCGTCGCAAAATTCATGACAAGATTCTCCGATATTTATGCGTGATCGGCCGACGCCGACCGACGCCTATAGCGTTTTTTGAGATTATCAATGTCGGCGGCAGTTGCCGACGTTTGAATTCGTTCGCCGGGTTTTCAACCTTGTTGAGAATGCTATAAACGAGGTCGGGCTCATTGCCTGCGGCGATGATCTCGGTAGGAGCGGCTTTCTGTTCAAAGTAGAGTTTCAGGACGGGATCCATTAACTCGTATGGCGGCAGACTGTCCTGGTCGAATTGGTTCGGTGCAAGCTCAGCGGACGGGTTTTTGTCGATGATCTTGTTTGGAATTATCTCGCGTCCTGCCCGTTCGTTGATGTGTCGGGCGATCTGCCAGACCTCGGTTTTGAGAACGTCGCCGAGCACGGCGAGGCCGCCGTTTGTATCGCCATACAGCGTGCAGTAGCCGACGGCGAGTTCGGATTTGTTTCCGGTCGAAAGCAGCAGACGTCCCTCGGCATTTGAGATCGCCATTAAAATCACGCCGCGAAGCCGCGATTGCATATTCTCAGCCGCTAGGCTCTCGCCCCCGCGCGTTGGCCGGTGCAGATCCATCTGTTTGAGTAAAATCTCAAAAGTATCCGAGATCGGTTCGATCCGGCTCTGACAGCCGAGATTTCGAACTAATTCTTCAGAGTCTTTGATACTTCCCTCAGAAGAAAACGGTGACGGCATCATCACACACAGCAGATTTTCCGGCCCGATAGCCTCGGCAGCCAAAGCCGCGACGAGCGCCGAATCAATGCCGCCGGATAAACCAAGCACTGTCTGTTTAAACCCATTCTTTTGGGCGTAATCACGGATACCGAGCACCAACGCCCGTCGGATAGATTCGATCTCATTGCCGGTGATGCCGCGTGCGTCCGGTTTGCGAACATCAAGCTCGACAGTCTCGACAAATTCCTCAAACGCCGTCGCTTGCAGGATAATATCGCCTTCCTCATCCGCTATGAGGCTCGCTCCGTCAAAGATGATGCCATCGTTGCCGCCGACCAGATTGACGAAAACTATCGGCTTCTTTTGCAGTTTGGAGCGGTGGGCGACCATGTCGCAGCGGAGTTTGATCTTTCCTTTATTATACGGCGAAGCGTTGATCGAGACGATCACGTCAGCACCCATTGCGATGACCTCGTCGGTCGGGTCGCTCTCGTAAAGCCTTTCCTTCCAAAATGTCTTGTCGTTCCAAAAATCTTCGCAGACGACGACGCCCAGTTTGATGCCGTTTACATCAAAAATACGGCGGTGATCGCCCGGCTCAAAGTAACGCGGGTCGTCAAACACATCGTATTCGGGCAACAGCGTCTTTTCGGCAAAGCCGAGCAATTTTCCGTCCGAAATGACAGCCGCCACATTGTAAAGTCTGCGTCCATCCGTTTCTATGTTGGGTCGGATCGTGCCGACGATTGCCGTGATCCCGACCGTAGCCGGTATGATCTGTTTCAGCGGATCGAGCGCGTGCTCGATAATATCGCGATCCTGAAACCAGTCCTGCGATGTATAGCCATGCGTTGCAACCTCAGGAAAAACGATCAAGTCGGAGCCTTGCACCTTGGCCGTTTCGATGGCCGATAAGATTTTCTGGACGTTCCCTTCCAGGTCGCCGTTGGTGGTATTGATCTGCCCTATCGTTATTTTCATCTTGCCATTATATTACGCAAGAAAAAGCGTGCCCGAAAGTTCAGACACGCTTCAAACCACAACTTTTACAAAATTTAGTTTTGCCAGTTAACGTTAACAAATCCTGTTCCGCTCGCCGGCACGGTGTAACTGTGATTTGCACCGTTTTCCCAGGTTACGGTTCCATTAGCCGCAATTTTGATAAATTTGAATTGTATCGTTTTGCCTGCCGGAACGCTGACATTCAAAAACCAGTTGGGATAATTCGGCGTCAGCATCGGCCCGACGGAGGTGTCAAAGGTCGTGCTCCAATTGCTCAATTCCACCGTATTTCCGGTTAGGAAAATATAGTCGCCGGTTGTCGTCGTCGGAGCGTTATAGACCGTAAACGTCACCGGAATCAAATTCGCCTGCAAAACGGTGGAATTGATTCCATTCGATACCGAAGCACCGCGCGTTACAGTTACGCTGTAATCTCCGTTTGTGACATTCGGAACGGTGACGACGATCTGTTTGTCAGCCCACGAATTTACTGTGGCCGTCGTTGTGCCGAATTTTACAGTTCCGGTCGACGTTCCAAAATCCTGTCCGCCAATGGTCACCTTTACCCCCGCCTGTCCGTTGGTCGGGCCAATTGAGCCGATCTGCGGAGTGGTCCCAGCTGCCGACGTGTATTGCCAAACGCCGACCGTATTTGCGCCCACATTGAAGCTGACAACCGGATTATTTCCACCCGAACCGGCATTAACCGTTAATGACGAACCGCTCAGCATTCCCGTCAAGTAATCGGAATAAGTTCCGGCGGGAAGCGATGTATTGAGTCCTGAAATGTTATATGTGCTGGTGGTGCTTTTATTGATGGCGACCAAAACCACGTTGTTATAAAACTTGCGCTCATAGATATAAACGTCGTTATTTATCCAACGCTCCTGCGTCGAGCCATAGCCGAGTGCGGGATTGCTTTTACGCAGATCGGAAAGCTTTTTGATCAGACTGTAAGCCGTTGTCCATGTCGAAAAACCGGGCATTGCCGGACGATTATACGGATCGTCACCGCCGTTTGTATCGTTATGAAGATATTGTTCGGTGCCGTAATAAATACATGGAATGCCGCGAACCGTCTGAACAAACGCGATCGCTTCATGCAACCGATTATTATTGTTATTAGCCGACAGGAAACGCTTCATATCATGGTTGTCAATGAACGTGATCAGATCTTCCTTCCACGTAAAATTAGCATTTTCCTGATTCAGAACAGTGTCTATATCAGAGAAATTGTTTCCTCCGGCAAAAACATTTCGGATTGCCTGATTAAGCGGAAAATCGAGCAGCGAAATGCCGCTTTTATTGGCGAATTTGTATGAATCGCGATAAAGCGGATCGCTCGTCGTACCCTGATACCACTCGCCGAATAAAAAGCTGTCCTTATTGGTATAGATCGTGTTTGCCAGACTGTATTCCCAGCCCCAGGTCGCATGTTTTACAGCGTCGATGCGAAATCCGTCGACACCGTGCTGCTGCAGCAATATAGCGGAATCCTTGAGATACTTGTCAACGGTTGCGTGTTCCTGATTTAAGTCCGCCAAATCAAAAAGCGAAAAATACTGAACTTGATAGCGATCATCAAAATTGGAAATATTACCGTTATGGTGAAAATATCCGTTCGTATCATTCGTAAAATTTCCGACGTACGTTCCATTATCGTAAAACGCGCCGAACTCACCGTCGTTATCCTGGTTGGTATGATTCGGGGCGAAATCCACAATAACCTTAATGCCGTTGGTATGTGCGGAACTTACCATGTTGTCAAAAGCCGTCCAGGCGTTCGCGCTGTCGCCGAAATGTTCCTCCGTACGTTTAAAATCGCGGCCTTGATAGCCGTGATACGGTGCGGTTGCCTGTCCCGCAAATGGTATGCTCAAGTTCAAATTATCGACCGGCGGCGAAATCCAAATTGCCGTTACACCCATATTTTTCAAATAAGTCATTTTGGCTTGGATTCCGGCCAGGTCGCCGCCCCAATACAAGCGCCAATTTGTTTGAGTCGAATCAAACAGTCCCGAACTTTGTGACGGGTTGTCGTTTGCTGTGCTTCCGTTATAAAAACGGTCGGTAATGATTTGATAAATGGTATCGCGTTTATAATCAGCCGATCTTACGGTAAACGGTAAAATCGAGACCAGACAGAACAAAAGAAAAAAAGATCCAAATCTTTTCAGAATATTTTTCATGGCAAACCCTCCTTTAAGGTTGATCCAAACAACTTTCCAGTTGCGGAAGAATTATTTGTGAATTTTAACTCTCTGATCCAAATGAGCTTTGGATAAGGGAAATTAAACAGAACCTAATGAATACCCGTGACAATGACCAAGTTTCCTTCAAATTAACATAAACTTAGTGTTTGTCAAACAAACTAAGTTTATGGTGTTTAGTTTATAGTGTAGGAAAAACTTGAATGATTAACTTTTGAGACCGAAATGATGTATTACGAGTTTTAGCAAAGACGAATATTTCAAATAGATAAGTTCTTTAGTTTTTTCGTTTAACCATCGTCAACCGATTGCCGCGATCGTTGTATTTGACCTCGTCCATGATGTTGTAGATAAACAGCACGCCGCGCCCCGAAGTTTTAAAGAGATTCTCGGGGTCGAGCGGGTCGGGGATACTATGTACGTCAAAGCCTTCGCCCTCGTCTTCGATCGTAAACCGAGCCTCCTGTTTTGAAACTTCGGCGGTGATGCGGATCAGCTTTTTAGCGTCGAATTTATTACCGTGCTTGACAGCGTTGACAAACGCTTCGTCTAGAGCAACAAACAGGTTTGATTGTTCGGGCTTGATAACGCCGAGCTTTTCGACACGTTTCATCAGATAGTCGAGCACGATGTGCATCAGCGAGATCGCGCTCGGCAGTTCAAACTCGATATTCTCGTGCAGATCCTGGACGACATCCTTTTTATCGATGTATCTTATCTTGTAATCGAGAACTGTCGCGACGAGGTTCTTTAATTCTTCCTCGTCAAATTCATCGCGTCTAAAGTTGGCGGCAAATATCTTGAACGCCTTGATATGCTCGCCGTAGTGGCCGGGGTCCAGTGATGCAGGAAGGCAAACCGAAGCATTACCGTTGAAGTTGGTTTCAGCCGAGAGTTTTTCGACATCGAGATCGGTAATGACGAGGTCAAATGTTTCGATATTGTCGATCGCGAGAGCCTCTCGCCGATCTTCGACAACATGGACAAAATGCCCGATGTGAGTTAAAACCTCATGCAGCGAGGTTGCCAGATCGTCGTGGTCGTCGATGATGAGAATTCTTCGCTGCATAGATGCGTGAGAGAGCTAACTTAATTTACGATATGTCGGCTGTCGTTGTTGCAAATAATACCCCAAATTGATAGTAATTTTCTAACTGTGGTTAAGCAAAAGAACAAAGTTTATCAATTCCAATCCCTTTCCGAGTACCAATTTAAGGATCGGCTTTTGATCCGTATTGCAGGTTGGTGCTTTTATGCGGCAATAAATTTAATCGGCAAAACGCTTCGAGTCGAGATCGATGGAGTTGATTACAAGCACGGCGGAGCGGAAAATTACCACACGCCGATCCTATGTTTGTGGCATGATCGTATATTTGCTGGCACTTATTATTTGCGTGACCGTGGGTTGGTCGTAATGTCATCTATAAGCCTGGACGCCGAATATACGGCGCGCTGCATACAGCGATTTGGTTTTGGCGTTATCAAAGGCTCGTCCACACGCGGCGGAACGCGCGCCCTTATTGAAATGTCCCGCCTGATGAAAACAGGGGTGCCAATGGCCTTTACTATCGACGGCCCCCGCGGCCCAAAATATCAGGCAAAAGCCGGGCCCGCAATGCTGGCTAAATTGACTGGTAACCCAATGCTGCCGTTCAGCGTGGAAGTTAAACGGTTTCGGACCATTAATAGTTGGGATAAGTTTCAAATACCGGTACCATTCACACGGGCGAAGGTGTTTTTTGGCGAACCTATCTTTGTTGCACCTGATGCAGATGCGCATGAACTGGAGCGAAAACGAGCCGAATTACAGCAGTCTCTCAACGACCTCGTCCAAAAAGGCAGAGATTGGGCCGACCGGAACTAAAAACAACGCTATGAAACACCGAATTTTATATCATCATCATCAGCCATCTTTCGCGAAGAAAGAAAATTCGCAGAAAAAAGCACGTAGCAGATCCAAATCGCATCTGCCAAAAACAAATGCCCAAGCTGCATTACTATCGGCGCGAGCGTCAAAAGCGTAGCGGCTCCAAAGGCGATCTGGGCGAGAATCAAGATGGAAAGAACGTTCGACCAGCGGGCAACGCTTCTATCTTTGCCGCTTGCTTTTGTCAGCCAGCCGGTCAGAAATATCAGCAATACACTGGTCAATATAGCCGTGATCGGATGGAGGAGACGGAGACGCAAAAGTATATTTGACGTTGCAGAAAAGTCTTTGGCAAAACCCTCGGCAATCGTGTCGGACGGAAAGATCATGCTGCTAAGAGCAGCAATCGAACCGCTGATCCCAACCAAAATAATAGCGGCGGCCCCGATCAAGATCGCAGCCAAAAATTTTCGATCAATATGAAGATTTAACCGCCGCCCACCGCTCGCATACCACGCCGTAAAGGTCAGAAAAGCAAGCAGGATCAATGTGTTGACAAGGTGTGCCGCCATCCAAAACGGGCGTTCGGGCGTCAGATTTTCCGCCGTGTTTCCGGTCAGTACCAATCCGGCTCCCAAAAGGCCTTCGATGACCACAAAAATAAACGAACCCGTAGTTGTTTTTAAGATGCGCTTAGTTGATTCTGATCTTTGTCGGTACCAGATGAGAAACGCCCATACCAGCAAAACTATTATCAAAAGCCCGTCCAATGTGCTGGAAACGCGGTGTGAAAATTCGATCACCGTTTTCAATTCGGGTGCCGACGGGATGACCTCTCCATGACACGTTAGCCAATGCTGGCCGCAGCCGTCGCCTGATTTTGAGGCACGTAGGAAAACGCCCCAAAGGATCACGACTATGTTCCATGCAAGAACAAACCAGGTATACTTAGCAAAGCGGGTTAATTTATGAATATCCTTTGATGGCACTGTTTAATATTGCTGTATTCGGGTTCTAAAATATCATTGAACCCCTGCGATATGAAACGGTGTAAGATCGTCTAGTCTAATAGATCTATTTTTGTCTTGCTGATGAAAAAGCAACGTATCGATAAATTGCTCGTTGAACAGGGCTTCGCTGATTCACTAACCAAGGCGCATGCATTGGTTATGGCCGGCGTCGTGCTCGTTAACGAAATACGGGTCAACAAGTCATCCGAGAATTTTGCCGCCGAAGCTGTTATACGCATTAAAGGTGATTCGACCGAATCACGGTACGTCGGACGCGGTGGCCTAAAGTTGGAAGCAGCTCTCAAAGCGTTTGAGATCGATCCCACGGGATTTGTCTGTATAGATGTTGGCTCCTCGACGGGTGGCTTTACCGACTGCCTTTTGCAGCACGGCGCGAAAAGAGTCGTCGCTGTTGACGCCGGAACCAATCAGCTTACATGGGCTTTGCGAACCGATCCGCGAGTCGAAGTTCGCGAGAGAACAAATGCACGCAATCTGACGCCTGCGGATTTTGATGCACAATTCGATCTGGCTGTGATCGATGTCTCGTTTATCTCCGTTACAAAGATACTACCGGCAATTTTTTCTTTGCTAAAGCCAACCGGAAAGCTGGTCGTGCTCATCAAACCTCAATTCGAGGTAGGTCGCGGAGAGGTCGGCACGGGAGGTATCGTGTGGGAGCCGGAAAAACACGAACGAGTCGTAGCAGAGGTTAATGCTTTCGCGAAAAGTCTCGGTCTGAGGGTCGGCGGCTTCATCGAATCACCGATACTCGGAGCCGAGGGTAACAAAGAGTTTCTTGTGTTGTATGCAACTAGATAGATCCATTTCGGACATTAATGACAACCAGACCTTTGTCGAAGGGCTCGATTTCTATTTCGAATACGGTTTGATGGTGCTTACGCGCCGTTATCTGTTAAATCGAGGATATTGCTGTGACAATCGCTGCCGACATTGTCCTTATGACCAAAAGAATGTAGGCGAATCAGAGTAGGTGTATCGGCATTTCATTTTGCTCGAACTCGGGTTCATACGCTTCTGCATATATATGTTCACTGTCGTTCAAAAGTTGATCATTCCACGATTCCCTCTGGGTGTCAAAGTCATCGCCCTTCACGACAGCTATCGAATTGACAGTCAAACTCAGAATGCGTTCGACAGTAGAATTGGTCGGCCGGTCTATATTGTAATATATACGTTTGCCGTCGCGCCGTGAGGAAACCAGACCGGCGTTTCTGAGGTAAGCAAGATGGCGCGACGTTTTTGGCTGGCTTTCACCCAAGCTGTCGGCGAGAAATCCCACCGGCACCTCGCCATCGGCCATCAACGCCAAAAGCCGCAGCCGCGTTTTGTCAGAAAGAGCAAGAAAGAGATTTTCTAATTCAGTAAGGTTTGATTCGTGCATTAATGCCTCCGTTAATGAATATCATATTACGATATCCATATATATATTGTAAAGTGAAGAGGGAATATTAGATGGATCGATAAAGGTGCAATTGCGCTTAATCCGATTTGAGATTATGATTATCTTGAATAAAGTTGATCGCTCAACACATTCAATCTGTCGTATATAAAAATCTATGCCCTACATTCTCGCACTCGACCAGGGAACGACTAGCAGCCGGTCGATCATCTTTGACCGTAGTGGTGACATAGTTGCCGTCGGTCAAAAGGAGTTTACCCAAATCTATCCGCAGAGCGGATGGGTCGAGCACGACCCGCACGAGATCTGGCGGTCACAGTTCGACACGGCTGTCGAGGTGTTGTCAAAGGCGAACCTTACCGCCGCCGATATCGCGGCGGTCGGCATCACGAATCAACGCGAAACGACACTCATCTGGGATCGGGGAACCGGCGAGCCGATCCACAATGCCGTTGTCTGGCAGGATCGCCGCACGTCCGAGATATGCAACGTGGTTCGGCAAAGCCAAGCCGATTTGATCCGCACAAAGGCCGGCCTTGAGGTTGACGCCTATTTTTCGGCGAGCAAGATCAAATGGCTGCTCGACAATGTCGATGATGCAAGAAAACGTGCTGAAAATGGTGAGCTTGCATTCGGCACGGTCGATACTTGGCTCGTTTGGAAGTTGACGGAGGGCAAGCTGCATATTACCGATCCGTCGAACGCCTCGCGGACTATGCTTTACAACATCAACACGCTCGCCTGGGATGATGATCTGCTAAAGATCTTCGACATACCGCGCGCCATTTTGCCCGAAGTCCGCTCATCGTCCGATATCTACAGCGAGATCGAAACGCCGACGGAGTTGAAAGGCATTAAGATCGCGGGGATAGCGGGTGACCAACAGGCTGCTTTATTTGGTCAGGCGTGTTTCGATGCGGGATCGACAAAAAATACATATGGCACGGGCTGTTTTATGCTGCAAAATGTCGGCATCAAACCAGCTGAATCGAAGAACCGCCTACTTTCTACCATCGCCTGGCAGATCGCCGACCAAACGGAATACGCTCTCGAAGGCAGCGTGTTTATCGGCGGAGCGGTGATTCAATGGCTTCGCGATTCGCTCCACGCGATTTCGTCGTCAGATGATGTCGAAGCTCTGGCCGCATCCGTCCCCGATAATGGCGGCGTGTATTTTGTTCCAGCTTTCGCCGGTTTGGGCACGCCGCATTGGGATCAGGACGCTCGCGGTTTGATCATCGGCCTGACACGCGGTACCGGAAATGCCCATATTGCCCGCGCAGCGGTCGAATCGATTGCGTTTCAAACAGCCGATCTGTTAGCTGCGATGCGGGCCGATTCGAATGCCGATCTGACGGAGCTTCGAGTTGACGGCGGAGCGACGCGAAATAATGCCCTGCTCCAATTCCAGGCTGAGATCTTGCAGCTGCCCGTTGTCCGCTCAAAAACAGCCGAGACAACGGCGCTCGGTGCGGCATATCTGGCCGGGCTGGCTGTTGGATTTTGGAAGAATAAAATCGAACTTGCAGAACATTGGCAGTCCGACCGCCGCTTTGAGCCGCAGATGACGGCGGGCGAGGCAAATGCATTGATCGAGCGATGGCACGAGGCTGTCAGACGCTCGTTGAATTGGGTCTAATTAGACGTCGCCGTTCTCGCCTTTCGACTTGCCGCGCTCGGCTGCGGCCTGCGACTGCGGCAGCGGGATTCCAACGGCGTCAGCGTTGACCAGAGGCGTGTCATCTTCGTCCCTATCGACCGGCATATCGGCGATGATCATCTTGCCGGCCTGTTTGGTAAACGTGAGCACGTCCTTTTCGGCGTCGAAATCGACCATCACAAAATCGCCGGTCTCGACCTGTTCGGTCGCGACGAGATTGGAAAGCGCATATACCAAAAACCTATCTATCGAACGCTTTAAGTGGCGTGCGCCGTATTTGAGATCGATGCCCTCGCTCAGCAAAAATTCCTTGGCGTCCTCGGTACACTCGAAGACGAATTTCGTACCGGCCGACTCGGTGATACGATCCTGCACCGACCTCAATTCGATGTCGAGTATCCGCCGCAGATGATGTACCTTGAGGCTGCGAAATACGACGACCTTGTCGATGCGGTTCATAAATTCGGGTGAGAATTTACGTTTTGCCGCCTCCAAAGCGGTGCGATATATCTTGGTGTCGATCTCGTTGTCCTCTTTTGCCTGATCGGTTTTGGTCGGTGCAAAGCCGATGCCTCCGGAGATCATGTCGGACATCTCGCGGGCTCCGAGATTGGACGTCATAATGACGATTGTTTTTGAAAAATCTACCCGGCGGTTATCGCCAAGCGTCAGCGTCGCCTTGTCCAAAATTCCGAGCAGCAATTGCCACAGCGAATCCGATGCTTTTTCGATCTCATCGAAAAGGACAAATGTCAGCTTGGTGTCGTCGGTATGAGCCTTGTCTAGATTTTCCTGCGTCAACATCGGCGACGTTTCGCGATGGCCAAGGTATCCCGGAGGCGAGCCGATCAGCTTGGCGATCTCATGCGAATGCTGAAACTCGGCACAGTCGATCTTGACCACTGCGTACGGCTCGTTAAAAAGCACATCGGACGCGGCCTCGACCACGCGAGTCTTCCCCGACCCGGTCGGACCCAGGAAAAGCATTGTCCCGAGTGGACGCGACGGATTGTTCATTCCCGCCAGATAGATCTGAAAGAGACCGCTGACACGGCGAACCGCGCGTTCCTGCCCGACGATCAGGCTCGAAAGCTTGTCCTCAAATTCCGCCGCCCGCGGGCTCTTGCGTTCGGGGTCGAGCAAAACTCCGTTTTGCGTTGGTTGCGGTTTCTTGGCCATTTCCTGTTTCATCTTCTCACCTCTCCGGGAACGGTTTTCGCTCTCCGACATACATTTAGAACGATTACCGCTTTCGCTGCTTGCCGAAAATCATCGACAAGTTCATCGTCAACAATGATGATTTCAATAGGTTATAAGTTGGCTGGACTTTAGCGTCTGGAAGGATTCGGGTCCAGAGGAAAGAGTGTCGGGTATGAAGGCCCACCTCTATTCTATGATTAACACATTAAACAAAGTCAGCGCAACACAAAAACACGCAATAGTAAAAGTTTTTTTGGAATCCTTATGATATTGACCATAAAGATCCTTGCTCGTATAGCTTAAAGTAACCGATGTATTGGCACGATATTCCGTAAATCATTCATTCTTCAACCTCTATCGTAGAATCCTGTCCCACAGTCGCAGAGCCAGCTAGGGCCTTGCAACGACAAGCGGGTGAGGCTCGGTCTCGCGGCGGTAGAAGACTCTCGGGCGTTGCAGGTTGTCGTCGTTTGGGCGAACGGCCGCGCCGGATTTTTCCTGCACTAATTGCCTTTTCTTGATCTCGTCCTGCTGCATCTGCGGAACGCGTTCGGTGGCAAAATCCAGCCATTCGCGCAGGAGAACCTGGCCGTCTTTTGGTTCCCGATCTGCGACGGGTGTTTTTAGGCCCTCTTCAACCAATGCGTATGTAAGAAAGCCGTGGCCGAGTTTAGCGGCCTCTTTTGCGGCCTGATAGCTCTGGGCGGCAGTCAATATATACATGCCTTTTTCGTATGCAAGCTGGGCGAGGCCCTTGCTGTTCATCGGCCCGCGCCGCTTTTCTTCCGCCTCGAGCGCCTGTCCCGAGTTGCAGGCGTCGATCACGAGCAACATCTGCCCGGCGTCGATGCCCTCGACCGCTGCTTCTAACTCCTCGTCAGAAATGCTGTGAGCGAGAATATTTTTCAGACTTGCGTCATTGAGTTGGGTGCGACTGCCCGCGTAACCGAGATCGTGCGGAATCAAATAGAAACGGTTCTGTTGGGCAGTCCCATGTCCGGCGAAGTAAATTACAAGGGCATCTTCGGGCTGAATCTTCGCCGATAGGTCGGCGAGCGATTTGAGAATGTTGGTCTTTGTAGCATCTTTGTCTATCAAAGAGATGAGTTCTACGCGTTCATAATTTTTCAACTTTGCTTGCTGACGTTTGAGTTCCCCGGCGAAGCCCTGCGCGTCGGCAGCAGCGTACTTCAAATTGTATTGAGAGTTGGCATATTCGTTCACGCCGATCGCCAGGGTGTAAAGCGTACCCGCCCGCCGCAAACTCTCGGCGCCCTTTACCAATGCCTCACCGTCATTGCTTTTTATGTTCTCGTGATTAAATGCATACGCGGTGAGATTGTTATCGCCCGCTACAAGCGGGATTGTTACTTTGCAAACAGCACGAGCAGGAGCCCGCAGTTTGCTTGCGATCTGGTCGCAACCGCTCTGCTTATCAAACAGAACACCCCGCCACAGCTTGACCAACGAGCCGTTGCGGAACAGTCGCAGGTCCTGAGCTACGTTGGTCGCCGGGTGACTTGGACGCGACGGCGGGCTGTTGTTGTCAGTGACCTGGATCTCTACTTCAACATTTCGCTTCAAAACCGCGTTTGTCAGCGTGACCGGCTGTCCGAGTCCCCGCTCCTGAACAGGCTGACCGCCGACTCGCCTAATGCTCACGCCGGGCTGCCGAATGTCCACTTCCGACAGATTCTTAACCGGCGGGCGTGGACGCTTGCCCTCCATGATCTCCTGCAGCAAGCCCGGATAGTAAAACTCTTTAAAAAAGGCTTCGACGGAGGCGTATTTGAAAGTGTTGTTGTCTAAACGCCAGATCAGTTGCTTCCAGGCGTTCGGCGAACCGTCAAACAAACCATCGGGCGTGACGACTGCCCAATCCGTTTCATCAAGAGCAATCAAGCTTGCCAAATTATTCCCGCTGCTTACCTCCCATAACTTTATTGTACTGTCAAAACCTCCACTCGCAAGCGTCTTGCCGTCAGGACTGAACGTGACTGAAACTACAACACCTGAATGCCCTTTGAGAGTTTTCAATTCTTGTCCCGAAGCCATATTCCACAGCTTAATTGTGTTGTCATAACTCCCGCTCGCCAGAGTCTTGCCATCAGGACTGAACGCGATCGAGTTTACATATAATGAATGACCTTTGAGAGTTTTCAATTCTTGTCCCGAAGCCACATTCCACAACTTGATCGTGCTGTCCATACTTCCACTCGCAAGCGTCTTGCCGTCAGGACTGAATGCCATTGTCCAAACCCGTGGTGAATGTTTGAGAGTCTTCAATTCCTGTCCCGAAGCCAAATCCCACAGCTTTATTGTGTTGTCCAGACTTCCACTCGCCAGTGTCTTGCCGTCCGGACTGAACGCGATTGTCCAAACAGGTAATGAATGTCCTTTGAGAGTTTGTAACTCCTGTCCTGAAGCCACATCCCACAGCTTGATTGTTTTATCCAAACTTCCACTCGCCAGAGTCTTGCCGTCCGGACTGAACGCGATTGAATTTACATACAGTGAATGACCTTTGAGAATTTTTAATTCTTGTCCTGAGGTCACATCCCACAAGTTGATTGTGTTGTCATCACCCCCGCTCGCCAGCGTCTTGCCGTCAGGACTGAACGCGACCGACTGTACAGGATTTGAATTTCCTTTGACACTTTTCAATTCGTGTCCTGAAACCACATCCCACAGCTTGATTGCGTTGCGCCAACTTCCACTTGCCAGCGTCTTCCCGTCAGGACTGAACGCGACCGTGGTAACAGGCAGCGAATGTTCTTTAAGAGTTTTCAATTCTTGTCCCGAAGCCACATCCCACACCTTTAGTGTTTTGTCATGACTTCCACTTGCAAGCATCTTGCAGTCCGGACTGAACGCGATTGTCCAAACCTTTAGTGAATGACCTTTGAGAGTCTTCAATTCTTGTCCTGAAGCCACGTCCCACAGCTTGATTGTGTAGTCATCACTCCCACTCGCCAGAGTCTCACCGTCAGAACTGAATGCGACTGAACGTACAAAACCTGAATGCCCTTTGAGAGTTTTCAATTCTTGTCCCGAAGCCACATCCCACAACTTGATTTCCTTGAGACCACTTCCACTGGCAAGCGTCCTGGAGTCAGGACTGAACGCGATTGTCCAAACAGGTAATGAATGTTTGAGAGTTTTCAATTCTTGTCCTGAAGCCACATCCCACAGCTTGATTGTATTGTCTAAACTTCCACTCGCCAGCGTCTTGCCGTCAGAACTGAACGCGACTGACGTAACAGGTAGTGAATGTCCTTTGAGTGTTTGCAACTCCTGTCCTGAAGCCACAATCCACAACTTGATCGTGTTGTCCGAACTTCCACTTGCCAGAGCCCCGCCGTCAGGACTGAATGCGATTGAAGCGCTAACCTTTGAATATCCTTTGAGAGTTTTCAATTCTTGTCCTGAAACCACATCCCACAACTTGATTGTGTTGTCCCAACTTCCGCTCGCCAGCGTCTGGCCGTCAGGACTGAACGCTACTGACTGGACAGGTAATGAATGCCCTTTGAGAGTTTTCAATTCTTGTCCCGAAGCCACATCCCACAATTTGATTGTGTTATCACTGCTTCCGCTCGCCAGCGTCTTGCCGTCAGGACTGAATGCGACTGAAGTGACATCCAGCGAATGACCTGTTTGAACATAGAGTTCCGGCTTCTGCGAAAACGCCGTTAGCGTGGTCAGACACAGCAGAGCGATTATCAATGGCAATGCGGTTTTGAATTTTTGGATGAATGCGAACGTGTTCATATTCACGAGCGGCGTCAGATGCCGTGTGAGATGTTATCCGTCAAACGCTCGATTTCAGATGAAAGGTCCATAAGAAAATAGTTTTTGTTGATATCTCAATAGATTAAACGAGTTTGTCGCCGAAAGCGACCCATGTAATAGCGCCCTAGTGAAACCCGACGACCTATCATCACGAATTTTACCGTCCCTGTAAGGGACGAACAATGCCCCTAATCCCAAACATATTGCTCATCAAACGGCACTTCGTATTTGCGATAGAATCCACGCATTTCATCTTCGAACAATACTTTCTTATGATGCTCTTTTTGATTGGCGATGTATCGTTTTACATCTCGCAATTGTGTGTGCCCGACAGTAAACGCTGAATAACCGTCCTGCCAACCAAATTTCGTCAACATGCCGCCCTTCGTTTTTAGCCACTTCGAGGAGTTTCGTTTGATATCACCGATAATGACAGGAAATCCAACATTTTTACCAAGAGAGATAAGAAGATGACTGTGATTCTGCGTACCGTTACCGATCAGCAATTTCGATTTATTATTATTGAGAATTCCTCCGATGTAGGCGTAAAGCTCATCCTCTACGTCCGGGCAAATTATCTCAACCCGATTCTTCGTCGAGAAAACTACATGATAATAAAATGAAATTACCGTTTGGGCCATACTGCTTGTTCGTCCCTTACAGGGACGGTGTCTATGGTGACCGGATTCGTCGGGTTTCACCCGACGCTATTTCATTTGTCCCCGTCGGGGACGAGCTGCAATGTTTACACATTCGTCAGGTTACATCCAGCATCACTTCATTTGTCCCCTTCGGGGACGAAATCAATCGTAGTATTCCAGCCCCAAATGCGTGATCAATTCCTCACCCTGAAGGTGCCGCAGAGTGTTCTTTAGCTTCATCAACTGGATAAACAGATCGTGCTCGGGATACAGCCCCGGAGCGGTTTGCGGAGCCTTGAAATAAAACGACAACCATTCCTGAATGCCCTTCATGCCGGCTCGCTGGGCGAGGTCCATGAATAACGCCAGATCGAGCGCCAGCGGCGCGGCGAGAATCGAATCACGGCAGAGAAAATCGATCTTAATCTGCATCTTGTAGCCAAGCCAGCCGAAAATGTCGATGTTGTCCCAGCCTTCTTTGTTATCACCGCGGGGTGGATAATAGTTGATGCGCACGACGTGCGAAAAATCTTTGTAAAGGTCGGGATAGACGTCGGGCTGGAGAATATGTTCGAGCACTGAGAGCTTTGATTCCTCTTTGGTCTTGAAATTTTCCGGGTCGTCGAGTACCTCGCCGTCGCGGTTGCCGAGAATATTTGTCGAATACCAGCCGTGAAGTCCGAGCATCCGCGATTTCAGTCCCGGAGCGAGGATTGTTTTCATCAGTGTCTGGCCGGTTTTGAAGTCCTTGCCGCAGATCGGCACGCGTTCCTGTTCGGCGAGAGCAAGCAGAGCGGGCGTATCGACCGTCAAATTCGGAGCGCCATTGGCGAAAGGCACATGTGATTTGATCGCTGCGTAGGCATAGATCATCGACGGTGCGATTGCAGGATCGCTGTCATAGAGCCCTTTTTCAAACGCCTCGATCGAGCTGTGGACATGGGAAGCTTCAAGAAATATTTCTGTTGACGCAGCCCAGACCATGACGAGCCGCGAGCAGTTATTATCGGCCTTAAACTTAGCTATATCTTCGATTAGCTGCTCGGCAAGCTCCATTTTGTTCTTGCCGGTTTTAACGTTTTCGCCATGTAGCCGCTTAACGTAGTTTTGCTCAAAAACGGCGGGCATCGGCTTCAATGAGGCGAGCTGTTCGGAGACTTGATTGAGCAGATCTTTTTCCAAAACACCGGCGTTCATCGCGGCGTCGAATGCGGAATCGTGAAAAATATCCCACGCCCCAAAGACGATATCGTCGAGCGAGGCCAGCGGCACAAAATCCTTGATCTTCGGCGTCCGGTTATCCGTCCGCTTGCCCAACCGGATCGTGCCTATCTGCGTCAAACTGCCCGTCGGGCTCGACAAACCGCGTTTCACGGCTTCGACACCAGCCACCAAAGTGGTGCTGACCGCACCGAGTCCGACAAGCAAAATACCAAGTTTCCCGTCCGCGGGAGCTATGTCCACACCTTTACCAACCATCAATTTCCTCCGATAATATAAAACTATAAGGATAACTATACACGCAACTTTAGGCAAATTAGCGGAACAATTCGCCGGAAAAGTGAATAAAGACTTGTTGAATGAATACTCATTCAGTTATAATTTTCGCTAAATTGAGTCATATAAAATATCAGGATTAGAATAGCTTATGAACATCGCAAAAGCCGCAGTTTTGGGAGCGGGAACAATGGGAGCGGGTATCGCCGCACATCTTGCAAACGCCGGGATACCGACGCTGTTACTGGATATTGCTCCATCGGAATTGACGCCTGACGAGGAGAAAAAGGGTCTTGCGCTCGAATCACCCGCCGTGCGCAACCGTATCGTTAATTCGTTGTTTGAGGCTGCGAAAAAGCTCAAGCCGGCACCATTTATGGTTGGTGACAATGCCAAGCTGATCTCGACGGGTAATTTTACGGACGATATGGGACGGCTCAAAGATTGCGATCTAATCATCGAGGCGGTCGTTGAGAATCTCGACGTCAAGCACAAGGTCTTTGCCGAGGTCGAAAAGAACCGCAAAGCAGGGTCGGTCATCGCGTCGAATACCAGCGGCATACCAATCGACTCTATCGCGGCGCCGTTTTCGGACGATTTCAAGTCGCATTTTCTGGGCATACATTTCTTTAATCCGCCGCGTTATATGAAGCTGGCCGAGATCATTTCGGGCACAAAGACGAGCGGCGAAGTCGCGTGCAAGATCGCCGGATTTCTCGATCAGAGGTTGGGTAAAGGCGTAGTTCCGGCAAAAGACCGGCCGAATTTTATTGCGAACCGCATCGGCGTTTTCGGGATGATGGCGACGATCCACGAGATGATCGCCGGCGGCTTTACGCCGACCGAGGTCGACCAGATGACCGGAAAGGCGATTGGCCACGCATCGTCTGCGACGTTTCGAACGTCCGATCTCGTCGGACTTGATGTGACCGCACACGTGACGAACAATCTCTATCCGGCTGTGCCGGACGACGAAGATCGCGAAGTTTTCCAGTTACCCGACCTTATAAAGACACTACTGGAGAAAAAGCTGCTAGGCGATAAGACGAAAGGGGGGTTTTTTAAGAAATCGACCGACGCGGAAGGAAAGCGTGTGATCCTCGAACTCGATCTCGCCACATTTGAATATAAGCCGCAGGTTAAGACAAAATTCCCGTCGATCGATGCCGCCAAAGGCATCGAGGACAAGGCAACGCGCTTAAAGACACTCGTTTGGGGCGACGACCGTGTCGGCGACTTTTTGTGGAAGACAACCTCGAGGGTTTCGCGGTACGCGGCTAATCGGATTCCCGAAATAGCCGATACGATCGTCGAGATCGACAACGCGATCAAATGGGGCTTCGGTTGGGATATCGGCGTTTTTGAGGCGTGGGATGCCATCGGCGTCGCCGAATCGGTAGAGCGAATGCGTAATGAAGGCCAGGCGATTCCGGCTAATGTTGAAAAGATGCTGGCGTCGGGTGCGCCGAGTTTTTACAAAAATGACGCCGGAAACTACTCGTTCTACGATCTCGTCGAGGGTTCGTACAAACCGATGCCGGATCGTCCGGGCGTGATGATCCTGAAAACGGTCAAAGAGCGGACCGGCGTAATTAAGACGAATCCGGGAGCTTCGCTTATCGACATCGGCGATGGCGTTGCATGTCTCGAATTTCACTCGAAGATGAATTCCATTGGTGGCGACACCGTCGCGATGATGAATTTTGCGATCGACGAGGTTGAGAAAAACTTCAAGGGCCTCGTCGTCGGCAATCAGGGTGGCAATTTCTCGGCGGGTGCCAATATAATGATGGTCCTGCTCGCCGCCCAGGAAGAGGAATGGGACGACATTGCAATGGGCGTACGAGCCTTGCAAAACGCCGTCATGCGGCTGCGCTATTCCCCCAAACCTGTCGTCACGGCCCCTTACGGATTGACGCTCGGCGGCGGCTGCGAGATATCTATGCATGGCGACAAAGTGCGCTCCGCGGGTGAGACCTACATGGGCCAGGTCGAGGTCGGCGTCGGTGTTATTCCCGCAGGATGCGGCACCAAGGAAATGACGATGCGGGCGATGGACGCGGCCCAAAAAGCCCCTGACGCCGATCCTCTGGCGTTTTTGAAGAAAACCTTCGAACTGCTCGGCATGGGCAAGGTTGCTACATCTGCACAAGAGGCGCGGGCGTGGGGTTTTCTTCGCAATTCCGATGCTATCTCGATGAACGGCGACCGCCTCATCGCCGACGCTAAGCAGGATGTGCTAAGTCTCGATGCTGCCGGATATGTTCAACCTGTCGAGCGGACCGATATTATGGTGCTTGGCGAATCGGCACAGGCGGCGATGAAGCTTGCTCTGCATACGATGAAGCAGGGCGGATTTATCTCCGACCACGACGCGCTGATCGGTAAAAAGCTCGCTCACGTAATGAGCGGCGGCGATATGAATCATCGGGCCTACGTCTCTGAGCGGTATCTGCTCGACCTCGAACGCGAGGCATTCGTTTCGCTTTGCGGCGAGCGAAAAACACAGGAACGCATAGCGGCGATGCTCAAGACCGGCAAGCCGTTGAGGAATTAGTTTAGAGTGCAAGCTTCAGCTTGTTTTCTTATGAGAGAATCTAGACGCTAAATCGAGCACTCTTAACATTATGGAACGCTGTAGTTGGGCAAAAAACGAGCTGGCGATAGCCTACCACGACACGGAATGGGGCGTGCCGCTTCACGATGAACACGGGCTGTTTGAATTTTTGATTTTAGAGGGTGCACAGGCTGGGTTAAGCTGGGACACGATTCTCAGAAAGCGCGACGCATACCGCGAGGCTTTTGATAATTTTGACGTGGCTAAAGTGGCGAAATACACCGACGCGAAATGTGCGACATTGCTGCTAAACGAAGGCATTATTCGCAATCGTTTGAAGATCGCCTCGGCAATCCGTAACGCAAATGCGTTTCTGGCGTTGCAGAAAGAGTTTGGTTCGTTCGACAAATACATTTGGGGATTTGTCGGCGGCGTTTCGGTAGTCAACAAAATAAAAGAGCATGGCGATGTTCCGGCTAAAACCGAGATATCGGACGCGATCTCAAAGGACTTGAAAAAACGCGGATTCAACATTGTCGGCTCGACGATAATGTACGCGTTCATGCAGGCGACGGGCATAGTGAACGATCATTTGATGAAGTGTTTTCGGTACGGAGAAGTAACCGCGAAATACGCTAAAAAGACGAAATAAGAAAAATTTATTTCGAACTTAACTTTTTCGTTCATTTCGCGTATTTCGCGGTTGATAAATCATGGATTATCCGGTAACTCCGGCCATCAGGTTTTTGATAGAGAAGCGGATCGAGTTTGTGCCGCACCTTTACGAATACGTTGACAAAGGCGGAACGAGCGAATCGGCAAGGCAATTAGCATTGATGAACACGCGGTTGTGAAAACATTGGTCTTTGAAACGAATGAGAAAAAGCCGCTGATCGTGTTGATGCACGGCGACCGACAAGTTTCGGCGAAGAATCTGGCCCGGCACTTGCGCGTAAAATCGGTCGAGTCGGCAACGCCCGAACAGGCATCTAAATGGACAGGCTATCTCGTCGGCGGCACATCACCATTTGGCACGCGAACAGTGATGCCTGTTTATGTTGAGAAGACGATATTTGAACTGGACGCGATCTATATCAACGGCGGTAAGCGAGGATTTCTGGTCGAGATCGAGCCAGGTGTTTTGAAAGAAATTTTGATGTTGGAAGATGTTGAGATTGGAATTGAAAATTAAGATTAGCCACTAATGTCACGAATTGCACTAATGAAGAAATTATTCGTGAAATTTGTGTCATTCGTGGCAAAAACAAAAATATGAAAGAAGCAGTAATTGTATCGGCCGTGCGCACGGCGGTGGGTAAGGCGCCGAAGGGCACGTTGAAGAATACGCGGCCGGATGATCTTGGGGCGGCGGCGATAAAGGAAGCGGTAAATCGCGTTCCAGGCCTCGATCCGTCTCAGATCGAGGACGTGATTATGGGCTGTGCGTTTCCCGAGGCTGAGCAGGGGATGAATGTCGCACGGACGGCGATGATAGCGGCGGGTTTGCCGGTCGAGACATCAGCGATGACGGTAAATCGATATTGCTCGTCAGGGTTGCAGACGATTGCTCTTGCGGCGGACAGGATCGCGACTGGCGGTGCGGATGTGATCGTCGCCGGCGGGCTTGAAACAATGTCGATGATACCGATGGGCGGCAACGTCGTTCGGCCAAATCCCGCGATCGTCGATACGTATCCCGATTATTATCTTAATATGGGTCTGACGGCGGAAAATGTGGCACGAAAGTACGAGATTACGCGCGAACAGGCGGACGCGTTTTCGCTCGCCTCGCATCAAAAAGCGGCGGCGGCGATTGCAGCCGGCAGATTCAAGGACGAGATCGTGCCGATGACGGTGTTTGTCGATGAATTTGACGAGGGCGGACGCGTTCGCCGCAAAGAGGTCGTTTTCGACACCGACGAAGGCCCGCGATTCGATTCAACTGCAGAAGGACTGGCAAAGCTCAGGCCGGTATTTCATGTCAATGGCACGGTGACGGCAGGGAATTCGTCGCAAATGTCTGACGGTGCTGCGGCAGCGGTCGTTATGTCGATGGACAAGGCGAATGAGCTTGGCCTTAAACCCCTTGCACGTTTCGTCTCGTTCGCGACCGCTGGATGCCTGCCCGAAGAAATGGGCATCGGGCCGGTTTATGCGATCCCGAAAGCTCTGAAATTGGCCGGTTTGACGCTTGATCAGATCGATGTGATCGAGCTGAACGAAGCGTTTGCTGCACAGGGCTTGTCAGTCATGAAAGTCCTCGAAATGGACCCGTCGAAGGTCAATGTCAACGGCGGGGCGGTCGCGCTCGGCCATCCTCTTGGGTGTACGGGAGCAAAATTGGCGGCGACATTATTGCAGGAATTGAAACGGACTGGCAAACGCTACGGCATGGTCACCATGTGCGTCGGCGGCGGCATGGGCGCGGCTGGAATCTTCGAAAGGATTGATTAGGAAGATTTAACAGGGATGAAATGGATGTAAGGGATTAAGCAAAATCAGGATTGTCTTCTTATCCTGTTTATCCCTGTAAATAATATAAATAATATTTTTAGGAGCGAATTATGGAACCACAAATGGAAAAAGAATATATGAAAGGCGGCGAGTTTTTGATCGCGGATCAGGCGGCGGGCGAGATATTTACGCCGGAGGATTTTACTGACGAGCAGCGGATGATCGGCGAGACGACGCGGGAATTTGTCGATAACGAGATCTGGCCGCAGCTGCCCGCACTCGAGGGACACGCCTGGGAGATCGCCCGTGAATTAGTTAAAAAAGGCGGCGATCTTGGGCTGCTCGGATCCACTATCCCGGAAGAATATGGCGGTCTTGGCCTCGATCAGACTACCGGTGCCATCATTGCTGAGTATATCGGCCGCGCGGGTGGATTTGGCACGACATTTGGTGCTCAGACCTCGATTGGTCTGCTGCCGCTGCTTTATTTCGGCTCAGAAGAATTGAAAAAAGAGTGGATTCCGAAGATCGTTTCCGGCGAGGTTGTCACTGCATACTGCCTGACCGAGAGCGGCTCAGGTTCGGATGCGCTCGGTGCCAAGACGGTAGCGAAATTGACCGAAGATGGCCAGCATTACGTGCTGAACGGCGAGAAGATGTGGATATCGAACGGCGGTTTTGCGGACGTTTTTATCGTCTTTGCAAAGGTTGATGGCGAGAAGGAGAAATTCTCGGCATTTGTCGTCGAACGCAGCGATAATTGCCGTCCCGGCCACGAAGAGCACAAGATGGGCATCAAGTCTTCTTCGACAACGGCACTTATCTTGTCCGACGCCAAAATCCCGGTCACTAACCTCATCGGGAATGTCGGCGACGGGGCGAAGATCGCATTTAATATTCTCAACGTCGGACGTTTTAAGCTTGGGGCGTCGGTAACAGGAGGTGCAAAGCTAGCTTTGCACGAGGCGATTCGCTATGCCAACGAGCGGCATCAATTTGGGCGACCGATATCGTCGTTTGGCGCGATCAGGCACAAATTGGCCGAGATGGCGATCCGCACATGGGTGGCGGAATCTATCACATACCGAACGGTCGGCATGATCGACGCTCTGATCGGCGATGGCGCTGACAACGCGACCAAATTGCAGTCGATCGAGGAATACGCAGTCGAATCGTCGATCAACAAGGTCGCGTGCAGCGAAGCTCTCGATTATGTCGTCGATGAAATGGTTCAGATATTTGGCGGGTACGGCTATTCGGCGGATTACCCAGCGGAAAAGGCATATCGCGATTCGCGGATCAACCGCATTTTCGAGGGTACAAATGAGATCAACCGCCTTTTAATTCCCGGCCAGTTGATGAAGCGTGCGATGAAAGGCAAGCTTGGTCTTTTACAGGCGGCAAAAGCACTTCAGGATGAGATCTTAAATCCGCAGATGTCGTTTGACGAAGACACCAGCTTGCTCGCGGCCGAAACAAAGCTTGCGCAGAATGCGAAGAAAACCGCACTCATGGTACTCGGCACGGCAGCGCAGAAATATATGATGGGACTCGCCGATCAGCAAGAGGTTTTGCTCAATTGTGCCGACATCATTATGGACGCATATCAGATGGAAACCGCTATTCTGCGTGCCAAAAAATACGCCGACGCCAATGGCGAGGAAGCTGCCGGACGCTACGTCGATATGGCAAGTGTTTACTGCAATGACGCGATCCAGCGGGTCGAAGCAAAAGCGAAAAACACCATCGCGGCGATCGCCGAGGGCGACGAAGGCCGTACCCTGCTGGTCGCGCTGAAGCGGTTCACAAAAAACAATGCGCCAATTAACACTATTGCGGCGCGCCAGCGAATAGCGGAGACGCTGATCGAGGCGAATACTTATGTGTTTTAACCATAGTTCAGAGTGCGCGATTTATCGCGTTCTTTTCTTACATTCTAAAAAAGAACGCGATGAATCGCGCACTCTGAACAAAAGGCCTCGCCGATCTTTTGGATCGCCGCGGCCCTTTTAATTTGATCGTGCAAACTATCTGATTTTAGTAGTTGCGGTAAGTACGTCGAACATAGACGCGGCGATAATGGTTCTTCGGACGCTGTTTGTGAGTAACAAGTGCACCGCCGCCGGCACCGGCTAATCCGCCGATCACGACTCCCTTTTTACCGCCGATCAAGCCACCGATAAGCGCTCCGGCTACGGCTCCGCCACCAATATTAAATGCCTTACGATGACGCCGGTAGACGTTTGGCTTCTTATAATAAACGATTCTTCCGCTTCTCGTCCTGTAATACCTTGTCTGAGCGAAAGTAGTGCTGGCTGCTAACGGCAGCATGATCGCAAGCATCATAACCATAATAAACGCTGTAATATATTTCTTCATTGTATTTAATTCCCCCTTCTTGATTTTGTTAAAGACACCCTTTATATCGCAATCAATGTGCCACAACGGCAAAAACACCATCTTTGAACGACTTATACGGATTTCCTAAGTATTTACTATACTGTCTTCACCCCAAAACAGTCAATAATCAACGGTATCGTGTTACCCGCTCGCAAGACTGTCTTCGAGAATACATAAGATTGTAATTTCCGAGCAAAAAAATACCGTGATGTGCAGTACACCACGGCATTTGTTCATAATTGGGAATCATTTAATACCGTCGGTAGTAATTCCTTGGCCGTTGTTTATGGGTGAAGATCGCCCCGCCGCCCGCGCCTGCCGCCGCTCCGATCAAAGCGCCTTTTCGGCCACCGATCAATGCTCCGAGCAATGCTCCGGCACCGGTTGAAAGACCGATGTTAATCGCCTTGCGATGGCGGTTGTAGACAGTTGACCGGTTTCTGTCGGTGTAATATCCGTTATCGTCCTGATATTGACCGTTGTCCCTATAGCTTTCATTTTGATATCGCCCGTACCCGTCCTGATACCGCCCGTCGTTCGAATTACAAGATCGTGTCTGCGCAAACGTCGAAGTTGCCATCGCAGCAACGGTAACCGTCAGGATTGCTGCTATCAAAAATGTTGTGATATATTTTTTCATTTTCCGAAATCTCCCTTTCTAAGATCGAGGATTTCCCTCTCAGCCATTCAGAAAGCAAGAGGTGTGCCACAGGTTGAAAACTGCTTTGTTGTATAGGTTTATATGTTTTTGGACTGCACGGGGACATGGTATATCAGACCAATACGGAAACAAACTGACGTTATCGTGCGGAATATTTCCTCCAATTTTTGCGGTTTTGAACCCGGAACGCAAGTACGTTTCCCGTCCCGTTGCAGACGAACAAGTAAAACTTTGCCTGCAACTGAAGCCATCTCAATCGTAAAGCCGACTTGCAAAAGCCTTTACTTTGGCTGCTGCATAATATCGGGATTTTCTTTAACGATCTTGTCTCCCTTGTCGCTGAGATCTTGAGCATCGCTCGTCATAGTTTTTATTTTCGCGACAAGGTTTTTAACCGTGTCGGTAAAATCGGATTTGCTGTCGGTGTCGATCAGGACCTGCGGTATCTTTTTCATTTCGACGGCATAATCTGAGCGGAGCCTCATTTCCTTGGCTTTTGTCTCGAGATATTCTTTGTGCTTGTCTTTGATCTTCAGCTTGCTCGCCTCGTCAAATTTGTCGCCCGCCTTTTTGAAATTATCGACCATCGAATCATATTCTTTCATCAAGTTTTTGCCCAGATCACGAGCGTCAGCGAGATCGGCTTTGCCCTTGATCGTAGATACCTTTTGATCGAACTCATTGCCCAATATGCTGCCTTGGACGACGCTCACATTGGCCGCCGCGACGAATTTATTCGCTTCGTCAACAACCGCGTTGGCCTTGGTTGTATCGTCGGTTGAGCATGCAAGCGCGGCGACAATAATTACGACAATTGCAAAAATTCCACATATGTTTTTCATTGGTTTTCTCCTTGTTTGGTTATCGATCTTTTCAAATACGCGAAAACGCACACGTCTCGCATCACTCAGGGTACTTCAGACATTTAAGAATAAGCAAAATCATTCTGCCTGCTCGCGTCGAATTAATCTGATTACAGGGATAATACCCGTACATCTAAAATCCTTCAAAATGTCTGACACGATATCTTATAGAGGAGCGAATTGATCGAAGCCAATATTTGTTAGAGGTGAATGATTGGATAAGGCCGAGAATCTTCTTTTGTATGTTAGAATTGCCCTGTTAACAACCGAAGCGCAGCTAAATACTGTGTTTAATCCGACCGTTACCGTCCTGCACATGCTAAAAAACCCGATACCTGAGCTTGTCTTGTACTTTGACCTGGAGTGGGTGCCTGACGCCGCGGGGGCAAAGCGATTGTTCGATCTGCCTGACGAGACGACCGAGCTTGAGGCGATGCAGGCTCTGTGGGCACACTCCCCGCAGTATGACGCAGAAAAAAATCCGCGTCCGTTTTTGAAGTATATGTTCTCGCGGGTCGTATCGATCGCGTTTCTCTCGCGCAAATTCCACTTTAACCGCGATCGTGAACGTGTGACCGAATTTGCTCTGAATTCACTGCCAAAGCTGCCGCTCGAATCGGACGACGTGGACGAAGCGTCTATAATCGACCGGTTTCTGTATTTCGTGGGTGAGCGACGGCCACAGCTTGTCGGCTTTAATTCGGCTGAATCTGACCTCCAGGTGTTGATCCAACGCGGCCTCATAAATGAGGTTACGGCTCCTGCTTTTAACGAGCGACCGAATAAACCCTGGGAGGGGCCGGATTATTTCGACGCCCGTAACAGCGAAGCACACTTTGATCTGTTAACTAAATTCTCAAACCGCGGCGGTATGTCGCCGCGTCTGGATGAGCTTGCCAAAATGTGCGGTTTTCCTGGAAAGATCGATGTCAAAGGCGATCAGGTTACCGATCTCTGGCTCGCTCGCGACTTGACCAAGATCGTCGAGTATAACCAGATAGACACGCTGAATACATACCTTGTTTGGCTGCGTCTCGTATATTTTGCCGGCCAGATCAGCGAAGAAGATTACATCCACGAGCAGGAACAATTTCGCGAGTTTCTCGAAAACGAAACAACGAAACCGGAGAAAGCCTTTTTGGCCGATTTTTTGGCCAAGTGGCCGCTTTAAATATGGAACTCGGCAAGATCTATCACGAAAATTGTATCGAGACCCTTGATCGGATGGCAGACGATTTTGTCGATATGACCATCACCAGCCCGCCATACGATAATCTGCGTGATTACAACGGCTATCATTTTCCGGTCGAGGAGATCGCGGTGTCGCTTTATCGTAAAACAAAACCGGGCGGCGTGGTGATCTGGGTTGTCGGCGACCGAACTGTAGACGGTGATGAGACATTATCAAGTTTTAAGCATGCATTTGCTTTTAAGCATGCAGGATTTCGGGTTCATGACACAATGATTTATGCGAAGAATAATCCAATACCGAGTGATTGCGGCAAAAGATATAGGCAGGCGTTCGAGTATATATTTTGTTTTAGCAAGGGTCAGCCGGTAACGTTCAATCCAATAACCCAGCCAATAAAACAGGAAAAAGCCTTCAAATCTTTTCGAATTACGAAAGTTGGCCGGAATGACTTGGCGCACGATCATATCGCACCGAAAGAGCGTAAGGTCAACAATATTTTTCATTACGACAATATCTTCTACTACAATGTCGGAACATCCTCGTCGAAGGACAAGATCGCCTTTAAGCATCCTGCTATATTCCCTGAAAAACTTGTGGAGGATCAAATTTTAACCTGGACAAATGAGGGCGATCTTGTTTATGACTGCTTTATGGGCAGCGGAACGACTGCTAAGATCGCTGATCAACTCGGACGTCGTTGGTTGGGATCGGAAATATCTGAACAATACGTAGCTATTGCGAAAGAACGGCTCGAACCACATTTGGATAAACTGGAATTTTCGGCGGTAAAATAACAACCTTGTCCGTAAAAAGCGCGTCTATAAAGTGTTTAATAAATTTCTACTCTGCTGTTATGTAAGTTTATGAAAAAATTACTATTTCTGACGTTCGCTGTATCTTGTTTTACGGGAATTATAGGTGCACAGGTACGGCCTGTCGAAAAGCCGTCTCCGACGGTGTCGCCAAATGCCCCGGATTCGTATGAGGCCCGTTATGAGGGCGGCATCTTCGGGTCGAGCGCCAAGGAAAAGGGCACTCTCAAGTTTGACGACCCAAATGAACGCATTGTGTTTTATCGTACCGATCAAAAAGAGATGTTCTCAATTCCGTACGCCGCACTGGTTGTGGTCTATCCCGACTCCAGAGACAGCGTTCCGCAGTCGGGCAAGGTAGTCAGTCATTTGCCGCTGCCCGGCGCCGGTCTGGCCAGTCTATTGAATAAGAGCACAAAATACGCAAATCTCACATTCGATGACCCGGATATAGAAGCAAAAGGAACGGCGAGTTTCAGATTCGACAACAAGGAGATGCTGCTCACATTCATCAATAAATTGGGTGCCAAAGCGAAAATGAAGCAGCGCGGCGACGCCTATTACCGGCCAAAGCCGTCACCGGTTTTTTAACTGTCGTCAATTGAGGTCGCCGAAGCGGTGTTGAAGTATTGCTGTGATTGCAATAGCCGCAGTCTCGGCTCGCAAAATACGCCCGCCGAGCGTGACGATCTTAATGCAGCGTGATCGAGCGGCTGCTAATTCGGAATCATCCCAGCCGCCTTTAGGCCCGAACAAGACGGTTATTTTTTTGCCGGCTGTTATGGTCGAGAAATCGTCACCGTCGCGCTCGGAGAATAAAACTACGTTTTCGGTTTTTGAATCCGCGATCAATCTATCAAAAGTTGTCGGTTCGGCGATTTGCATTAGTTTTGCCCGGCCCGATTGTTTGGTGGCTTCGAGGGCGATGCGGCGCCACCTTTCTAGGCGTTTTTCGGCGTCCTTGAGTTTTACATCGCATCGGATAGTTTCCATCGGAATAAGAGTGGTGACTCCAATCTCAACGGCCTTTTGAATAATCAGATCATATTTTTCGCCATTTAAGATGGTCGCCGCTATGGTGATGTCAAAAGCGGATTCCGGCGAGGCCGGGTTGGTTTTTTCTAAAACTTCTAAGTCGGATGTTTTTTTGCCAATTTGCCCGATCAAACAGCGAAATTCATTGCCCTCACCGTCAAAAACCGCAACCTCATCGCCAATATGAAGCCGCAGAACGTCGAGCAGATGGCGCGTTTCGTCGGCGTCCAGTTGGACACGGCCATCGGCAAAGCTGTTTTTGGATGCAAAAAAACGTCTCATTTTTATGCCTGTTCCTGGTTGATATGTCCGAACATATCCATAAATTCTCGTGTCCGCTGCCGCAGATCGACCCAATTGTCGAAAACGTCCGGTGTCTGTAGCCAGATAGTGAACCATGACACGATCTCGGCATTGATCTGACGTGTAACGGCGTCAATCTGGGTTCGCTCAGAGGTCTCGGCTGCGTTTCGTTTGCCCTCGAGTGCGGTTTCGCGGACGAGTCTCAAACCTTCTTTATCGTTATCGCGGGCGTATTTTTGTCTTAACGATTCCAGATTGCGGATCGAGAAAAGCGCGCTGCGAAGACCGCTGATGTCCAGAACATTTCGAAACGCGGCTTCATAAAGCCGGTTCGACACGCGGGCGATGTACAGTTCCATTATCTCGGAATGTCGAAGCTCGGCCCCTTCGTCCGCAAGAAGACGAGCGATCCGCATCGGCGAATCGACCGCCGCCTGACCATATTGATCGCGAACAACCTCTTCGATCGCCCCGATCTCCGTCGCACCGACGTTCTCGCAGTCAAGCTTTTCCCAAACCTCGATGATCAGATCATTTTTTGTACGGGATACGAACATAAAGAAATTTTACCGCAGAGGCGCCGGGGAAGAAATTAACAGGGATAGACAGGATGGACAAGATAAGTTAAATAATGAGTATGTTGAACCATTGTTCAAATCCTGTATATCCTGTCCATCCTGTTTGAAATTTCCAGGCGTCTCCGCGATTACATTTTCTTAGAAACCGCAGCGATCAGCTCAGTCGATGAGTGATCTTTCCGGTCGCCGACGATGGCGACTTTGCCGCCGAGCTCGCGGACAATTTCGCGTTCGGGCACATTTTCGAATGTATAATCGGTTCCTTTTGCGTGAAAATCCGGCCGGATCGCCCGGATCAATTCTTCCACGGTCGGCTCATCAAAAATGGTCACAAGATCGACAAACCGAAGCGCCGAGACTATCTCCGCACGCTCGTTCTCGGGCATAAACGGTCGGCCTTCGCCTTTTAACGCTCTCGCCTGTCGATCCGAATTGACGCCGACAACAAGAATATGGCCAAGGGCTTTTGCACCTGCAAGATAGCGTATGTGCCCGACGTGCATCAGATCGAAACAGCCGTTGGCCAACACGATATTTGCGCCAATTTTGCGCTCCGTTGCGACCTTTTCAATAAGGTCTGGCCGCATTAGAATTGGAGCAAAGGACACGGACATAGTAAATCTATTTGGCGTTAATGGCGGTAGCTGTATCTGTCGTCTCGTTAATCGATTCAAGTAATTCGGCGGTTGTGACGTACGCCGTTCCTTTTTTCATTACAACGATGCCGCCCGCGTGGTTAGCGACCTTTGCGGCGTCAGCAAAGCTTAACCCGGACGCGAGGCCGAGGGCATAAGCGGCGATAACCGTGTCTCCGGCTCCGGTTACATCCACTGGTTCAGACGAACCGACGGCGTTTATGTTCAGCGGGGGTTTATTCGCTTCAAAAAGCGACATGCCCCGGTTGCCGTTTGTGACGAGAAGCGTCTCGTAACCCAACTGCTCGCGAAGAAGCGAACAATCATCCGGCGTGAAATTCTTGCCAAAAATATGTTCGACCTCATCGCGGTTTGGCGTAGCGCTCGTAGCACCTCGAAGATCTGCAAGCCGAAACCGCGAATCGACGATCAGAGGGATTTTTCGTGCGAGTGAGATCGCCAGAGCATCTTGATATATCTCAGGGGAAACTGCGCCGTAATTATAGTCCGAAACAATAATAGCGTCCGCCGACTCGCCTGCGGCTGCCAGATTTCTCCGCAATTTCTCTTTTATTTCGTCGGGAACGTACGCGGCGTCTTCATAGTCGATCCGTATCACCTGCTGTCGGGCGGCGTAATGCTGACCGGCGAGGACACGCACCTTTGTAGTTGTCGAAAGAGCCGTGCTAATGGCGATGCGCCGAGTGTCTACGGCGCGATCCCGAAGCGAAGTCAATAGCAGCTCACCATTTGCGTCATTGCCGACCACGCCTATAAGAATGACATTGCCGCCAAGCGAGGCGACATTTGCGGCGGCGTTTGCTGCGGCTCCCGGCAGCGTCTGGGTGTCATCGTGACGCAAAATGAAAACGGGGGCCTCGCGAGAGACCCGCGAGATCGTCCCGTTCAGGAATTGATCGGCGACGAGATCGCCGACGATAACGACGGTTTTTTTTGGGAATGTTTCCTCAATTGTTTTGTGCAAATTCGTCATCAGGATAATGAAAACCTACTATAAAATCGTGCAATAAACAAAAATGGTTGAAAGTCCTAAACCTTCAACCATTTGATCTTAAAAACAAAAACACGCGATCAGTGAGTGTCGTAACTAGCGACCGGATAATCGTTTGGCGATCCCCACGGTACTGTGACTATGGCTCCGTCTATACTTCGGATTATATAGAATATGCCAACGGAATCACGCCAAACGGCAATATCCGTTTTACCATCGCCGTCGTAATCATTTTGAACATTAAGGTCTGATCCGGTCAGTCCCCAGCTCGTTACGGTGAAACCGCCGCTGCTTTTGAGAATATACCAGATCAGCGGTGAGTTTGGCGTCGGCCCCTCACGAACCACGGCATAGTCAGTTTTTCCATCGCCATCATAGTCACCGGGTACGACAAGATCATTGCCGAGACCCCAACTAACAACCTCGAAAGTCCCGGTACTGCTCTTTAATGTATAAAAAGTCGCCCCGCTCGTCGGCGTTGCTCCCGGACGCTGTACTGATACGTCAAACTTACCGTCGCCGTCATAATCTCCGGGCGAGGTGTAATCGGTTGAAAGCCCCCACGAAATTACATTAAACGCGCCATCGGTGCTCCGCAGGATATACCAAATGATTTGACCACCAGTTCGGCGGGCAACCGCGAAATCGGTCTTGCCGTCACCGTCATAGTCGCGTGCAACCGGCTCGTCACCGGATGTTCCCCAGGAAACCGCTGCAAATGTGCCGTCTGAACTTTTAAGGATATACCAGGTGCCCGTCGCGTCGCGCCAGACAGCAATATCGCCTTTGCCGTCACCATCGAAATCACCCGGTGTCTGGTAATCTTCACTGGCGAGACCCCACGGCGTAACTGTAAAGCCTCCGCCGCTTTTAGACGTGTACCATTTATTGTCGCTTGGACGGAAAATCGTAAAATCGGCCTTACAGTCATGATCGGTATCCAACGCCTCACGCAATCTTAGGTTTCCGGTACCCATTCCTGTTGGGCCTGGCCCCGGGGCGCATACTGCCCATACGGACGCCGTACAAAACACAAAAATTCCGGCAAGCACACCAAATCTGACGCTTTTGGCAAATAAATTACTCATTGATAATCACCTTATTTAATCAAAATGTCTTCGGGAAATAAACTGGATGCTTCCGAAAGACTGTGAACCTCAAATATACTATTTTTGCAGCACTGATTGCAACAGAAAACGGACGCTCCTAAAGCAGCAATTTTTGCTAACATGAGCCAATGTTTTCCGGTGTATCCAATTGATTAGACGCTGTTCACTGAATAATAGTTGGAAAACCGAATAATTTTTTTGCTTAAAATAATGGAAGGGAAATGGGGCGGCTAGTGGGGCTCGAACCCACGACCTCCTGAACCACAATCAGGCGTTCTAACCAACTGAACTATAGCCGCCATGCGCCAATTTTGGATTTTAGATTTTGGATTGAAACCGAAACCATACTGCAATCCAAAATCCAAAATCGCCAATCCAAAATCGAAGTACCCCCGGCACGGCTCGAACGTGCGACCTACGGCTTAGAAGGCCGTCGCTCTATCCAACTGAGCTACGGGAGCATATAAAAGAGCAACTTATGATGTTAGCGATTGTTGCTTTGATAGTCAAATTATTTTGAAAATCCACAGTACGATGCCGACAATTAGGCCGATAATTATAGGAAGATATAAAAAAATCGCTAACCAAATCGCTTCATTTTTAAATGAGAATTTAAGCCATCGCATCTTTCCTTTCACGAATTGCCAAGGTCATTTGTTCGAAGACTTCGGTCAGGTCGAGTTCGCTAGTGTCGATCACAACCGCATCGTCGGAAATGGTCAGCGGCGAATCTTCGCGTGAGACGTCGCGTTCGTCGCGTTCGTTGATCTCAGCTAAGGTCTGTTCGTAGGTCGAGAGGCGGCCCTTGGACTGATCTTCGGTATGGCGGCGGCGGGCACGGGCCTCGGGTTTGGCCGTGAGGAAAAATTTGATGTCGGCGTTCGGGAATACGACGCTGCCGATGTCGCGGCCCTCGAGCACGCATCCACGGGCGGCCGATTCACCTATCGCCCGCTGATGCTCGACCATTATCCGGCGAACTTCGGAGATCGTCGATACGACCGAAGCGGCCTGCGCGGCCTCAAGCGTGCGGATATCGATAGACACATCCTCGCCGTCAAGCATCACCTTCATCGCGTCCGGTTCGCCAATGAGGTCGATCTCTGCATTTTCGGCAATATGGGCGATGCGGTCGATGTCACGATACGGTATACGGGCACGCGTCACCGCAAGCGCAACTGCACGGTACATCGCACCGGTGTCGAGATAGAGCAAGTTCAGTTTCTTGGCAAGCATTTTGCCGAGCGTGGATTTTCCCGCTCCGGACGGGCCGTCGATAGCAATGATCATTAGGGAATAGTTTATTTGATTCCCATTTATCTGTCTAAAAGCAAAGTTCGAGTCGTTGTCTTGCTAGAGATTTCTCCTTGTCGATGGCTGTAGTTCGACCGTAAGGCTCGCATGTTTTACAGCGAATTCGGCCTTAACAACCTTTCTGGTGGCCTTGTCTACCCAAAGAAAGTTATAGACGTGGCCAATGAGCCGCTCGGGATTAAACGCACCGGCCTGAATGCTTTTCTTCGACTTTACCGATCCGTCCTTGTTGTATTTTATTTCTTCGGACTGATCCGCGAGCTTGTAACAGTCGAATTTGCCCGCGTCGATGACCACCGTTTCCGACCCGACAACGCGGAGCGTGCGGTTACTAAATCTAACAACGTCTTTATTTGAATTGTCATCTTTATCGATCTCGACACAATTAAAGGTTTGCGAGAAGGTGCCGCTCAGCGGCAAATAGCTCAGAAATGTGTTGCTGTATGTGCATGGAAAGACAGGGCCGTTCGAGTCGATCACGCGGTTCGACGTTCGCTTGCCGTCGGTTTCGCGAACGTAGATCTTGCCGGGCGTCGTGAAATCGAATTCACTGTGGCTATTTGGACGATTCGGGAATCGAGCCGACATTTTCTTGAGCAGGCCGGTCTTGAGATCGACATTCGACGTGATCTCGACATCGCGGAAATCCGGGTCCGCCATATCGAACGTATCCATAAATTCAAGATGAAAGTTCTGGGTTTCCTGCCATTCGTCACGCAGCTCGGCGATCCGCGTCGAGTATCGAAAAAGGCTCAGCGGAATGCCGATGACCTTGCCGCGGAATTGATAATCCGCTTGATACGGTTCGAATATCGACGGCGCAAATGTCTCGGTGCCGGTGCCTGCTTTGGCCGGGGGGACGGTTCCGGCTAACTGCTGCCCATTCGCGAAACACGAAAATCCTAAAATAATAAGAACCAAGACATGCCTACTCATAAACTATCGTCTCCACTATTTTGAATGAAATTTAATGAGAGTGAGCGTTGAGATGCAGTTAGGTTTTTGAGGGTTGGCAGGAAAATGCTACTTGGCCAAGAACGGCAAATTATTGAGCTTGATTGAGTCGCGTATCGTTTTTGGAAGTTTTTCCAAGACGAGCTTGTAGGAAGTCTTAATCAACTCTTTAAGTTCGTCAGCCGCGACGGCGTCGAGGTTTGTGATGCGAACCCATTTGTAGCGGCCAACGTAGGCGGCTGGGTCAATGCCTTCGCGTTCGATAAGCTCGGCAAACTTTTCAGGCGTGCATTTCAGCGAAAGCCCGTGCTGATGTGAATCGACTCCGGTCACACAAAACATTTTCGCCCCGACGCAAAAACAAAGGTCGACTCCCCATTTTATATCCTCGGTAGCACCATGGAATGAAAGGCAAAATTTTCTGAGTTGTTCAATGTTCAATTGTTCAATCTGTTCAATGTGTTCAATTCTTAATCGATTTTGGGTCAAACAGTCAATTCAGTATGTGGTCGAGTTTGGTGATCGTACTGTCGATGTTCTCCGACGTAATATCGCAATGCGTTACCATCCGGATCAAATTGCCAAATCCGATGGCCAGAATCCCTTTTTCTTTCAGGCCCGTAATAATGTCGGCTGACGATTTGCCAGTGTCCGAAATGTCGAATATTACGATGTTCGTGACGATATTTTCAACATTGATAGCGACGCCCGGAATATTTGCAAGGGCGGTAGCGAGAGCTTTTGCATTAGCGTGATCCTCGTGCAGGCGTTGTGGCCCGTCTTCGAGGGCGATCCATCCGGCAGCCGCGAGAATGCCGATCTGACGCATTCCTCCGCCAAGGCGTTTCCGCCATATGCGTGCTTCTTTGATGAATTCTCTTGTTCCAAGCAGGATTGATCCCGCCGGCGCACCCAGCCCCTTCGACAGTGTGAACATCACTGAATCGCAATGCCGCGTCAGGTCGGCGACGGATGTGTTCAACGCGACCGCCGCATTGAATATACGCGCTCCGTCCATATGAACCGGTAAGCTCAATGCGTGTGTTTTGTCGCAAACATCGGCGCACGCGTTGGCGGTCATTACGCTGCCGCCGGCGAAATTATGAGTGTTTTCGAGGCAGATGAGGCCAGTCGCAGCCTGATAGTAAGGCGGGGCGATGTGCAATGCAGGCTCGATCTCTTGCCACGTCAGATGTCCCGAGCCGTCGGCGCTTTTCACCGCCCGGATGGTAACGCCCGAGATGATCGCCGCCGCCCCAAGCTCGTAATTCAGAATGTGGCCGCGATCCTCGGTGACGATCTCCTGCCCGGGTTTTGTGTGAACTTTGACAGCGATTTCGTTGCCCATGCATCCGGTCGGCACAAACAGAGCGGCCTCTTTCTCAAAGATCTCAGCCGCTCGATCCTGTAGCAGATTTACCGTCGGATCATCACCAAAAACGTCGTCGCCGACCTCAGCCGCTGCCATCGCGGCCCTCATTTTGTCGGAAGGTTTTGTAACTGTATCGCTGCGGAGATCGATCATTCTTAAGCACCAGATACCTAACTGGACTATTTCGCTTTTTCTTCGATCTCCAAAATATCGCCCTCGGTAAAGAGATAGGTTTTCATGTGCTTGTCAAAGACGGGATTGGTTCGTCGCAGCCATTCGAGCGCCATGGTTGCGTGTTCGATCTCTTCGTCGCGATTATGTTCGAGTATCTTTTTTAACTGTTTGTCGGTGGTCTGCTCGGCACGCTGGTTGTACCAGTCGACGGCCTCCAGTTCCTCTTGCACGGATTTAATCGCCCGCGAAAAATTGCGCGATGCTTCGCTCATTTTGTTGTAATCTTCATGCCATTCTGCGCTTGTCGCCATTTATTTCTCTCCCCTTAATTAAACCGTGTTTTGATCTGCTAAAGTTTACGCTTCTTGCCTGGTCAACTCAAATTTGAAACAATTCCATTGAGTCCTAACGTAAAAAGCAATATATCCAAAAAAGCCGAGATGAGGAGAATATTATGTCCGAAGTAAAAGCAATACCCGCCGGTTACGAAGGCGTGACACCATATTTGATCTGTAAGAATGCCGAGGGGGCGATAGATTTTTACAAGCGTGCGTTCGGCGCCGTGGAATTGTTTCGCATCGGCTCGCCGGGCATGGTCGGCCACGCCGAACTAAAGATCGGCAACGCCATATTTATGATGGCTGACGAGCATCCGCAAATGGGCATTCACAGCCCTGAAACGGTTGGCGGCACGCCGGTACATTTGCTTGTCTATGTCGCGGATGTCGATGCTTTTGCCGAAAAGGCCGTTGATGAAGGAATGGAAGTGCTGAAGCCGGTTGAGGATCAATTTACGGCGACCGCTCCGGCCAATACAAAGATCCGTACGGCCACATCTGGTCATTCGCCACTCACATCGAAGACGTTTCGCCCGAAGAAATGAACAGCCGGGCGGCGGCGATGTACGGCGGTTGAGAATTATGCTGGCAAAAGAAACACTCGACTTTTTAGTGAAGCTCGAAAAAAATAACGATCGAGATTGGTTTCAGGCGAATAAGCAGGTGTTTGACATGGCGCAGGCGAATCTCGTCGAATTTAGCGGCTTTCTGATCGGTGAGATCGGTAAATTTGACGGTGCGGTCGTTGGCATTGACCCGCTGTCGTGTGTCTTTCGCATCTATCGCGACGTGCGGTTTTCAAAAGATAAAAGCCCGTACAAGACCAATCTCGGCTCTTACATCAGCCCCGGTGGACGCAAATCGATGCATCCGGGCTATTATTTTCACGTGCAGCCGGGACGTAGCTTCATCGCCGGCGGCAAACATATGCCCGACGGCCCTGAGACGTTGAAAATACGCAACTTGATCGCGGCGAACACCGACGAGTTTCTAAAGATCGTTGAAAAGAAGAGTTTTCGTGAAGCAGTCGGCGAGATGCGTGGTGACAGGCTCAAATCGGCTCCGAAGGGCTTTGATCCAGATCACAAAGCGGTCGAGTATCTGAAACTCAAAGAATTTATGGCGTTTCAGGAGCTACCCGACGACAAGTTTCTGACGGGTGCCGAGTTTCCGAAAGCCATCGTTAAGACATTGAAAGAAATGTATCCGCTCATCGCGTTTTTGCGAAAGGCGTTGAAGTGATCGGGTGCAGCAGGCCCGCGCGAGGCAAGGGCGTAACACTCAACTTAAATGTTACGCCCTTGCTTACGCGTAGGCTTCTGCATTTTTAGGTTAGGTCGTCTTTTTCTATTTGTTCTATCTTTTCGACGCGGCGTTCGTGTCGGCCGCCCTCGAATTTGGTTTCGAGCCATGCTTTTACGATCTTTTCCTGTTCTTCGTCAGGTATGTACCGCGCGGCCAGTGACAGCACATTTGCGTCGTTATGCTGGCGCGAGAGCCGTGCGATCTCCTCATTCCAGGCGACCGCCGCGCGGATGCCGGGAACTTTATTCGCGGCTATCGCCATGCCCGTACCGGAACCGCAGACAAGTATACCTCTGTCGTATTCACCGTCTGCGACGGCCTCGCCGACCTTGCGGGCAAAGTCGGGATAATCGACCGATTCTGTTGAATTGGTGCCCATATCGGTGTATTCGACGCCAATGTCATCGAGCGTCTTTTTGATCTTTTCTTTTTCTTCGTATCCGGCGTGGTCGGCAGCGAGTGCGATTTTCATAATTTTCCCCTGAAAGAATTATTTTATCGCTTTAGAACCGAGAGGCAAAATCTCAAGTGATGTTGGTAAGTGGGTCAGTTTGAAATATGCGAGGTTATTTAGCGAGCTTGTACTCCGCGAACTCAGCGTCCGGCTCAGCGGCCTCTGCGTTGACATCAGCTAAACGCAGAGAACGCCGAGATTTTACGCAGAGATCGCTGAGTTTATTCAAGCGATATTAGAAGTGAGACGAAAGTGAATTGACTTTCAATCGAAACTGACTCACTACTTTGATTTTTGAAGATGCAGAAGTCCTGCCTTGTCGAAAAATTTGTTGGCAAATTGAAAAGGGCATATAATCACAGCAGTTCTCGCATCAAAGAAAAGATGACGTTCCGGTTCAAAAACCCCCTTTTTCTTTTAGCATTTTTCGCTTTTTTCGCGGTTAGTGCTTTTGCGCAGGATTTTTTGCCGGAGCTGGTCAAGCGGATAAAGCCGTCGGCGGTTGCAATTGAGACCTTTGATTCGAAAGACAACACGTTAGCCCGGGGCAGCGGTTTTTTTATCGCACCCGACCGGATCATAACCAACCGGCACGTCATCGAACGGGCGACGCGGGTCGAAGTTCATCTGCTCAACGGCAAAAAATATCCGGTTCGAGGCGTTTTGGCCGTTGACGGCGAGGGTGATCTGGCGTTGCTCGCGGTGGATGTGCCGCGCGGATTGGCCGTTCCGCTGCCGATCGTCCGCGCGGTGCCGCAAGAGGGCGAATCGATTGTTGTCATCGGCAATCCTTATGGTCTCGAGGGCAGCGTTTCTAACGGAATTGTGTCAGCGGTTCGTGAGATTTCTGGCTACGGCAAGATCATTCAGATCACGGCGTCGATCTCGCCCGGCTCGTCCGGCTCGCCGGTTGTGAATATGGCCGGGCAGGTCATCGGCATAGCTACATTGCAGGCCGCCGAGGGACAAAATCTAAACTTTGCCGTGCCGGCCGAGCGAATTTCGCAGCTCAGGATCGGCGATATTCAGACATTTTCTTCGCTCGTCGCCGAGACGCAAAAGAATAAACACGCATCCGCCGAACGCCTTTATTCGCTTGGTCTCGCTCAGCTTTCGCGCGACGATTACGCGCGGGCATTGCCGTATTTTGAAAAGGCGGTCGAAACCGACCCGAATTATGCCGAGGCGTGGTATCAAGCCGGTTATTGCTACGGCAGCCTGGGACGCCACGCCGATGCGCTGCGGGCCTCGCGTCAGGCCGCAAAGCTCCGGCCTGAATGGTCGGCGACATTTGTAAACATTGGTGCGTCGAGCTACGCGCTTGGTCAATATAAGGAAGCGATCGATGCCTACCGCCAGGCAAGCCGTCTCGATGATGGTAATGCCGAAATACAATATTCGTTGGGATTGACGTTCGGCAAGATGAACCGAATGGATGAAGAGATTCTGTCGTACCGACGCTCTGTCGTACTAAAACCCGATCACGCAAACGCCATTGAGAAACTCGGCCTGGCGCTTTTCAAACAGAAGCGCTTTATAGAATCGGCCGCCGCATTTGAGCAGCTAAAACCATACAAACCCGACGCAAAGACCTACAACAACCTCGGCGAGAGCTACCTGGAATCAGGAAAAACAGAGAACAGCATCGAGTCGTTTAACAGCGCTCTAGGCAACGACCCGGATTTTGATAAAGCACGTTACAATCTTGGGCGGGCGTATGTAAAACTCGGCAATCGCGATTTGGCCCAGGTGCAGTATGAAATTCTTAGGAATTCGCATTCCGATTGGGCCGACAGGCTCTTTGTTTTGCTTAATCCCTAAAAGACTAATTGTTAATTGGCGGATCATTTTCGTCAGCAGGAAGTCCATTTTTGTCAGCGCCGCGAATTATGCCCTTAGTCGATAAAAAAAGATCGAATGCCCGACACTCCGTAGGTTAAAGGTGTAGCGTGAATTTTGAATGTGGCAGGAGTTTGTTGGGTTTGCACAGTTGTAACAACAGTAAACGAATAACCGTGTTCGACGCCGTCCGCCAACCTCGGTTGAATCAAGGAATACTCTGAAAGCTTGCCGATGGTGCCGTAATTATTAACGCCGTAGGTCGCCGCATAAGCCATCTCGCCGCCGTGAAGTTGTCGCAGGTCGGCTATCGTGCATTTTTCATTTCCTGCGGCTCCGTATAGCGCGCAGGAATCTATGGACGGGTCTGAGGCAGTTGCGACCATCCCATTTTTATCCGCTCCGTGCAATTCACCGTTTGTATCGATATAAAAAGACCGTCGGCCTGTTTTCGGATAACGAATCGGTGTTGCCGTAAGGCGGAACGATGCAGGTACGTCGGGCGAAGACGGGGTCAGGGACATTGCAAAACTGTACCCGTATTTTTCACCCGATGCCAATACCGAATCTATCAACCCCGCCTGATACAATTGCGAAAGCGTTCCAAAATTTCCATTGCCATAAGTAGACGAATATGTAAATTCGGCGCCTTGTATTGGTGTGATGGCTTTGATCACAAATCGCTCGCCAAAATGTCGAGCATCCAATGTCTGTGCATTGATATTTATTGCAACCGAGGCAATCAATAAGGCCGAACATAATGTCAAAATCGCGGGTAATTTTCTCTGCATTGCTGTTTAAACGGAAAGAACGATGATTGCAACATGAACTTGCATTTTAAGTTTACAAACTCTACGGTTATTTTAAAGAGTTTAAACCAAATGGAGATTTATTTTCCGATTGGGCCGAGAGGCTCTTCGTTTTGGTTAATCCTTAACCACCTTTTACGGCTGCTTTTGCTGTTCGACTACCAACGCGCTCAAAAAACTGTCCTGAATTGGCTTTTCCAGAAAGAGCTGAGTGTGCGCGCCGCAAGCGAAAAACGTTGAGGTGAGGGGCAGCAGCGTTTTCGTAAATTCCGGATCGCCAACTTTCGATGTTTCGCTTGTCGTGAGCAGCGAGCGCTGGGTTACACGACCATCGCCGAGCGAGTACAATACAGCTTTTACGTCGTCTTTTTTAAGCGTCTTTCCGTCGGATATTTTGATGTCCCGGGCTTCAAAGACTGTTGACCATCTTTCCTTTTTTTGGTCTTGATAAAGGACAACGCCATCGATGGTCGGTGTGCAATTGCCGCCATAGGCGTATAACTGCATAGGGATCTTTTTTTCGGGTGCATCGAGCGCCAATTGGAAGCGCTTTGCACGACTGAGAGCTGAAACAAAATAGGCTCGTACCTGTGCGTAGGTTGTTTGGGCAGTTACCCGGTCGTCAAAGCTTGCATTCTTATTCAGCTTGGCGGGCTTAATCGCCGGGTTGGTAATCGCCAGTCGCTCCGCGTCTTTGAGCTTGCCCAAAAATTTCGGATCGCTGATCGCTCCCCATCCGTATTTGATCCAGGTTTCAGGATCGTAGATGTCAACCTGCAAAGGTTTCAAATTTTCATCGAAAAATCGGGCCGATGTCTGATGCGGAAGCAGTTGAAACGCGGCCGGTGACGACATTACGTCCTCAGCTCGAAAATCATCGATTAGCGGCAATTTTCGGTTGGCGACTATCGGATATCCGCTGATGAGAGCTTCGAAACTGGTAAATGAACCCTCGTTCGGCGTCCCGAACATCATAAGTTTGTTAATGTGAGCCGCACCCGACCAGTTTGGCACCGGTGTAACACCTTCGCGCGGCAGGTCGGACATACCGTACATCGCCGCATAACGGGCGATCAGTCCGCCCATTGAATGGGAGATAATGTCGAATTTCAGCTTCGGATTTTTGACCGATCTTTTAACCGCTTCCATTTTCTGCATTAAAAGGTGTGCCGACTCGACATTATCGCGGCGCCAATCATATGGAAATACATAAAAAACGTCTGTTGCTTTCGGCTTGTTCCAGTCACCCTCGGTATACCCACGAGCGATAAGTGCATCGATCAACGCTTGATAGACCTGAACATCCGGCAATACCGGAAGCTTGATCGTGCGAATTATGTCTTTTGCTCGCAACGTATCGCGGTTTCGGGCGATGATCGGAGAGGTCATCGGGAGCCGGATATCGTCGTCCTTGTCCCGACGGACACTGAACCAGGCTGTCTTTTCCGTCTTCGGATTGATGAGTTGTGATCCCGTGACACCGGGAACAATTATAACCGGGTTTTTACCGGTCGTTTGGGCCGCTGCAGTAAATACATATATGACCAGGGCTAAGAATAAAAGTGCTCCAAATCGCGAATTTTGTATATATAACATATCGATCAAACCGAAATACTTCCTGTTAGGATAGCCATTTATGCGTTGCCGTTGCTTTATTTATCAATCAAACCTAACATTCGATCGGCTTTAACCCATTTTTTCCGTTTCAACATTATGAACTATCCACTTCATAAATATTCTCCTAAACGTTAAAATCATCCTAATCGATATGGAACTCACTGTCGCTATCTCGGGTGCGTCGGGCACGATATATGCTAAGCGAACCTTGCAGCTGTTAGCGGCCAGCGGCGTTGTCGAGACGATAAATCTGATTATGTCCGGCACGGCCGCGACGGTCGCGCAGGTCGAACTCGGCGTAAATCTCAAGGAGCCGGATACAGCGAAGATCTACGAATGGCTCGGTTTGCCGGCGGACTCGCGGCTCATTCGTTATTGGCGGCTCGATAATCTCGCGGCCAAGCCTTCATCGGGTTCCAATAAACAGGAGGGGATGATCATCGTGCCGTGTTCGATGGGCACACTCGGAGCGATTGCATCGGGAGCGGGCACAAATCTTATACATCGAGCAGCCGATGTTTGCCTGAAAGAGGGCCGCAAACTCCTGCTCGTGCCGCGCGAGACGCCGTATAACGCGATTCACCTCGAAAATATGTTGCGACTCTCACACGCCGGTGCAACGATTTTGCCGGCAAGCCCGGGTTTTTACCATCGCCCAAAGACCATTGACGATCTGGTTGGGCACCTTTGTTTCCGAATACTCGATCAATTCGATATTCCGCATTCAAAAAAATCGCAGTGGACGGGCGAAGAGGTTGTTGACACAGAGCGGAAAAATTAACGCAAAGTCGCAAAGATGCAAAGATGCAAAAAATGATAACAATTTTTATCGATCTCCCTTTGCGACTTAGTGACTTAGTGTCTTTACGTTAAAAATTTCTTATGAACGATACCGTCGAACGCTTTTCTAACCGCGTCGAAAACTACGTCCAATATCGACCGGATTATCCGCGTGAGATCATCCCGTTTTTGGTGGGTAACTGCGGCCTGACAAAAGAAACGATTGTCGCCGACGTTGGTTGCGGAACGGGCATTTCGTCGCGGATATTTTTAGAGAACGGCAATCGTGTTTTCGGAATTGAGCCGAATGCCGCGATGCGTGATGCAGCGGTCAAGTTTTTGGCTAAGTTCCCGTGGTTTATCGCGGTTAACGGCACAGCCGATGCGACGACGCTTGCTGATGGCTCGGTGGATTTTCTCATCGCGGCACAGGCGTTTCATTGGTTTGACCCTGAAACGACGAGACGCGAGTTTCAACGGATATTAAAGCCCGGTGGTCATATCATCCTTATCTGGAATGAGCGGCAACTCGACACAACTCCATTTCTTATCGAGTACGAGGCGTTTCTGGTCAAATATGCTTCCGACTACAGCAATGTTCGGCATGAGAACTTCGGCGCCAAAGAGCTCAGGCATTTTTTCAAAAAGGAATACGGCTCGATGACATTTTCCAACATCCAAATCTTCGATTTCGAAGGGCTAAAAGGCCGTATGCTCTCGGCCTCGTATATGCCGTCGGAACTCGACCCTATATACGAACGGATGAATGAAGAGTTGCAAGTCCTATTTGCCAAACACAACGAAAACGGTAAAATAAAAGTTTTGTACGACACCAATGTTTTCTTCTCTCAGGTTTGATTTATGGCAGTAAAGACGGAAAAAATACCCGGCATACGCACAATAACGGTCGCTCATTCGCCGGATTCGGACGACGCGTTTATGTTTTACGGGCTTGCGACGAACAAGATCGAGACGGACGGACTGAAATTCGAGCATACGCTCAAGGACATCCAGACGCTCAACGAAGACGCCCAGAAAGGCGTCTTTGATGTGACGGCGATCTCGTTTCACGCTTATGCGTATGTGTCCGATAAATACATCTTGCTGCCGCACGGTGCAAGCATCGGCGACAATTATGGCCCGATTGTCGTCTCAAAAGAACCGCGTGATGCGTCCGAGATAGGCTCGATGAAGATCGCCGTTCCCGGCGAAATGACGAGCGCATATCTTGCTCTGCGCATCTACAATTCCGATTTTCAGCATGTCGTCGTTCCATTCGATGAGATCATCGAAGCCGTCCAGAAAGGCGACGTTGACGCCGGTCTGCTGATCCACGAAGGCCAGCTATTTTACAATCAAATGGGGATCAACAAGGTGCTTGATCTCGGCGAATGGTGGCATGAAAAAACAGGTCTGCCACTGCCGATGGGCGGCAATGTCATCCGCCGCGATCTGGGCAAGGACCTCATGCAGCGGGTCTCGAAATATCTTCATCAGAGCATCGTCTACTCGATGGAAAATCGCGAGGACGCGCTTTCTTACGCAATGCAGTTTGCCCGCGACATGCGCCCCGAGCTCGCCGACCGCTTTGTTGCAATGTGGGTCAACGACCTCACCCTTGATTACGGAGACCGCGGCCGCGAAGCCGTTAGACGCCTCCTCAAAGAAGGCCATGACCGAGGCATCATACCGCACAAGGTCAAGGTCGATTTTGTGGATTAATGGGAAGATCAGGAAAAAGAATTCTAAGCGCGGGTTGCAACCATGTAACACGTTTTCTTTTGTCTTTCATGTCTTTAATTGTCAACTTTTCGCGTCGTGAGGGCATCTATTATCTAGTTTTGAGGGATAATTGAAAAGTGATGAAAAAAGTAGCGATATTTGTATTGGTTTTGTGTTTTGCAGCGTCAGCTTACGGACAAAATGAGGGAATAACAAAGAAAGACCTGACCTCTGTAGAGATTGACCGGATAATAAAAAAGTTTACAGAAAACGAGGGTAAGTTTCACGAGGCATTGAAAGATTACGTATTCAACCGTTTCGCGAACGTAAACACGATCGGTATGGGTGGCCAGGTCACAGGTGTATATAGACGCGATTCGTTTATGACCTTTAATCAGGACGGCAGCCGCTTTGAAAAGGTGCTGTTTGCCCCGGTTGAGACCACGCCGCCAGGAATGGTAACACCTGAGGATCTTGAGGATCTGGGAGGTGTAAATCCATTTGCACTGGAGCCGTCGATGGTTTCGCAATACAACTTTTTATATGTCGGCATGGAACATATCGACGAACTTAACTTCTACGTCTTTGACGTTACGCCAAAAGTGATTCCCGACCCTAAGAAATCGAAATTGAGGCTCTTTACCGGTCGTATTTGGGTCGAAAAGGACGATCTGATGATCGTTAAATCAAAGGGCAAAGCCGTACCCGAGACCAAGGTCAACAAATTTCCTATCGTCGAGACCTACCGCGAAAATATCGATGGCAAATATTGGTTCCCAACGTATGCTTACGCGAACGACACGCTTTTTTTTGATAAGGCCGATGCCCTGCACATTCAAATGAAGGTGAAATATACCGATTACAAGGTAGGACGCAGCGAGGTCAAAATACTCGACGATGTTCCCGACGCCAAACCATCGCCAACGCCGAAGAAACCGGAATAACGAAATGGAAAACGGAAAATGAAATCCGTAATTTTCCGTTTTCAGCTATCCATTGTCAACTCTCGTGCGATAGCCGTCCGCGTTTTTAGCAGCAGTTCCATCACATCTTCGGCCCCGAATCCGGTGGTTTCTAATGGTGGGAGCAGAACCATCTCGATCTCCCCGGCATAGGCGACGCCGGTTCTTTTTCCCATCATCCAGTCGGTATTTTTGATTGCAACGGGGATCACCGGTGAATTCGTTAGGAGGGCAAGATGAAACGCACCTTTTTTGAAGGGCAGCAGTTCGCCGGGCAAGCCGCGTGTGCCTTCGACAAAAACACCGAACGAATAGCCGTCGGCCATCACCTTGCGTGCCTTTTCCATCGAACGAAGCGCTCGTTCGGGATTTGAACGGTCTATCGCGATAATATTGACAAAGCTCAAGCCCTGGCCAAAAACCGGTACCTTTAGCAGTTCTTTTTTAGCGACCAGTCCCATCTTTTTACCGGCGCAAAAGAAAAGCGTGGCTGTGTCGAGATATGAACGGTGATTTGAAACAAAAACATAAGTTCGTTTCGGATCGAGGTTTTCGGCACCGATTACTTTTACTGTTGCACCGCACCCCCAAAGCCAGGTTTTGGCTCCCCACTGTGCTAGCGGATAGAGCCAGATTCGTCGGTTGATGATCCACAAAAATATCAACGCCGGCGTAGCAACCAACAGCAGAAGCGAACCAGCCACGAACCAACTCCACCAGTAGCGAATTTTCCCGACCAGCCGTGATTTGTTAGACTTCTTTACAGCAAAAGTCAGCTTCGTGTTTTTAGCGATTTCCATAAAGTTTCACCGCGGAGACGCAGAGAAGACAATATCAAAGATTATGTGCAAGAAACGTTCGATTCGTAAAACCGTCAGCATGAAAAGCTTCTTTGCTTTCTCCGCGTCTCTGCGTCTCAGCGGTTTAATTTTGCTGTTTGCCTTCGCGATCACGGCGCAGGTGCCATCGCCAAAGTCGGTTCTCGGCTTCCATCCGACCGACGATAAGACGATAGCCGATTGGCCCCAGATCACGGATTATTTTGCGAGGCTGGACAAGGCGAGCAACAAGGTTTCGGTCAAAGAAATCGGGAAAACGACAAACGGAAAACCGCTCATCGTTGCGTTTATTTCGTCCGCCGATAATATCAAAAAGTTGGACAAATACCGGCAGATCAATGCAAAACTTGCCGATCCGCGAATGGTTAAGGACGACAGAGAACTCGCCGAACTTATAAAAAACGGGAAAACTATCGTCTCGATCTCGTGCTCAATTCATTCGACCGAGATCGTCGCATCGCAAATGTCGATGAATCTGGCCTACGAACTCGCGACGGCAACCGACGCTGATACAAAAGAGATACTCGACAACACAATTTTGCTGCTTATCCCCTCGTCAAATCCCGACGGCGTCGATATTGTCGCCGATTGGTATCGCAAGACGCTTGGCACCAAGAGCGAAGGCACGTCGCCGCCTGAACTTTATCACCACTACGCCGGTCACGACGATAATCGCGATTGGTTTATGTTGAACCTCGTGGAGACACAGGCGATCACGAAACTCTTTTGGCAGCAATGGTTTCCGCAGATAGTTTATGACATTCATCAGCAGGGCACCAATGGATCGCGGTTCATAATCCCGCCGTTTTTCGACCCGCCAAATCCACGCGTTTCGCCCTCGATCCTTCGCGAAGTCGGGCTGATCGGCTACAAGATGGCCGCCGATCTGCAGGCAAAAAATATCGCGGGCGTGGCCACAAACTCGACTTACGATACATGGTGGCACGGCGGTTTTCGCTCGGCGCCGTACTTTCATAATTCGATCGGCATACTGTCCGAAGCCGCGAGTGCCAGCCTGATGTCGCCGTTAAATGTTACGGTCGATGACCTCAAACGAAATCACGGCGTTCGCGGGCTGCCGTCGGTGCTCGATACGGCGACTAATTTCCCCGATGCATGGAAAGGCGGCCTCTGGCGGCCGGCGGACATTGCCGAGATCGAAATGACCGCTTCGCGTGCTCTGCTGCAAATGGCGACGAAATTCAGACCGCGATATTTGCAAAATTTTTATGAATACAGCCGTGCAAATTTGACTCCGAAACAGGATGAGCCGCAGGCATTTATCGTCACGGCCGGACAGCCGAATGCCGAAACTGTCTCGCGTTTCCTTGAAATTCTGATGGCGCAGGGAATGGAAGTCTTTCAAATGACCAAAGAACTCCATGTTGCTAATCAGAAAAATGCGACGGAAATGCACGAACTTCCGCTCGGCAGCTTTCTCGTTTTTGTGAACCAGCCGCAGAAGAATAATGTCCTCAGTCTCTTTGAAAAACAGGTCTATCCCGACCGCCGAAATGGACAGGGCGAGGCCGAGGTGCCGTATGATGTGGCCGGTTGGACACTGCCGCTACAGATGGGTGTGGATTATGAGACGGCGTGGCAGATCAAAAATCTGGATAAAGATCGAGGCACGTTGAAACGTGTCGAAAATATAAATCAGGCCCGTTTGGTGATGAATCTTGCCCCGAGCAGCGAGCCATTTGCAAAACAGCCCAATCCGCTGAAAAAAAATCCCAAGATCGGCCTTTACAAGGGATTCACGGCGTCGATGGATGAGGGCTGGACGCGGTTTGTTCTCGACACGTTTCAGATACCGTACCGCTCGATCTCGGACAAAGATCTAAACAGCGGTGTACCGGATGTTGATGAGATCATTTTACCCGACGACGGCGAGAACACGATCGTTAACGGTTTGAGCTCCGACAAATATCCGGCGGAGTTTGCCGGCGGCATCGGCGAAATGGGAGTCGCTAGTCTCAAGAAATTTGTCGAGAATGGCGGCAAGCTGATCTGTTTTGACGACTCATGCGAGATGGTCATCAAGCGATTTAATCTGCCGATAAAAAATGTCCTTGCCGGACTAAAACGAAGCGAGTTTTACAACCCCGGCTCGGTCGTCAAACTTGATGTCGATACCAAACAGCCTCTCGCCCATGGCTTAGGTGAAGAAACCGCCGCTTATTTTACGACCAGCTCGGCCTTCGATATCACGGATGCGAAAAAGGTAAAAACGATCGCCCGATACGCCGTGAAAAACGCCTTGCTCTCCGGCTGGATGCTCGGTGAAAAATACATCAACGGCAAAGCGGCACTAGCCGAGGCAAGCTACGGTAAAGGCAAGATCGTACTTTTTGCCTTCCGCCCTCAGCATCGCGGCCAGTCGTGGGGGACATTTCCGTTTATATTTAATTCACTCTAGCGGTAATTCCCCTTCAGGCTCCATGTCACGCTTAAGATCACGAGCAGACGGTAGTTTTTGCCTACAATCCTGAACGTATCCGATATATATGCGATCTTCGCTTGCGTCGAACTCGTAAATCACGCGATGAGTTCCGCGGTAAATGAGCATCCGGTAGCGTCTATCCGGGGCAAAGCGAATTTGAACAAATCGGCCCATTTCTGGATGTGTTCCAAGGTAATCGATCAATCGGACAATCCCAAACGCGATATCTTGCTGAAGGGTTTCAAGCGCCAGAAACGCGGTGGATGAGTAATCAATGTCGACCATTATTCTTTAAAACCAAGTCGCCGTTTGACTTCCTCGTGTGAGATGATGTTACCCGCCAATAGTTCACGCTCCGCTTGTTGAAGCATTTGTGCAAGCTCTAGATCGTCGAGAAGTTCCAAATCCTCCTCGATCTGCGCATACCGCTCCGCAGAAATGAGGACTGCAGTCGGGCGACCACGTTGGGTGATAATGATTGGTTCTGAAGACGCATTTACGTCTATTAAAATCCGGGCAGCTTGTCGTTGAAGATCGCTAACGGGAATTATATTTTTCATATCTGTTTATGTATCTAACGGCAGCAGTAAGTATGTTGAATACAGTCTAGTAAATTTTTCGCTGACTGTAAAGTAAAAATCGTTTCCCCTTTGCCGCCAATCTTTCTATAATTGTTTTATGTCAACGAAGCGATTTTTGCTTATCCTTTTTTTGATCTCATTCTTTACCAGCAAACAATTTGCGATTGATACTGAGTATTTCAGACTCGCGTCAGAGCCGCTGATCCGCATCGGTCTTTCGACAAATTCCGGAACTGTCTCGATCACGACCGGCGACTCGTCGCTTGTCGCGGTCAGCCCGGACGAGCCGAGTAAGATGTTAGCCACGACTCGGGTGACGGTTTCGGCGCGTGCATATCGGCCGCCGGAGATCGAGAATTTTCGCATCGAATTTCAGAATTTACCTTCGCAGACAGATGCGAACAACCTTGCCAAAGATATTCGCGATGCGACAGGCGAGACGGCTTTGGTCAGTATTTATCCTGCCGCGAATACCTGGAAAGTGTGGGTCGGAGCGGTCAAAGAAACGAGTGTTGACGCAGATGAATTAAAAGCGAAACTGACAGAAAAGGGATTTGAGGACGCCATCATGGTTACGGAAAAAAAGCAGGTTGTGTCCGCTGACGCCCTCGCTCTTTCGCAGCAATTAAAGACTGCAGGAAAAAGCGATGTCCGAAGTCTTATCAAGACAACCGGTTCGACAACGGCCACTGCGACGGGAACGGTCGCCCCGAACCTGCGCGAGGTGATCGTCAACGGGCCGGGTGAAAACGCGAATTACTCGTCGTTAAAATCGGTAGCTTTCGGCTCGATGAACGAACGCTCAATTCCAGTTAGGCTTAACGGGAAAGCGTATCGCGGCAAGATCGAGGTTTTTGTAAACGGCCGTGGAAGCCTAACGGTCGTCAACGTCGTCCCGCTTGAGGATTATCTACTTGGCGTCGTGCCGAGCGAGCTTGGTTTACCACAGATCGAAGCTCAAAAGGCGCAGGCCGTGGCGGCGCGGACATACGCTATCGCAAATATCGGTGGTTACGGCAAGCAGGGGTTTGATATGGTGCCGACCGTTTGGTCGCAGGTTTACAAGGGTGTTTCGATTGAAACAAAAATGGGAACGCAGGCCGTGACCTCGACACGCGGCATCATCGCGACCTATAAAGGCAAGCCGATAAACGCCCTTTATACATCAACTTGCGGCGGCCGGACGGAGAACAGCGAGAATGTTTTCGAGTTTGCCGAGCCGTATCTGCGCGGCGTCGAATGTTCGCTCGAAGGGCATCGCCAATTCGAGCCATTCCTAATTAAAACTATCCGCCAGCCGGCAAAACTCCGCGATGAGGGCAACCTCGAACTCGTCCGACTAATGTCGCGACTCACGATGAATGGCTTTTATCTTTCGACGCCGCAGATGACGGATGATTGGTTTGAGGGTGTTCCTAACGAAAACGAAATGTCGAATTGGCTCAATCAACTGGCGGGCAGATTTAGCAAGACGTTTCCTAATGTTGACAAAAATACGGCCAAACCGACGGAACTCGCTCGCATAATTGCCGGGTTTATCTACTCTCCGGGTTACGCCGATACGATGCTGAGCGATTCGGATGTGAATTATCAGCTTTCATTCGATGACGCAGCCGAGATACCAAAAGCGAGCCGTGCGGACATCGCGGTTCTGCT
>JAYVER010000314.1:0-8551 GCA_043748725.1 Chloracidobacterium sp. | reverse complement strand
GAAAAGCTAGCTTTTCGAGAGAACTCGAGATCAAACCCGGCCCAAATTTAACAAAAACCCTTGCTTTCCAATTGGGGTAACAAACGGGGGCTGGACAGCGGTATTATTAAGTAGCTCGAATCCACAATCTAATCATGTGACCAAGTTGGAACGACGCTACAATTACGGAGTTGAAACAATGAAAAAACTCATGCCCATAATCGTTTTGTTTCTTGCGGTTTCTGGCTTTGCACAGGAAAAGCCGAAGGCAGTACTGGTCGATGAGTTTGGACAGATATCTTGCGACGATTTTCTTTCTCGTATAGATAACTTCTATAACCAAATAAATAATTACCCGAGTTCGAAGGGATATTTCGAAATTACAGGAAGCAAAGAGTTTCTGACAAGGAAATTATATATCGAACTTTTATTCGAGTCGGCGGTGCTACAACGAGGTCAGGATAGGAGTCGTACGACGATCATCCGTGGAAAGGAAGCCGGGCCTTTTGAAGTTAAGATTTGGCTCGTCGGAGTAGGAACGGAAATGCCTGAGCTTGGTGAAACAAAATGGGACCTTCGAATGCCTCCAGGAAGCCCTCCCTTTGAGTTGAGATCAGATATGGCTCAGATATGCGATCCGCCGCCTATTGGTCGGGTGGCCAATGACCTGGTCAACTCCAATCCTGACGGGTCAATATTTGTAGTTGTTCACGGCCCGAACCATAAGCAACGGCAGGTCGAGTTATGGCTTGCAAAGAAGATGCTCTCTAGCTTTTCCCCTTCTCGTGTTCATTATTTGCTTAGACTTTCGAATACAGCATATTCGGACTATTATTTTGCTACGGGCAGCCCAAAAAGGACTGATTTCAAAAGTTATTTCTAGATGCTCTACGAACAATACTTCATCGACGATCTGAAGAACCGTGCGGATATTGTGCGGATAATACAGCCGTACGCGGAGTTGAAGAAAAAGGGGCAGAATTGGATGGGGTGCTGTCCGTTTCATCAGGAAAAAACGCCTTCGTTTTCGGTGAGTCCGACAAAGGGGTTTTACAAATGCTTTGGCTGCGGCAAGGGTGGGAGCGTTTATAACTTTTTGATGGAGATGGAGGGGCTAAACTTCCCTGAGGCGATCAAACGCGTCGCCGAGATCAGCGGGGTTATGCTGCCTGAACCGGTCGACGATAAGAATTATGAGCTGAGTCGAAAACATAGTGCCGAGAAAAAACAGCTTGCCGACCAGATAATCGAGCTAAACCAGATCGCTCTCGATTTTTGGGAAAGAGAGCTGCAAAAGAAAAACGCAAAGGCAAAGGCCGCCCGTGAGTATCTCGAACAACGCGGCATATCGGATGAGATCCAAAAGGCTTTTCACATGGGTTTTTCGCCGGACAAATGGGACGGTTTGCTCAACCTTCTGCGCGAAAAGAAAATCGATGACAAGCTCATCGAACAAAGCGGACTTGTATCGGTAAATGAAGAAAAAGGCCGAGTTTTCGACCGCTTTCGCGAGCGGATAATGTTTCCGGTTTTGGATGTCAACGGACGTCCCGTCGCTTTTGGCGCGCGCGCGATGGGTGCGGACGAGCCGAAATATCTCAACTCGCCCGAGACTGCCGCTTACACAAAAGGCGCTCATCTTTACGGCCTCTTTCAGGGCAAGGGCGAGATCCGCAAACGTAAATTCGCCATCCTTGTCGAGGGTTATCTCGACCTCATCGCTCTTGCTCAATTCGGCGTCACGAATACTGCAGCGAGTCTTGGAACGGCATTTACGGACCAGCAGGCGGTACTTCTCAGCCGATTCTCTCGTCAGGCGGTAATTAACTACGACGGTGACCAGCCAGGAATAGACGCCGCCCGTAAAGCTGTTTTCGCTCTCCTTAGCCGGTCAATGGAAGTAAAAGTATTTGTACTACCGGATGGGAATGATCCGGATGATTTTATTAGAAGTTATGGCGTCAACGAGTATCAACAAAATCGCTCGAAAGCCTCGATGTGGTACGACTTCTTCAGCGATCCAAGAATTCTCGGCCACCGAATGTCAACACCACATCAGAGATCTGAGGCCGCCCAGCAGCTGCTGACACTCGCAAATGTTATTCCGAATCCCACCGAGCGAGTAACTATGTTTGAACAGATTTTCCTTCTCTGTTCCATTTCGGATCCGACCGCGCGCCGAACGCTTCGGCGGCAATTAGATCTTGCTAAAGCACCCCAAGGAAAAGACCAGTCTTACAAAACGGATTTAGAAAACACTGTGCGTAGAGCAGTCCGAGGCCCAGTTACGATTGCCGAACGCCATTTGCTCGAACTGCTGGTTTTCGACCGAGATCTGCGTGACATTATTCTTCAGCAACTAGAGCCGAGCGATTTTGAGAATCTTTCGACGTCGGAAATATTCGCAGCCTTTAATGCGATTCATGCGGCAAAGCAGGAGATAACGCCCGAAACTTTGCTCGAACATATCGGCGACGACGAAGCGGCTCTCGACCTCGCTCACACATTGCTGAGCGGCCAGCCGCGTCGCAATAGGGAAGACGCCATCGACGGCGTGCTTCACGACGCCGAGAATTGTGTCTTTGCTCTGCGAAATATGGCCATCGCGAACCGGATAATGGAGATCAGCCGCGAGGCGACGCTGGCCGAACAGTCCGGCAGCGATGAGCTTTTCAACCAACTCACCTTCGAACAGCTCGAACTCGAAAAAATTCGCCGCTCTCTGCAACAGCATATCACCGAAATGTGATACACTTTTCCGTTTAAACTCGCCTCGCGGAAATGAAACATATTCTGGTTCTCGAGCGTAAGTAAATATATTATAAACAACGATTTAACCCGTTTTTTAATCAAACGTCTTTATAGAATATGCCTGATTACGACGAAAAAGAAGACTTAATGGATCGCCTGCTGGCTCTTGGCAGGCGGAAAAAGGGATTGAGCCTTGACCAGCTCCATCGCGAACTGCCTGAGAATATGATGTCGCCCGACGACATCGAGGACGTTTTGGAGCGCCTTGAGGGTGCAAATATATCCGTTGCCGAGACCGATGCTCAGCTTTTAGAACGTGCGTCGAGCCTTGCCTTAGATGACGAAGAAGAAGAGGTCGCGACCGATGAAGACGATCTCGATCTCGATCTTTCGGCCGGTGTGTTGGATAAATCCAATGACCCGGTCCGGCTTTATCTGCGTGAAATGGGTATCGTCCCGCTGCTGAATCGCGAGGGCGAGGTTGTGATCGCCAAACGCATCGAGCGCGGCCAGATCAAGACTCACAAGGCAATATCGCGTTCGCCGATTGCCGTCGAGCGTTTGCTCAAGATCGGCGACGATCTTATTGCCGGCAAAGCGAGCATTCGCGAAACGGTTGTATTTTCCGAGCAAGCCGAGATCTCGATCGAGGAAGACAAAGCCGAAGAGTATATGCGTTGGACGCTCGAGGGTATGGAGAGCATTCGTCAGCATTATGGGAACGCCCTGAAAACCTGGAACGCCCTAATTGCCGAGCAGGCAAAAGCTGACGGTAAAAAATCAAAGAAACTGCTTACCCTGCGGCGAAAGACCGCGCGTCTGCGGCTCGAGATCGCCCAGGAGATAAAGCACCTAAATTTAACTGAACGATCGCGGCAGGTTTTGATCGCCGCGATTCGGAAGACCGTTGAGGACATCCGAAAGCCCGAGCGAATAATTAGCCGGACGCAGGAAAAGTTGGAAAAGAAACCACCAACCGTGGAAAAGAAGGAGCTCAATGCAAAGATCGTCGAGGCTCGCGCCGAGCTGGCCGACATCGAGGTTAAATATCATCTGCCGCCCGTAGAGATCAAACGCTCGTATCAAACGATCAGCGTCGGCGAGACCGAGACCAATAAAGCAAAACGCGAGCTGGTTGAGGCCAATCTTAGACTTGTCGTCTCTATCGCCAAAAAATATACCAATCGCGGTCTGCAATTCCTCGATCTGATCCAGGAAGGCAATATCGGGCTGATGAAGGCCGTTGATAAATTTGAATGGCGTCGCGGTTACAAATTCTCGACCTATGCGACCTGGTGGATCCGGCAGGCCATTACGCGTGCCATCGCCGATCAGGCCCGCACGATCCGCATTCCGGTTCACATGATAGAGACGATCAACAAGCTCATCCGCACCTCGCGGCTGCTTGTTCAGGAACTCGGTCGCGAACCGACGTCTGAAGAGATCGCAAAGCGGATGGACATTCCCGTCTCGAAGGTGCGAAAAGTTCTGAAGATAGCGCAGGAACCGATCTCGCTCGAAACACCTATCGGTGAAGAGGAAGACTCGCATCTCGGCGATTTTATCGAAGATAAATCGATATTAAACCCCGCTGAGTCGGTAACATTCTCGAATCTTCGCGAGATCACCGACGAGGTGCTCGCAACGCTCACTCCGCGTGAGGAAAAGGTGATTAAGATGCGATTCGGACTTGGCAACACCGGCTCCGAGCACACGCTCGAAGAGGTGGGCCAGCATTTTGCTGTCACACGCGAACGCATCCGACAGATCGAGGCTAAAGCTCTTCGCAAGCTGCGGCACCCGTCACGTTCGCGACGGCTAAAGGCGTTTTTAGAAGGAAAGCAAAGCTGAACCTGTTGGTTTAATTAGGATTTATATTTCTGCATCTTGTGCATATTGATATTTTCAATGCTGTGCGAGATGCAGTTCTTCGTTAATCCACGACTTCGCCGCATCGTAATATGACGCTGAATAATCAAGCCCGCAGTTATCTTTCGATCATTGGTTTCGGAATTTTCCTCGTTATTCCGGGGCTTGATGTGATCCTTAAATATTTCGGATTGATCGGTATCGCCGGTTATTTATTGTTGAGTTTTTTTGCCCTGTTTATCGGGTTTAAGCTCATCCTGCCGACATTTCTCTCAAAACTGACTGAAAAACAAGCGAACATACTTGCTGTTCTCACATTTGCTGTTGTGATCATAGTCGTGGCGATTATGTATCCGCTCGCCAACAACGGCACATTTGGCCCCGGAAGCGATGCCAATGACGCTCTGATACTTGGTGCCACCGAGTTGCTGCATGGGCATTATCCATTTTATGCGAGAACATATCTCGGAAACCCGATCGCCCCAATGCCTGGTTCGGTGATAATGGCAATACCGTTTGTTTTGATCGATCTTTTCGAGTTGCAAAATATCTTCTGGCTCGCCGTCTTTTTCGGAGTTGTAAGAAGTTATCTGAATAGCAGTGTTTACGCTTTGGCTCTGCTTTGGTTGATCCTGGCCTTTTCTCCATCATCGCTCCAAAATCTCGTGACCGGAACCGACCATATTTCAAACACGGTGTATATTTTGGCGTCTATTTGGTTGATGATAAAGATGATCCCGCGCCCGGATACCGCGGAATGGAAAAAACTGCTACCGACCGTACTCCTGGGCGTCGGGCTTTCATCACGTTCGAATTTTATCTTTCTGATGCCGCTTCTGTTCTCATTTTTGGTTCAAAATGCAGGTTGGAAAGCGGCGGTCAAATACGTGGGAATAGCCGGTGCGGCATGTGCTCTGGTAACGATTCCTTTTTGGATGTATGACCCGGCCGGATTCACGCCGCTGCTCGTGCAGGCAAACAAAGTAACTCAATTTGAAAGCATTTTGCCCCACGCAGGTATTATTGTTCCGGGTTCATTATTATTGCTTTCACTTCTTTTGGCGCCGGTAAAAATGACACTTGACGGAGCGGTTTTTTTTCGCAACTGCGCGATAGTTCAGCTTTTTTCGGTGTTCATGATGACCGCGATCTCGTCCGCATACTACGGTCGTCTCGATCTGTTTTTTGGGCACATCGGCTACGGGTTATTCTTTCTATATTTCGGTGTTTTCGCTTACTGGATCGATCTGCGGGGCCGCGAAACCGTTTTGGCAACTTCTTAATTCCAACCGTTTGTGTTCAGAGTGCGCGATTTATCGCGTTCTTCTGTTCACACTCTAAATCTGTCTTTGAGAATCAAAATCTGAATAAAAGACGGGATAAATGGTGCATTCCGAACTTGTGTGGAAAACACTTCGGTTTGCCACTTTACTCCTAGTACGTTTTGCAGAAAATCGACTTAAGACAGTTTCCAAAACTCTTACGGCCACACCAATGGCTCAAGAACAGCGTTGTGCTGATACCCGCAATTCTTGGCGGCAAGCTCGGAGTGTTTTTTCCCGGCTCACGGCCGGCTCTCGATTTTCTTTCGGTTTTTGCAGGCAGCCTGAGGTCATATATAAAGCTCCTTCGTCCCCATCAATGGGTCAAGAACGGTTTTGTGCTGATCCCGGCCTTTTTTGGCTCTAAGATCGGCGTTCTGTTTTCGAGCTACCGGCCGACGTTTGCCTTTTTTTCGTTCTGCGCTATTGCGAGCGCTGTCTATATCTTCAACGACATTTTCGATCTCGAAAAAGATAAAATACACGAACAAAAACGAACTCGACCCCTTGCCGCCGGAACTATCCCGATCAGAAATGCGGTCATAATGCTCGTGCTCTTGGCAGCACTAGCGGCCGGGATCGCATTAACAGTCGGCACGACATTCTTTTACCTAATCGCCGGATACGCGATTCTCAACCTATTTTACACCCTCTATTTTAAGCATATTTCGCTGATCGATATTTCGTTTATCGCCATCGGATTTGTCCTGAGAGTGCTGGCCGGCGGTATTGCGACGGACGTCGCTATTTCAAAATGGCTGATCCTGATGACATTTTTGCTGGCCTGCTGTCTGGCCGTCGGAAAGCGAAGGGACGACCTGCTTTTAGGCGTTGACAAGGAAACCCTGCGGCTCGCTCACAAAGGCTATACACTGGCGTTTATCGACACTTGCCTTGTCATATTGAGTGTTACGACGATCGTCTGTTACATCATGTACACCGTTTCCGAAGAGGTCGTTCGCCGTCTCCACACGGATAACGTCTATCTAACGTCTGTTTTTGTAATAATCGGCATACTGCGTTTTTTGCAGATCGCTATCGTCGAGCAAAAGAGCGGTGCCCCGACCATGATACTTTTGAAAGACCGGCTCATACAGGCCATGATCGGTCTGTGGTTCGTGGCTTTTTTGGTGATCTTGTATGCATCTTAAACGGATTGCGCTCCCCCCGGAAATTTTCCTTTGGAAACCTAAGCTCAATCTATCATCCGTCTCGCTTCGCGAATGCCTCCAATAAGATCAGCGATCTTACCGTCAAGCTGTAGTTCATAAACAGCATCGAGAATTTGTTTAAATTTAGGTGACGGATCAAGGCCAAGCCCGATCAAGTGCCGTCCCATCAGAATAGGATCGGGAGCCTTTTTTTCGATCTGCAATTCTCTGACCTTTTCGATGAACCATTCCTGAGCTTCGGAACCGAACCATTTCTCTTTTGGCAGCCAATCGGGGTTGCGACCCAAGCTGTCGGCCTTAGCCACGCGATAAAGTAGGTCGGGCTCGACCTTCCGAGCGAGTCGGCGAAAAGCGCCGTCGCCGACCGGCGATTTCGCCTTATAGTACTCACCCGGTTTTAAGTGGTAGCGAACTAACTGGACGATCTGATTCCGAACGTCATAACCGTCAAGCGTATAAATGCCGAGGGTGTCGAGAAATGACAAAGTCGGCTCGACGCCTGCTTCGTCGTGACCGCGCGAACGTGTGCGGCCATCAACGAATTTGGTTGTCGGCGGTTTGCCGAAATCGTGAGCGAGAGCACCGAGCATGACGGCGACTGCACGCGGATAGTCGAGTTCGTCGATCAGGTTACGAGCCTCGTCCACGACCATCAGCGTATGAACATCGACATCGCCCTCAGGATGCCATTCCGGCTCTTGAGGAACTCCGACCAAAGCCTGCATTTCGGGAAATATTTGCTTGGCGACACCCAAATCGTAGAGCCATTTTAGACCAATGGAAGGCTTTTGAGGTTTCAACAGGGGTTTTTCGAATTCGCCCCAAATGCGTTCCTTTGGCAGATCGGTGACATCAATTCTCTTGCAGGCCTCGACAGTTTCCGCCTCAATATAGAATTCAAATCTCGCAGCAAACTGCGCGGCACGCAGTACCCGCAAGCTGTCTTCCGAAAATGTCTCGCGAGAAACCATCCGAAGCAGTTTTCGCGCAATATCCGTCCGACCATCGAACGGGTCGACGATCTCATCGGTCAAGGGGTCTTTCAAAATTGCATTTATTGTAAAATCCCGCCTTAACGCCGCCTGCTCAAACGACATCGTCGGATCGCCGTCAACAATGAATGCTCGATGTCCAAGCCCACTTTTTCGTTCCCGTCGCGGGATCGACACGTCCAGGTCGCTGCCGATCTTATAAACGGCAAACGCCTCCCCGACAACATTGACCTCACCCAATGAATCCAGTATCCGCCGTAGTTTCGCCGGCTCGACGCCATAGACCTCGACATCCCAATCCTTTGGCTCAATCCCCATTAGCTCGTCGCGAACGCAACCGCCGACAAGCATTGCCCGGCCGCCACTATTGTGGACAGCTTCGGCAAGATCGGTAACCTTTTTCGGCAAAATGTTCATCAATAAGTTCAGAGTGCGCGATTTATCGCGTTTTTTTCGCGATAAATCG
>JAYVER010000313.1:0-3278 GCA_043748725.1 Chloracidobacterium sp. | reverse complement strand
TTTCAGGCCTTTGCGAAAGATCGGGTGGTCGTCGGCAACCAGTACAGTCAAATTCTCAGGCAACACTTCGGACATTGTTTAGCTTAATCAGCACCCTTGTGCCGTTACCCGGCGATGTCTCGACCAAGTAAGTTCCGCCGAGCATCTTGATTCGTTCGGCGATTCCGACGAGACCAAATCCATCTTTCGATGACTTTTCGCCGTTGCCCGAAGCTCGGTCATACCCGGCGCCGTCATCGCTAATGACAACTATGATTTCATGGCCTATCCATTTGATCGAGATCAAAGCATTGCTCGCCCGCGAATGCTTAATAATATTATTGGCGCATTCCTGGACAATTCGAAAAATGCCGATCTCTGCTTCATCCGTCAACTTATCATCAATGTCTGCGATATCGACCGTTATCCCAATTGCCGTCACCTCGCCAATCCGCGAAAAAATAGCGCCAAGCGTCTTAGACAAACCGAAGCGACTAATCTGATAAGGTCGCAGATTGTACGCAATCTCGCGGCATTCGTCGATCGCAGCGGAAGCCGAGTCCGATAATTCTTCAAGCTGTTCCTCAATAACATCGATGTTCCCGATGCCTTTCTGGGCGAGAGCAACGCGGTTCTTTATTATAAGCAAACTTTGGCCAAGCGTATCGTGCATTGCGGCCGCAATTCGCTGTCGCTCCTCTTCCTGCGACGCAAGCAGCCGTCTGGAAAACTCTTCCTGTCGGCGCCCGGCTTCCATTAGCATATCGATCCGCCGTCGATAGAGCATAAAGCCAAAAAAGAGAAGAACTCCCAGGCTTAAGAACACAAACCACCAACGCTTATAATATGGCGGGATAACGGTTACGGTAAGTGCTGTACCCGAATCATTCCAGATGCCATCGCTGTTGGACGCGATTACCTGGAAGGTATACGTTCCCGGCGGAACGTATGAATAATAGGCCGTTCGGCGTGTCCCGGCATCAACCCAATCGGATTCGAGACCGACGAGCTTGTACTTAAATCTTGAATTATTTGAGTTGATAAAGCTGAGAGCGGTGTATTCGACCTCGAAGTTGTTTCGATCAGGAGCGATGGTTATCCCGGATGTCGGATCGTGAATCACGGAATACAGTGCGACGGGGTCGATGCTCTGGTTATCGACCCGAACCTCTTCGATGACAACCGGCGGCGGTTTTGGATTTACAACAATATTTTGCGGATCGATAACCGAGACGCCATCCTGCGTCGGGAACCAAAGCTTGCCGTCTCGCGCGCGCATTCCGGCCGGAGAGCGACCACCGTTACATTCGAAACTTTTCATGCCGTCAGAAATGCCGTAAGCGATTGACGTAATGGTCGAAATTTGACCTTCCGCAAATCTGTTGAGATCGTCCCGACGAACGCGATAGATGCCGTGGTTTGAGCTAATCCAAAAATTTCGGCTGTCGTCTTCCAATATCTGAAAGACGCCGTCATTAAAGAGACCCGAGGTCATCGTAAAAGCAGAAAAACGCCCATCCCTAAATCGGGCCAAGCCGCCGTCATAGGACCCGATCCAAAGCGTGCCGTCATCGTCCCTATGGAGCGATCTGATTGTTTCACTTGGGAGCCCTTCGTTTTTGGTCCAGCCTTTCAGTTCGCCTTTGTTGAAATGGGACAATCCGCCGTACGCCCCGATCCACACTCCACCGTCGCCGTCATCGATTATCGATTTTACATCGTCACCGGCAAGACCCTTCTTTGCTGTAAAAGACTCGATTTCGCCATCCGAGATTCGCATCACGCCGCCCTGCCCGCCGACCCACAGGGAACCGTCTGGCGTTAAGTGGATTACATAAACCTTGGTCAGGATCGAGTTAATATTAAGAATGATCGGCGCGGTTCCTCCGAGAAGCGTTCTGACCCCTTCACAGGCAAAGATCAAGTGGCCGCTGCTATCCTCGCCAATAGCGTTTACGCTTGTCGCCGGAGCCTCCTTTACCCGAACGAAAATTCCGTTTTCATATCTGAAAAGCCCGCCGTTTGTACCGACCCAGATTACGCCGTTGTGATCCTGAAAAATGGGATATACGTTGTTGTCGCTAAGGCCTTTTTCAGTTGACAACGTGGAAATAAACTGCCGCTTTACACGCGACAGTCCGGTTCGCGCGGTCCCGATCCAGATGTTCCCTTCCGGGTCTTCAAGGGTTGAGAGATACCCGACCGCTTCGAGAACGGTTTTGGGGGCGTCTACGACCAGAAATTGATTTTCGAGCGTGTTTGTTCGGGTAATACCGATCTTTCCGTCCGGCGTCGCCCACAAGAATCCAGGCCGTGGGCCGATCACACTCCCAAGCACACGGCCCGGGACATCGATTTGAACCGAATCAGAACCAGCCATCCGCCAAAGTTTCTTGTCTCTTGTTGTAATCCATATCGAACCAGCGCTGTCTGACACGACCCTGAAAGCCCCCTTTGGTTCTCCCGCTACGACTTTCGGGTCAATCAGTGAAGTGTAACGATAGCCACCTCCGAAACATTCATTTAAATTGGCGTTTACGATGCAAATCAGTTCCCGCGTCGATCCCGGTCTTTCCGGCCCACGAGTGTGCTCGAACGGTTCAAACTTTTGGCCGGTCCAGCGGACAAACTTATCCAGATTTGCGGGATATACTACAAGATTGCCGTCGGCGTCACCAGATAGTCCCGCAATCCGCAGCGACGTCAATCCGCTTTCGATCCCGAAACTCACGAATTCTCCATTGTGCAGCCTGACAAGTCCGCTCTGTTCGGTACCAGCCCAGATGTCGCCTTTTAGATCTTCGAAAAGGCTGAAGAACCGGTTGCTGACGATTCCCTGCGAATTGCTTTTGTTAAAGACCTTGAAGCGAACGCCGTCAAAGCGGACCAAACCGTCGAGCGTCGCCATCCACAAATAATTGTCGCGGGTCTGAATGATTGAATAAACCGAAACCTGCGGCAACCCGTCGCTCGTTGTCCAATTGTCGACGGTATATTGAGCAATCGATGGTGTGGCGCATAAAACGAAGATGATCGCCGCAGAAAGCTTCAAAATATATCGCATTATCGACACAAAGTGTTTTTGTCCGGACTTTTGAGTGAGCCGATGGTCCGAATCCCGAAAATTAAGCCGGTGGATGCCCCAAGTATAAACGGATTCGGCATGAAGTCAACCTAACTGGATTTACGGTAGTGTCCTAAATGTGTGTTGCTATTCCAAAAAGAAATCTTGAGTGTCGGGCTCAAGATGATAAAATGGTTTTATGAATCAAGAACCCGACAAAGACGAATGTGAAGAT
>JAYVER010000312.1:0-22735 GCA_043748725.1 Chloracidobacterium sp. | reverse complement strand
AGGGGAGCAGGTCACCGGGAGCAAGAAAATATGTAGCACCGGTAATGCGCATATTCCCCATGTAAGGCAAGAAATTGCAGGATCCATGAATCTTATATAGAACTATCTGATCGGGAGCGTCATGTGGAACGTAATTGAACTTGCTTCCGACAGCATTTATTACGAATTCAATCAGAAGATCGTAGTTGGTAGTCGCTAGAGTGAATGGCTTTCGCCGCTCTTTGAGGTGAGATATTAGCTCTATGTAGTAGTTGCCGTGTCCCGGTAAGAAACCAGCGAAATAGCCACCCATCTCGCGTAGTAGAGCTAATCCGAGCATATTAGACTCTTCATATAAAGCCGCCATCCCAACCTCAAATCGGGGACGAAATTTCGACTTCTGTTCATCCGAAAGGGTGCTTACGAATCCCCCACGCGCATCCAAAATATCAAATAACTGAGTTCCTAGCGGTGGCGGGTGCGGTATACAGTTTCCACTACCAAAACTCGCTCCGGCACCAAATAAAAATACATCCACTGACTTAATCCTTCGCCATCAGGTCGGCGTATTGGCCGGATTCTACCCATTCGAGGATCTCGGCGACGCGCCAGACGGGGAATGGGTGCGAGAGGCCGGCGTTCATGATCTCGGCCCAGAATTTGTCGAGGCGGCTTTCGTCGCAGGTTTTCTTGAATTCGCGGCCTTGTTCGAGGAAAAGCTCGTAATCGATCTTTGAGGCAAATGTGCCGCCGGCGAGCTTCATCATCGTCCGGCCGATGACGTGTGCGTCCTGCGTGACAAGCAGGGCGGCGCGGTCGCATGACAGCTCGGCGCGGCGGGCCCACGCGAGCAACGCGCTTGAGATACCGGCGGAGACGATGAATTTAATTATCTCGGAGCCCGGAATGAGGCGTGCGACAGATATGTTTGCGAGAGCTTCCATTAATCTCGCGGCGGTCAGATAAAGGACGTGTTCGGCGTGGATGTGGCCGACCTCATGAGCGATGACGGCGAGCGTTTCCTCGTCATTCAGGCGTTCGATCAAAGCCGAATGAAGCACGATGATCGGCTTTTCGACGCCGCCGGTAAAGGCGTTGACCATCGGATTTTGCTGGATGAACAGATCCGGCATAACGACGCCGAGCGTTGTGCACGCGATCTGCAATTTTGCATGCAGATCTGGGCATTGTTTGGGCGTGACCTTGACCGCGCTCGCCATAAACGACACGCGGATGGCCGATTCACCGGTAACAGCGAGGAGTTTTTTTAATGCCGTGTCGATGCCGGGAATCGCCCGCAGGGCGGCGAGAGCTTTGCTGTCGGCCGGATGGATGTACTCGTGTTTGTTGAGATCGGCAAACTTTTTGTGCGGCTCGTTCGACAGCGGCAGCTTGCATTTGCCGCAGACGGCATCGCCATTCCGGTAGTCAGCCTTAACGGCGTTCTTCTGCCCGCAATAACGACAGCGGACGGAATGGCCTTTGGTGATTGCTTCGGACGGCTCGGGTGATTCTGGTTTCTTTCTTGACATATATAGATTCTATTTCAAGTGTGTGTTATTTCCAACATTTAAGGCCGGTAGATTGAACGAATTGTCGGGCGGAAAGGTTCTGGCTCGTTTCCGTCTCTCCGATCTCTGCGAATCCTCAGCGGACTCAGCGTTAAGATGACGTTTATCGCAGAGAACGCGGAGATTGACGCAGAGTTTCGCAGAGAAAATTATGTCAGATTTAACCGAACTATTGTCTCGACATGATGCGTTTGCGGAAACAGGTCGAGGGCGGTGATCGAATCTATCTGGTATCCGGTATCGAGCAAAATGCGCAGATCGCGGGCGAGGATCGACGGTTCGCAAGAGACGTAAGATATATGTGCGGGCTTTAACGCGGCAAGCTGCGGTATCGTCAGCTTTTCGGTGCCGGAACGCGGTGGATCGATCAGCGCCAGATCAATCTTTTTTGTTTTATTGGCTAAGAGAAAATCCTCAACGCTCTTATTGATGAAGTCGAGATTCGCTAGCTTTGCGGTTTTTGCGTTCTTTTTGGCGATGTCGATCGCGACAGTGCTTTCTTCGACCCCGATAACTTTCTTAAACCGCCGTGCGAGTGGCAATGCGAACAGCCCAACACCGCAATAAAGATCAAATGCCGTTCCGCCTGTTGCGTCGTCTACCGCAGTTTCGATCAGTTTTTCGATCAGGAAGCGATTGGCCTGAAAAAAGGTTTCCGCCGTGTAAGAATAGGTCTCGCCCGCGATCTCGATGCTGATCTCGGCGGCCGGCTCGGCCAATTCTTTCGAAAATGTAGAGACACGTCCGCCCTCGCCGCTGACGGCTTCGATCTCCGGCTTTTCGCTCCGAAATGTTTCCCAATTAATACTTTCCCGCAGATAATCGAGCGTCGATTGCATGCCCGGCGTCAGGATCGGACATTGAGTTATGTCGATCACCTCATGCGAATCGCGTCGAAAATAACCCATAATCTGTTTTTCGCGATCCAGATGCCAACGCGTGCGCGAGCGGTATTCAAATTGTTCGGGGCTCGGTATAACAGATATTTCGCCCTCATATTCGATCTTGCCGATGCGGTGCAGGCAGTCGCGGACGATGCCGGCCTTGGCCTGGAGTTGGGCGGCGTAGCTCATCTGCTGAAAATCGCAGCCGCCGCATGTGCCGAAATGCGGGCACGGCGGCGTGATGCGTTTCGGCCCCGGTTGTTTAATTTGAACAATATCGGCGAAGGCCATTCGCTTTTTAATCTCGCGAATCCGTACGCGAAGCACGTCACCCGGGACCGCAAGCGGCACAAGAATGGTGAGATTTTCGGCAAACGCCAAACCAAATCCGCGCGGCACGATCTTTTCGATCTTTACCTCGATAGCGTCGCCTTTTGTGTAGTTGCTGCTCAAGCGACGCTCTCGACCTCGATCTCGATACCGCCTACAAAGCCGGCAAAGAGATTGTATAGCAACGCACCGAGAGCGCCGAAGATAAAGCCCATAACGCTGTACATTATTGGCAGGCCGATCATTATCAGAATGCCGAAAACAATACCGCCGCCGCCGACTGCCAGCCCAGCATTACCGCCGACCGCTCCGCCGCCGATCAGCGAGTAAACAATGATTATCAGACCGTAGGGAATGCTGATCAGCAAGCTGATAACCAGCAAAATAGACGCATACATTTTGGCGACAGAAAGGACGCCAAGCTTTTTGATCCTAAGCTTGTTCATTTTTTTGCTCCTGCGTTGATTATTAAGGACTTATCTTATGTATCACAAAACGCGGGCAAAACAAACTTTGGGCTATTTGAGGGCGAAATTTCCACGCGTCAGGACTTGCCGCATCGCCAGCAGATCGTCGCCACTGGTGTAGGAGATCGTGAACATGATCGCGAAACCATTGCGAACCGTCGCATAAAGACGTTTCTTGCCGGTCTTGGCCGACGTATCGAGAAACCCAAATTGCATCGAGCCGAGCTTTTCGGCACGTGTCTCTGAATACTTGAAATCGGGCGGCAGCCTCAACGTGATATAGGTTGCCCGAATCGCGTCTAAATAGTCGACCGCGTCCTTGATCTGGGGATTTCCGGCGAGATTTTCGGCCGAGATGAGCATTATGCCGTTCTCGATTGTTCCCGGCAGCGACCGATAGACAGTCAATAGCAGCGTAACCTGTTTCTCGAAATGTCGAATATCGGCCTGAAACCGAGGGTCGATACGTGACAGGTCGGCGACATGCAGGTTGTAGCCATTTTTTTTCAATGATGTCTCTAAATTGCTGTCGGGTATTAACCATGTCTCGGGGAAACTCACCTCGAAACCGAACGTCTTATTGGTATATGTGCGACCCGAAACGCTGCCCATATCACGCGCCGATTGCTCCGCCATCGGCGTCATGGTCGAACCGGGCTTGACCGGAACTATCGAGGGAATTGTTGTCGGCGTCGGGCTTTGCGCGGGCTTTACTTGGGCACTGACGGACAAAGTCACGATCAGGGATATTGCCAAAATTGCAGCATATTGCTTCATAAATAAAACAACCCGAGCCGTGGTATCCCGGCTTCTTCGCGCAAACACTTGAGCAGCATCAGGTCGAACGTGTTCTTATACGCTTCCGGTTCCATGTCGGCCTTGTAGCCGCGAAGCTGACCGGCGACCTCTTTCTTTAAAGATTTTAGATGCACAGGTTCCCAATTTGTAATCATCGCCCGGTCAAGTAATTTTTCGATGTCGCCAAGAGTTGAGTCAACAGTCTCGGCATCGCCCGTCAGATTCGCTGCCAATTCTTCGAGCCGGGCAGCGGCACGAGCCGTGTCCTCCTGCAAACTAACGATGGAGTTGCCTTTTAACACCGCAATAGCATCGGCTATATGAGCGGCGACCGCATCGGGCGAAAACGCCTCTTCAGCCCCATCCGCAGACCCGCTCGATTTTCCGGCCTGCGACTTTGACCATTCCGTATATTGAACCTCAACCTCTTCGCGGCAGTAAAACAAGCTCTTAATGGTGCGTGTCCCGGCAGGCTGCTTGTCGAAAACGTCAAAAACCGATTCGACCGAGCGTATGACGATATGCAGCGGTATTCCGCGATCCTGCCATTGCTCGATGAGCGCCCAATCGAGCGGGCTGAGAAACAAATTCTTCGCCCGCCGCCGGATGAACGTGTCTTCGATCTCGGTAAAATAGTTGTAGTAATTCAATGCTCGATTCTCTCTTCAGTAAAAATGCAAGCTGCAATTTTCTTCCGGTTCAAGATGTTAGTCTGGCTAGCTCTAAAAATCTTGAGCCCGAATTGTTAATTTTGTCGCGTATTTATATAAGTGCAAAAAATTCGTGTTTACGGTTGCGACTTATTTGGCATTATAGGAAAAAACAATTGTGGATTGGTTTAAGTTTCACCAGCTTAAAATTAACCGTTTGGCGGCATCATTGACTAATCTCAGCCGCCTGTCTATTATAACGCCACTATCACCTGACACAACGTCTCGTACTGGTTCGGCAATGAACGCATCATCGCTTTCTCAAAAAGAGATAACAGGCACATGCTTCGGGCGTGGGGCGGCGGTGAACAAGCGGCGTCCGAAGATTTGATCCGCGCCGTTTACCGTGAACTGCGGCGACAAGCCCGCTTTGCACTCAGGCGCGAACGGGCCAATCATACTCTACATACAACCGCTCTGATCAACGAAGCTTACATTAAGCTCGCCGGGCAGCGCTCGGTCAAATGGAAAAATCGCGACCATTTTTTCGGTATGGCGGCCACATTAATGCGGCGGATACTGGTCGATCACGCAAAACTGAGGCATCGGAAAAAGCGCGGCGGCATAGACGAAGATATTGCGCTCGAAGACGTTTTGAAAACCGTTGCGATCGCGGCGCCTGATGAAAATGAAATCGATCTGCTCGCTCTGGATGAGGCGTTAAACCGCTTGGCCGAAATTGACGAGCAGCAAGTCAGGATCTTCGAACTTCGTTACTTCAGCGGGCTGAGTGTTCCCGAGACGGCGGAGGTATTGAAAATTTCTACGGCCACTGTCAAACGCGACTGGGCGGTGGCAAAATCCTGGCTAAGGTACGAATTGACTCGCGGAGAAAGGCAATGAATCAGGATTACGCATTAGGGGAAAGATGGGGGAGCGGTGATATTTACGGGGTGGTGGACAATATGATCTTCAGCCCGTTTCAGCGGGCTTTCCGCCGAAGGCGGCAACTAGCCATGTCGTTTACGGCATGGGGGATGGCGACGAGATGACCCTCAGCCCGTTTCAACGGGCTTACCAAAGAGCGGCTTAAGCCAAAGCCGAATAAGGACGTTGAAACGCCCTGTGTCGCGTTCAACTAACCGTCACCACGCCGTAAACGACGTGGCTAATGACCGCGAAACGCGGAAAGCCTCGTAAACGAGGCTGAAAACGCATTAAAAAATCCTATTGGGGTAATCCGGCATGAATCAAGAAAAATGGCAGCAAGCTAAGGAATTATTCCATCAGGCGCGTGATCTCCCTGTCAAAGATCGTGCGGCATTGTTGGATCGTGCCTGTGCCGGTGACCGTAGTCTTCGTGAGCAAGTCGACAATCTGCTCGGGGCCTACGAAAGCGGCTTCATGGAGGATTCGGTCGTGCAAAAGGTCGCCGAAATAATCGGCGGAGAAAATGAATTTAAAGAAGGGCAGGTGATCGGCCGTTATCAAATCAAAAGATCGATCGGCGTGGGCGGAATGGGCGAGGTGTTCCTCGCCGACGACACCGAGCTCGACCGGCCGGTCGCCTTTAAGTTCCTTCATCGCGACGTGGCCGAGGACCCGGAGCGTGTCCGCAGATTCATACAGGAAGCTCGTGCGGCGGCGGCACTCAATCACCCGAATATCCTTAATATCCACGAGATCGGCTCATTTGAGGGAGCGAATTACATCGTTTCTGAATTTATAAATGGCGAGACCCTGCGCGAGCGAATGCATCTCGGGCTGACGGTGGCCGAGAGTCTCGATGTCGCCGCCCAGGTCGCCGCGGCACTGCAAGCCGCCCATGAGGCTGGTATCGTCCATCGGGATATCAAGCCTGAGAATATCATGATCCGGCGTGACGGGCTGGTAAAAGTGCTGGATTTTGGACTCGCCAAACTCGTCGAATTGCGGAATGCGGATCGCGGATTGCGGATTGAAGAAGAAGTTGCAACTTTGATGCACTCGCCCCAAAATAATCCGCAATCCACAATCGCAAATCCGCAATTGACGAGCCCCGGCCTTGTCATGGGCACGGCCGCTTACATGTCACCCGAACAGGCGAAGGGCCAGGCGGTAGATGCGAGGACGGACCTCTGGAGCCTCGGAGTCGTGCTCCATGAAATGCTGACCGGAAAGTCGCCGTTCGAGGGCGAAACGGTCACCGAATTGATCACATCCATACTCAAGACCGACACCCCGACATTCGACCCCGACAAGCTGCCGCAAGACCTTCAGTCGATCTGCCGCAAGGCCCTGACCCGCGACAAACATGCTCGTTACCAATCATCTCAAGAATTCATACAAGACCTACAAGGAGAAAAAAAGAAAATGGAAAACGCAATACATAGTGACCGATTTATCAGCGTCAGCAGCACCGACGACGACCAAAAAACCCAACTCATTCGCCGCCGCCCGACCTTAAGCGCCGAGTACGTCGTCTCCGGGATCAAGAGACACAAGTATGCAACCCTTTCTGCAATTGCAATGATCGTCATTGCCGGGATCAGTCTTACCGTGTACAAGTATAATGGTGCGACACCACCAGTTCCTGGGCTAAACGTCGCGGCAATTACCGACTCAACCGTCGAAAGCGATCTCAAAATCTCAAAACTGCCCATATCGGGCCAGACCGAGGATATCGCGATCTCACCTGATGGGAAGTACGTGGCGTATGGGACTGATAAGGGGATTCGGCTTTTAGAGAGATCAACTTCGGCCGAGACTGAGATCTTATCAGAAGGAGAGGTCTGGGATCTGAGCTTCTCACATGACGGTCAGTTCGTTTATTACTATGATGGAAACGACGTAATGGCGAACATCAAACCTCAGCTTATGAGGTTATCCATCCGCGGCGGCAAACCTATGAAGGTCGCGGACGACCCGGTCGACGCTCCTTCATCCTCACCTGATGGAGCAATGATCGTCTATACTCGCAAGATTAGAGGCGGCGCCGACGGAGTAGCGATCATACTCGCAAATCCGGATGGTTCGAACGAACGAACGTTGGCAACTACATCTCCGGCCAACCCAAACTTTAGAAGGCCCGTTTTCTCACCTGACGGAAAAACCGTCGCGTGTATTTCGTTCCTCAAGAAAGATAACGGTGGGTATAAACTCGTAGGCTTTAGCGTGGCCGACGGCATGGAGCAGTCGATCAGCGAAAAGAGATGGGAGCATATTTGGGCTGCGATCTGGCTGCCGAACGGGAATTTTGTCGTCACCGCACGAGAAAAGTATTCCGAACCCTCCCAATTATGGTCGATCCCCCTTGGTGGGGAACCGCGGGCCCTGACCAGCGGCCTCGTCAACTATCGGGGTCTAAGTGCGACTCGCACCGGCGACGTTTTGGTGGCCACGCAGGTGACTGACATCGACACCCGTGACTTGTGGGTTTATCAGGAAAATGCTTCAAAAAAGGGTAGACAGGTGACCACGTCCGGCGAGGTGCGTGGCAGGATCGCATTGACTCCGGACGGACGGATCGTCATGGGCTCAGATGTGAGCGGCGATAGGGAAATATGGATAATGAACGCCGATGGTGGCGGACGAAAACAACTGACGCATGATCCGGGCGGCGACGTGCAGCCGACGGTTTCATTGGACGGAAAGTATATAGCGTTCACTTCGAACCGGGTAAACGGCGTCGACCATATCTTTCGTATGGACATCGACGGCGGCAACCTGAAGCAGTTGACCAAAGGTAAACAAAAGGCCCTCCCCAGCTTCTCGCCGGATGGGAAATGGGTCTATTTTGTCGAACCCCCGTCGAACACGATCTGGAAAGTATCCGCCGATGGCGGTGAACCGGCTTTGGTTGCCACGGCACCGGACGACTGGCAGCTCTTCGGCATAGATATAAACAAGACCGATGGCCGCCTTGTCTACGGACTGGTACGCGGAAAGGGTTCGCAAAGGAAGTTGGTAATACTGACGACAAAGGGCGCTGTGAAGTTGATCGATATTCCCGCTAATAATTTCAATGTAGAAAGACCACGATGGGCACCGGACAACCGCACAATCGCTTTGATTTCGTATGGTACTGGCGATATATGGAGCATACCGGTCGATGGCAAAGGCAAGCCGCGACAGCTAACGGACTTCAGAACACCGACCTTCGACCCCAGATGGACAGCCGATGGCAAAGAACTCTTCGTCACTCGCGGAGCATTCAGCAGCAATCCAGTCCTGATCCAAAACACCGGAAATTGAGTGTTCAGCGTTGTCTTACGCTTTATCGATCCGAAAGTCCTCCCTGATCTTCGGATAATCAGGCCGGTTTTCTTCAATTGATCTTGGCCGTCTTTCCGCCCCGGGTTGTGTGACCTGGGGCAGTTTTTTGTCTGAGACTGCTATCGTTTGCGGGCGCTAACCTATAGCCGGCAAGGTGGGGGCGTAAATAATTGACACAAAGAGACATAATGTAGATGTAAAAGTCCTTCAAAAAGGTGAAATCTAGGAAATGTCTTCATCGCTACGCGATGAAGACATTTCGTAGATAATTGACCTGGTACTTATTCGCAAATTGACATTGTTCCGGCTCGGTTTCAGAATCGAGTCTATGAGAGTTACTTTGAGTATTGATGACGATGTTCATCACCTGATTAAGGCCGAAGTTCGAAGGACGTGCGAAACGATGGGAGCAGTCTTGTCTCGTGTTTGTCGCGATGAGATCATCAAAATCCTAATAGACTCATAACGGCCATTTGATAAACGACTCTACAGATTCAGCAACATTTCCTTCCAAGAGTACAGCAAGATGAAGGGCTTCGAGGATATCATTCAGGCCGAAGGGCTTTAGCCCCTATTCTCGGTACCAGCCCGCCGAATTGTGCTAATCTAGTCACCAAATGGCAGAGCGTCGAGACAAATTTGAGACTTCATCGGGCATCGAACTGCCCAGCGACTTTAATCCCGAAAACACAAAACCCGTAAATTATGCCGAGGACCTCGGTGTACCCGGCGAGTTTCCATACACGCGGGGCGTTCGCAAAAATCTCTATCGCGGCAAATTTTGGACGATGCGCCAGTACGCAGGTTTTGCGACCGCCGAGGAGTCGAATGCACGCTATAAATATCTGCTGTCGCAGGGGACGACCGGTCTGAGCGTTGCGTTTGACCTGCCGACGCAGATCGGGATCGATTCGGACGATCCCCTTGCGGAGGGCGAGGTCGGCAAGGTCGGCGTCGCGATCGACAGCCTTGACGATATGCTGACGCTGCTCGACGGCATTCCGCTCGATACGGTTTCGACGTCGATGACGATAAACTCAACCGCGTCAACGCTTTTGTGTCTTTATCTGGCGGTCGCGAAGAAGCAAAATGTGAGTTTTGAAAAGGTCAGCGGCACGATCCAGAACGACATTCTTAAGGAATACATCGCCCGTGGCACGTACATTTATCCGCCAAAACCTTCCTTAAGGCTAATCACCGATACCTTCGCCTATTGTGCCGCCGAGGTACCGAATTGGAATACTATCTCGATCTCCGGGTATCACATTCGCGAGGCCGGCTCGACCGCCGCTCAGGAACTCGCTTTCACACTTGCAGACGGCATTTGCTATGTCGATGCGGCGATCAGCGTCGGGCTGAAGGTCGATGATTTTGCACCGCGACTCTCGTTTTTCTTTAATTCTCACAACAATCTGCTCGAAGAGATCTGCAAATTCCGCGCAGCCCGACGTTTGTGGGCGAGGATAATGAAGGACCGGTTTGGTGCGAAAGACCCTAAGTCATTGATGCTGCGGTTTCACACGCAGACGGCTGGCTCGACGCTTACTGCTCAACAGCCGGAGGTTAATGTCGTCCGCACGACGATACAGGCGCTTGCCGCCGTGCTTGGCGGGACGCAGAGCCTGCATACAAATTCGCTCGACGAGGCTCTTGGGCTGCCGACCGAAAACGCCGCCCGCATCGCGTTGCGCACCCAGCAAGTCATTGCCCACGAATCAGGCGTCGCCGACACGGTCGACCCGCTCGCCGGCAGCTACGCGCTCGAAGAATTGACCACACAGCTAGAAAAAATAGCGGTCGCATACATAGAAAAGATAGACGCGATGGGCGGCATGCTGCGGGCCATCGAGACTGGCTATGTTCAGGGCGAGATACAGGAAGCCGCCTATCAATACCAACGCGCTGTTGAGACGGGTGACGCGGTCGTAGTTGGAGTCAACAGCTTTCAAACGGACGAAGCATCGATCCCGGTTCTTCGCATCGACGAGCGGATAGAACGCGAACAGGTTGCGCGATTGCAAGCCATTCGAGCAAAACGAAACGCCGCCGATGCCGAAAACGCCCTCCATGCCATCGAAGAAGCGGCACGCGGCACCGAAAATCTGCTCCCGCGCATCCTGACAGCCGTCGAAGCCGAGGTAACAGTCGGCGAGATCAGCAACCGCCTCAGAACCGTCTGGGGCGAATACCGCGAATCGGTGACGGTTTAAGACAACGTCCAGCACATCAGCTCAAGGAGCATAGTGCTGTTGGCAGTTTGTAGAAAAGTCCCGCTTTGGCTGTGTTACACTTATTTGCAAAACAAAGTCAAACAATGCCAAAAAACATTGACACTCATATTTCTCCGTGTTAGATTTAGAAATACAGGTTCGCGCGTGTTTTGACCTGTGCACACCTTTCAAAACCTGACCCCCCTTAGGCGGCGTGCCTGGCTGACCACCGAACGAGAAGTTCCGAACAAGATCATAATGAATTTCGATAAAACAAAGGCGATGCGGAATGCGGAGCGTTACGTTGCCCAGGGCAAAATACGTTCGGCGATCACCGAGTACCGCTCGGTGGTTGATAACGACCCGCGCGATATTGCGACGCTCAATATGCTGGGCGATCTGTACGCGAAAAGCTCGGAAAAGCGTGAGGCCGTAGATTGTTACATACAGGTTGCGGATCATTACAATACGCAGGGTTTTTCGCAAAAGGCGATAGCGATCTATAACAAAATTTCCCGCATTCAGCCTGATTCGATAGAGGTTTCGGCAAAGCTTGCCGAACTGCACAGGTCGAAAGGCTCGCTTTCTGAGGCTCGATCGCACTATGCGACGCTCGCCAAACACTACGAGAAAAACGGTCGACGGCTTGAGGCTCTCTCGATGTACAAGCAGATCGCTCTGCTTGACCCGAACAATACAGATGTCTGCCTCAATCTCGCCGACTCCTACTTGCGCGAAAACCAAAAAGATGAAGCGGTGGAGGCTTATTCCGAAGCCGGAGCCAGATTTAGCAGACAAAGCAAGCATGAAGAGGCGATCCGCTGCTTGATGAAAGGTTATGACATCAAACCGACCGATCTGCGGATACTCGGCGGACTGGTCAAGGCTCAGACGGCGCTGGGACGTGCCGGTAAGGCCGCTTCGCTGCTCGAAGAGATACTCGAAAATGAGCCGTACAATCGCGACGTTCTTTACCTGCTCATCGATTGCTGTCTCGACTCGCAAAACGCGGCCGGGGCAGAAAAAGCAGTTATTAAACTGGTCGAGATCGAACCGGCGAATTATCCGAAGTTCCTCGATCTGATCCGCATCTATCTGAATGTAAACGACCCGGAATCGGCTGCCCGTATCCTGACGATGTCTTCGGAATATCTGCTCGCCGGCGGTCAGTCCGACGAATGCGGCAAATGGATAAACGAGATACTGGAACGCGACCCGGCGCAGTTGACCGGCTTGCGTCTCCTTGTCAGGTACAATTCGTGGTTGAACGACGAGACAGGTTTCCGGCTCTCTCTGGAACGGCTCTATGCGGCTGCCGCCTCAAAAGCGTCTATCGATGACGAACGATATTCGCTTGCCCAGCTCGTGGTCATCCGTCCGCACGAAACGCGTTACCGCGACCGCCTTAATGAGATCAACGAGCAATACGGTTTTGACGATAGTGGTATCGATGAAGAGCTGCTGAAAGCACAGTTTGTGAAAGACGAGGCTGAGGAAACCGAAAAATCTGAGCCAACCACCGCCGATGCCGTTCATACAAACGGTCACAAGCCCGGATTTGAAGCGACACCAGTTGACGGGATTGAAAGGAATGGCAATGTTATCAATGCACAGATCGTCGAAAACGCAGCGGAATCGAAATCGTCTGACGATAGGGATGCGTCATCGCTTTCGCATACTGACGAGGAAAAGGTTCAGAAAGAGCTTGAAAGCATTAACTTTTACATCGAGAACGATTACAAAGACCTCGCCGTGAAAGCAATCACCGAGCTCGCACAGGAATTTGGCGAACGCCCGGAGTTTGCCGATCTGCGGAGCCGAATCGGCGGAGCCCCGGCAGCAGAGGTTGCCGCGCCGGTAAACGACGCCGAAGTTGTCGGAAGCTCGCTTGGGATAAATGAGATTCGGTCGGAATTCGGCCTAGAAGGCTCAGAATCTGATGAGAGAGGCGACTACGACACGCACTATCATACCGCGGTCGCGTATCAGGAAATGGGTCTGACGGAAGAGGCGATCCGCGAATTTCAGGACGCCGCCAACCTCACGGACCCAAATGACGGCACGCGCCGGTTCTTTCAATGTGCAAATCTGCTCGGCCATTGTTTTCAGCAAAATGGGAAACCAAAGCACGCGATCACGTGGTTTATCAGAGCCCTCGAGACCCCCAATATTTCAGACGAAGAATATCACGGCCTCTGGTACGAACTCGCATTAGCCTATGAAGCAAACGGCAACGAAGAGACCGCCGCAAAATACTTTGAGCAGATCTACGCCGAAAACGTCGATTTTCGCGATGTCGGCGAGCGGGTAAAGAATCTTGTGGTCAACCGCTAAACCCGACGTTTGTCCGGCAAAAACGAAAAGCGTTATACTCTGACGGTATGGTTGAAAGACATTACGTCAAATTTCCAGATGTTAATTTAGAATCGTTGTAACCATAAGAAACACAATAGTTTACAAACAAGAAAGGCAAGCCGAAACAGCTTGCCTTTTTGTCTAAGTGCGCCTAGCGTGCGCCAACGTCTGAAAATCACGTTCCAAACATCAATTTTTCTAGCCTGTCGGTCGCGTCTCTTTGCATAGTTGGCAAGACGTGCGAATAGGTGTCCAGCGTTAAGACAATCGAAGAGTGTCCGAGCCTTTCGGCAACGATCTTCGGATTTTCTCCAGATGCCAGCATTAAGGTCGCGGTCGTATGCCGAAGATCGTAAAGTCTTATTTTTGAAACGTTGGCTTCGTCTCGAAGTCCTTTGAAGATTCGCTCTGCAAGGTTGGAATGGTCTAACGGGCTTCCCCAATTGGTACAAAAGACAAGATCAAGATTCTCATAGTCCGCGCCCAGCTTCATTTTTTGTTCTAGCTGATCGCGTCTATGCCGTCGCAATTCTGAAACAAGCGTGTCCTGAAAATCTATGCTTCTTTGGCTTTTCTTCGTTTTCGTGTCTGCGAAATAGTAACCACCGCCTTTTCTGGCAATTAAAGCACGTCTTACCGACAAGACTTTCTTATCAAGATCAATGTCCTTCCATTGCAAGCCCAGATATTCTTCCGGTCTCATTCCTGTTTGAATTGCGAGTAGAAAAAGCGTGTAATGCTTGCTGGTTTTTGCGGTCTCCAGAAAGCGTTTCACTTCGTCAAGCGTGAAGCATTTCATTTCGGCTTTTACCAGCTTTGGAAGTTCGCAAAGATCGCAGGGGTTTTGAAAGATCAGTCTCCACCGGACGGCCTGTTTCAACGCGGAAGATAGAACTGTGTGAGCGTGTCTAACGGTTCGAGATGAATAGCCAGCATCATTCATTTCTTTGTATAGCTTTTGGATGTCGTATGCCTGAAGATCAGAAAGTCGTTTTGAGCCGATCTTACCTCGAATATGGCTTTTCAAAAGTGCTTCGTAATTCTCGAAGGTTCGCTCCGAAAGTTTCTGTTTTGCTACGTCTCTAAGCCAGCGGTCGAGATAATCGTTAAGGTGCATCGAAGCCGGTTCTACAAAGATGCCTAAGTCCTTCTCTCGGAGTTTCGCGTTCAAGAATTTCTGCGCGTCGTGCTTTGTGCCGTGAATTGTCTTGCTGTAATACTTCCGCTTGCCGTCAGATTCGCGTCCGAGAAAGACTCTAACTAGCCAGCTATCTTCGATAATTGAGCCGTCTAACCGCTTTTGTTTTCTAATTTGTCCAGCCATTGTTTTTCTCCGTTTCGTTTTCTTTGATTAAGCGGCAACCCGAAAGTTTTCCGCCATATTCTTTTCATAGTCGAGCCGTGAGGCAACCCACTTGAGCGATTCCGTTAATTTCGCAAAGGCATAGCTTGGAAGTTCGCCATTGTATCTGTGAACGTGTCCAGCCGCTTTACAGGTCGCAACGAAGCCGTTTGAGCCGTGCCGAAAGATCGACACTTTGAATCTGTGTTCACCGTGAACCGCAAAGAGTGTTTCAAAGTCCTTTGAGCGCTCGATTGCCAACTCTGTATTGAGCCTTTGAAGTCTTTCCGGCAACGATGCCAATGCCCGTTTAGTTGCTTCTTCGCGTGTTAATGGTGTGATCTTTGTCATTTCGTTTCTCCGTTATTTATTGATTAACTAACTGTCTAAACTATACAAATTCTTGTAGAGTTAGTCAAGTTAAAGTATCACTTTCTTTGTAGAGTTTTTAATTATTTTTTGCTAGTATTCGAGTATGAACTTACTCACCGTTAAGGACGTTGCCGAAAGACTTCAGATAACCGTTTGGCGCGTCCATCAATTGATAAAAGCAGACAGACTTCCAGCCCAAAAACTTGGATCGCAATATGTGATAAAAGAAGTCGATCTAAAACTTGTCCAAGATCGAAAGCCCGGTCGCCCGGCGAAGGTTAAAGATCAGAAAAAGCCAGCTGTCTAATCACTTAACATCTTGTAAAGCTTCTGTGAGTTTAGAGTGTTTTGAGATTCCTTATTCCTAGCTTGCTGATCCTTCAATCCAGCTTCGCTTAAAAGCTTCTTTACCTTTGCCAGTGATTCGCACACCTTTAGAAAGCGTCTTTGAGCCGAAGAAAGCCGTCGATCCCAATAGATTCCGGCTTCGGTCGAATGTGAGCCGTCGAGCTTTGAAACGTGAAGTGCTTCGAGCTGATTTAGCCGAATGTTGTTCAAGATCACCTGGTCGATCAGCATCTTCACAAAAACATTTTCATTGTCATAGTCCATAGATTCTTGTTTCTCTTTAATTTGTCTTTCGAGAAGTTCTTTCTGTAAAGCCGATTGCGAAGCATAGCTTTGGATTGCGCGCTTGAAGGCGTGTTGGCTAACGTCGTTCAATCTAACTAGACTCGAATCTTCATCAAGAATCGCTCGAATCCTTTTCAGGTCTTCAGGTTTCGGGTTCTCTTTGTCGGTTCGCCGTATCAGAGCGACAAACAAATCATCTTCAGGCTTTACTTTTTTCTCTTTCATTTCGCTTTGCGTCTCCATTGTCTCGAATGAACGTGATAACCATTGATTAGAAAAAGTGCATCCTCGATGGTTTTGACACATCCGAAAACTGATTCGATTTCGCTATCAAGTTCGTCTTCAATTTGCTTCTCCGCTTCGAAGGATCGCTTCTTTGTTTCTTTTTCAGTCCATTCTTCTTCTTGCCTTTGCTGGTCAAGAATATAGAAACAATTTGCCAACGTGCCAGCACCGCAATATTCAGAAATAACACGGTTACCGATCCTTTGTTTTCGGTAAAAATACAAGCCGTTTCCACGCCGTTCGAGTCCCATAAATCACCGCTCTTTTGTGCTACACTTTTTCGCTTGCACCGCTTCTACGAACGGATCGAATCGCATCTTGATAAATGCCAGAGTCCACTATTTCGGCTTCGGCCTGTTCTTCGGTCAAACCGCCGTCAAACATCATTATTGCAATGCGTTCCTGTCGAATCGTCTCAAGATCGCCGTGCGTTTGTCCGTTATGTTCATTGATTGCGGTTTGATCACAGATCAGATAGTCCGCCAAGTCCGAGCCGTTCGCCTTCTCTGCGTCTGTGGCGCGTTTTTCTATAAGGTTGGATACATTGACCGTCAAACCGATCGCTCTAGCCTGTGAAGCGATTGATTGCCAAAGCTCGAAGGCGTCTGCGTCTGGATAGAGAATGATTGTTCGATCACATCCGAGCCGGGCAAGCCGTTCGCGCTTTAACCATTGCTTCGAGCCGGAAGCCAGCCAAACCATATCAGGAAAGACGCCATTGCAGATCGAAGCGATCACCGCCGATTTTTCCGCTTCAACAATTGCAATCGGCAAGCCGTCATATTTCGGTAATAAATGTTCGCCAAAGAAAACATCCTTGTCGGTCTCGAAGTCTTCTTTCAGATCCCCAGCCTTTATCAATTTCGATTGCAGCGAGCTTATCGAATAGTCTTCTTTGAGCCGCTTTCCCGTTGCCGGATCGAACTTCATTAACTTGGCTTTGCAGACGTAGCCGCTCTTACTGATTATCGGAAAACAGGTGTAACCGTCCTTTGTGCCGATCCTATAGTCCTTGACCGCGTGATTAACATCTTCTGAAGTGTAAGGAAAGAGTCCTAGAAGGAATTGCACAAAGGCGTTTTGATCGTAATCGGTAAATGTCTCAAGTAAATGAGCCTTTTTGAGATAATCAGGCTTCTTCGGTTGCAAACGCCCTTCATAGCAGCGTTCTAAGCCGTTTTTACCGTTCAAGCCGGGCAATGATACTCGCTCAAAAACGGACATTTTGCGGACATTTGACGCGCCCGGATTGTCCGCTTGGTATTGCTTCGGCGTGTAGTGATAGCCGCAAGATGTCTCACGGTCGCAGCGTCCTACATTGTCCGCGATATAACGCCCGGTCTCTGTGTCGATATACCGCGTAAACTTCTTCCCGCGTCCGCAAGCCGGGCAATTGTGCCGTGATCCTGAACCGTGATATTTTTCGAGTTCCGGTCTATTCATAAGGTTGTTCAGTTGTTCATTTTGTTCACGGTGTTCACGGTATGAACGGCGTGAACACCGTGAACGCTATGAACGCAAATACTTGTTTACCGCTCCAAGCGAAATGCTAAGCTCATACGCGATTTCTCTCTGCGTTTTGCCGTCCGCCGATAGCTGCTTTGCGGTCGCAATCATCGCAGATTTGTCGGTCTCGGATAGATTGCGGAGGTGTTCGCGTTCGCTGGAAAAGGACAAAAACTCAAAGTGCAGAAAGTTGTCCGGCTTCTGAATTTGGCAAAGATAGACGTTTTCCGTATCAAATTTAATTTCGGCGTTTCTTACTTTGATTTGCTTCAAGTAGCGCAGCCCTTTGTCTTTGCAGCTTTCGCCTATGGCAAACGACGAATCGCAGAAGTTAATCAGCATCTTCGAGCCTTGCAGATCGTTTCGGGTTATCGGCTTTGAAAGGTCGCGTTTCGGTGTGTGAGCAAGGGCAAGTATTGACAGATCAAACCGTGATTTGAGCGCTTTGAGATACTTCATTAACGGCAATGCGTCTTTTGCCCGTTCGGTCTCATTTTTCAAATAGGTGAGGTTATCGATAATCAGAACTTTTGAGCTGGAAGTTTGGATTGAGTGTGCCAGCGAAAAGTTAAGATAGTCTTCAAAATCCGCAAAGCCGTGTTCAATATCAGCATCCGGGTCTATTTCGGCGCGTAACAGGTTCGCGTCAAATTGATAAGGATTTGAATAGAAGTCCGAGCCGGGCTTCTTCTCCGAATACCGCGCCTCGAATTGCTTATCTGATAGCTCGAAGTCGTAATAGATCACCTTTTGAGACGTTGCTTCTAGGGGTATGCCGTCGATACGATCACCTCTCGAAAGTGCATCCGCGATTTGCACGGCAAGGATAGATTTACCGACGTTTGTATCAGCGAACAAAATACAGATTTCACCTTCAAACCAAAATTCTCCGAATAGCATCTTCGGCGCGGGTCTGTGGCTTGCTTCTTCCAGCCAGCGATTTGCCGTCTGTATCTTGAATAGACTTTGAAAGCCGTCCGCTTCAGGATCGCCCGCGTCGCCCGGATCGCGTAGCATCGCTTCGGCGTCCGCCCGGATCGCGTCCGCGTCTATCGGCTGGTTATAGTTTTCTTCTTTCATTTTGCTTCCAGCCGTCCGCGTAGAAATATCCGAAAATCGTTTGTGATCCGGTCAATCACGTTTCGCCGTGCGATGCGTCCTTTGTCGCGTGTCGCTGTCAGACACTCGCGGCATAGGACAAGCGCCGTTGTCATCTTTGAGGCCGCGAAATGCCGTTTACACGCAAAGCAGCGATAGCATCTGATCGCTTTGCCCGGTCGCATCATTCGCTCAATAATTGACGCAACTGATTCCAAATCTGTGCTATAATCTGAAACAGAAAACGCCTGTATTTCACCGCCCGTGAAATTAGTTTTCAAATCGAAGCCGATCCCGCGAAGGTCGGCTTTTTCATTTCTATTCATAGTTTTTTACCTCGTCATTTTTCTGATCCTGATTGCCACCGTTGTCGATCCAATTTTGGATTGCGGTTGCCGAATATTTGTATTGCCTTTCGCCGCATAACACGAAGGGAAGGAATTTCTTGCGCGTCATCTCATAAACCCGCGCCGGCTTCAGTCCGAGAATTTCCCCAACCTCTCGCACGTTCAAAAGTTTTGTTGTCATAAATTTGTGTCTCCAAAAAGAAAAATCTTCAGCAAAGAAAACTCTCTGCTGAAGACAATTTATCGGAGATGTATCTAACAAAACTAATTTTCGGAAAGTCACTAATTAAATTTAATTAGTGACTTTCCACCTCACGAATCAGGTCATAGAATTTTTTGTTTGAAGTTACGTCAATACTTTTAAGCCAAGCTCGAAAGGTTGGAGCAGTGATGCCTATAATCCGAGCCAGTTCTGCCTTGTTTTCGTTGTTATATCCCGAAGTCTTGATCGCGGCCTTGATTTTAGTCAACCGCTCGCTTTTCCGTTGTTCTTCCCGTTTCGATAGTTTGCGCGGGCTTTTTGAGCCGGGAGTCCTTCCGCTTTCAGTTGGAACGGACGTTGTTGTTTTGATGCCGTGAATAACCTGTTCGTCAATTATCTTAAACCGATCCTTATCCCATATTAGTAGCGGTTTAAATTGCCATTCCAAGTTTGTCCTGATGTTATCATACGCCTCTTTTTTACGGCTGCGGTCTTCAAATTGGAGAAGACACGCCCAGAGCAAGTAATAAAGATTCATTGGCAAATCGTACTCAATGCAGCGAAGAAACTCGTGAATAGAAATGGCGGTCCGATTCTGATAAGAAATTAGACCCTCGCCTTTATCAATTGGCTGGCTCGAATCGTGGAGCCCGTCGAACTCAAACTTGAAATGGCGTCCCGATCCTTTCCGGGCTATCAGCAGTTCCACAGTTTGATCCCGATTATCGACAACGCGAATATCGAATGAGAGTGATTCTCCTTCTCCGTCCGGCAAGCCTTCGCCCTCATATTCGCAATAGCCAAAACCTCTGCCAATCCTAACTCCGCTTCCGTCCGCTTTAGGGAAAAATCCTGATTCTTTTCCTTCGGGTGTTTTGGAGTAATCAAGCAATGATTCACTCCAACCGGGTTCCTTTATCGATGCAAGCCAGTCCTGCGTAATTCGTCGGAATTTGTTTTTTGCCATATTCGAGTTTGTATGTCTTTCATCTCCAATTTTCGTGTGCACTGCCACAATCCGCGACAGATGCGTTGCCAACGTTCGTTTTGTTTGGCTAGGAATTGGTGTCTTTGTTCATTTCATCGAAGGATGCCCTTTTCCCTTCCTTTTTTGACGAGCAGTGACATCGTGCGCAGGAATTTCGGTGTTTTAGCGTGTCCCTCATCCTCAAGCCGCTCACCAACCTGAAGAAGAACATTTTCGCCATATTTATCAGTGATAGTGATGTCCGCCCCATGCTTGAGCAGTAACTCGGTTAATATATAGTTTTCGGTGTCCGCAGCCGACATCAAAGGTGTCCTTTTGGTAAAGGTATCTGGAATATTCGGATTGGCTCCGGCATCGAGCAACGCTTTTACAATCTCAATATCTTCGTTATCTACTGCCCAGAGTAGAGAGGTAGTACCATCGTCTTTAAGTTGTATGTTTGGATCGGCTTTATTTTTTAAGAGAAATTTTACAGCCGGAATGTTCTCGCCAAAAACTGCCCCTCGTAGTGCCGTCCACCCCTTGTCATCGGCGGCATCAATATTTACCCCTTGCGAGAGTAGCGATTTAAGAGCCTTAATATCTCCATCGATTCCCGCTTGACGGAAATCCTCTTCTAGTTCGGCTTTTATATTTGGTGTGCTGGTTGGCGCTGGCGTAGGACTGTTGGCCGTTGGAGAGATTTGATGATTTGGGACGCGCGGGCCTTCCGGCGTCGGGCTAGAGCATCCGACAAATAGAGCTGCAAAAATAAATGTGGAAAGAATGCGCATTTCCAACTCCGTAGTTACTGATTAGCTATTTCCCGTTTCTTACCTATTTCGGTTTGAATTCGATCATACTCAGCCTTGAGCGGTTTAGAACTTTCAGCCAATTTACGATCAACGTCCGACGAATTGAGAAACCAAAGAACGACCGGAATTCCAAGTATTGCTCCAAAAATCATCAGCAAAGACCCGCCAGAGTACGTGGTTAGTTTATCGCTGAAATTACAGATCGTAATAACACATCCAATTATCACAGCCGCCATTGCGATGCTTGCCGAAGAGCTTTTGCGGCGATTCGCCTCTGTTAGGAGTCCGACATACGTTTGATTGATCGCGTCAGCTTCACGCTCCAAACGTTGCATAGAGAGTTCCGCCGCTGTTTTGTCGGTGCCAGTGCGAACAGCGGATATCCCTTCCGCAATTTGTGTTAGGTAAACTGAACCGCCTTCACGTTGCACGGTTAAACTTGCGCCACAATAGCCGCAACCCAAATTCTTAACTTCAGGGCGTATATCCAAATTGGCTCCGCAGTTAGAGCATTTGAGGGAAATTGTCTGCATATTTTATTTCGGACAATCATACATCCGATAAGCCTGTCCTGACAATAAGAAACCACTCCGATCTACACTTCCAACTCAATTCTAGAGAGACCCTGCGATGTCCGATGAGACTAATCTAGTTGGCCTTTTTTCTTTTTCAATCAAATGGGAAATTCCGAGGTAATGAAACTTAGATTGTTACTGGAGCTGAAAAATAAGGCTTCACCGGGGGTTTCTGCGTTTATAAAAGACCTCAAAATTACGTTTTAGCTCTTTCCAACTCAATTGGTTTGTCTTGAGCGCGCCGCGTAATTTCCTTCCGTAACTTTCGATTTCCGGGTCAGCATTTGGGAAGACGCGTTCACCGACCGTATCCTGTGTAATCTTTATGCCGATTTCATCAAGTTCGGAAAATGCGGTAAGAATCCGTTCTTCCAGCTCGTCTCGGCTTATCTCTGGCTCCCGTCCAGCTTTGACTGGCATTAACACAGTTATTTTGCCCTTAGGAATCCCCCCAGTTTTCGAAAGAGGCGTGATCTTCTTCTGTCCGGGCTCTCGTGTTCCCACCGGTTTCCACCGATGCCAATCCAAAAGCTGCCTGTATTGGTACTCCAGAATGGAGAGAATGGATTCGAATGCTTCCTTACGCTCTTTCGGACTGCTGTGCTTCTTCGCACAGGCGTAAAGGAGCATGGAAAGAGTGGTTGCAAGGTAATCTTCTAGGTTGTCACAGAAATCATAAGAGGCCAAGAGGTGATCATTTCGCCCTGGTTTTTTCTTTACAAGGTCAGGGTATGGATATTTGAAGTGCCGCCCGGCTCCATTCCGGGCAAACCTGATTTCATAACCACCAGAGCGGTCATGCAGGAGCTGAAGCTCGAAAGTAATCGCTGAGTCCGGAAATAGGTGCAATTCAGGATCAGTATTTTCGGGCAATCCTTCGCCTTCGTACATCGGTGCTTGAAACAGGCCGCGCGTCGTAAAGCCCTTTTTACCCTCATTTCGCCTAATTATGGTTGAGAATGTTTCGTCCGAGCATAACGCTTCTAACGTTTGCTTGTCTAACCGCATGAAATCTAGTGATTCCCGTCTGTTTTTATAGCGTGACATAAGTTTTTGCGATTTAGCCTTCCTATGGAAATCTTGTGCGCCTGGCGC
>JAYVER010000311.1:0-8630 GCA_043748725.1 Chloracidobacterium sp. | reverse complement strand
GAGGATTCTCGACGAATCACGGCGAATTCAGGCGGAAACGCGTAATGAGATCGTCTCAAATGGAGTGACACGATGACAAAGGCAGCGATACAGGGCATTCGGGGATCGTACAGCGAAGAGGCGGCGTCGAAATATTTTGGCGACGATGTCGAGATCACCGAATGCGTTTCTTTTGACGAAGCATTTGGCTCGGTGCGGGCGGGGCTTGCTGACTTTGCCGTGATACCCCAGAGAAACAGCATTATTGGCGACATTAGATCTACTGTCAAACTGCTTGAGACATGTGGAATGCGGCGGATCGACGAGATCGACATTGAGATCGAGCACGTATTGGCCGGAACGCCGGGTTCGTCAATTGAAAATATCACATCGGTTTATTCACATATCGAGGCTTTGCGGCAATGCTCGGCATTTTTCGCGTCAAATCCGCATCTTTCACAGGTTCCCGGCAGCGACACCGCGTCGAGCGTGCGGTCTGTTGTTATGGACAGACTTCAATTGTGTGCGGCGATCTGCAGCAAGCGGGCGGCGGACATTTACGGTGCACGGATATTGAACCAACACGTCGCCAACGCGACAGATAACAGAACCACATTCGCAATTATTGGAAATTAAGAAAATTGGAGTAATCAAAATGCATGATGCAGGGATAAGCAGACATATTAACCACGAGGCCAACGCGCAAGTCAAAAAGGTCGGCTTGCCGCTCGTTTCGTTTCCGACATCGACGCGAACGATTGTCCGCGTCGGAGACATTCCGATCGGAGGCCACGAAGTTGTCGTGATCGCCGGACCGTGTTCGGTCGAATCGCGCGAACAAGTGATCGACACGGCCTTGTCCGTAAAACGAAGCGGTGCGTCGATCCTTCGCGGCGGAGCGTATAAACCGCGAACTTCACCTTATGATTTTCAAGGTCTCGGCGTCGAAGGGCTGAAATTGCTTCGTGAGGCAGGCGATATCGCCGCGATGCCGGTCGTAACGGAAGTGATGAGCGAAGACGATGTCGCGATCATCTGCGATCACGCGGATATGCTGCAAGTCGGGGCACGGAACATGCAAAATTTTGCACTGCTCAGAAAACTCGCGAAAACCAACCGACCGATCCTGCTAAAGCGCGGTGCATCGGCAACGGTCAAGGAATGGCTCGCGGCGGCGGAACACCTGCTTCACGGCGGCAACGAACATGTCGTGCTCTGCGAACGCGGGATAAAAACCTTTGATCACAGCCTGCGCAATACCCAAGACCTGGCGGCGGTCGCCCTTGTCAAAGAAATGACACATTTACCCGTTATCGTTGACCCGTCACACGCGACTGGGAAGCGGAGCCTGATATCGCCTCTGGCAAAGGCCGCGATTGCTGTCGGAGCGGATGGAGTGATCGTAGAAGTTCATCCAACTCCCGAAACGGCACTTTCGGACAGTGAGCAGCAATTGAACTTTGACGGCTTTGCAGTGATGATGGCTGAGATCACAAGTCCCGTCCGAGCGATTCTGCACGGAACATCGGTTCTTGCAGCAGCTTGAATGAAATTGTCGGAGGACTATTCGATAATGGCGAGGACATCGCCGGCATTGACGGTTGCACCCTCGGTCGTTCGAATCTCTTTTACCACACCGTCCTTCGGTGATTTCATTTCGTTCTGCATCTTCATTGCTTCGACAATGATGACGCCGTCACCCTTTTCGACGATGGTACCCGACTCAACCAAAACACGCACTACTTTGCCTGGCATTGCCGTTTTGATCTCGACCGTGCCTGTCGTGGAGTCGCTTTGGACACCCGAGCCGCGAAGCCGTTTCGGATCGATAAGGTCGATCTCGAATTCGTGACCGTTAATCGTTACTTTTGAATGGCCGGCAATGGTGCCGGGCGAAACAAAGGCCTCGACGACCCGACCGCCATTTCTAAACGAATATATGTTTGGTTCTGGCTCGGAAACGTCAAGCATATATTCACGGCCATCTACATTCGCCGCGACAGTTCCATTATGTCTGGTGATCTCCACATTGAGTTTTTCACCCTCGATCTTCGCTTGTATTTTCATCAAATCGACCGGATTAACTGACCTTATTAGGCTGCGGCGTTATTCGTAAGTACGGCTTGACGGCATTCCAACCCGCGGGGAATTTCGCTTTGGCATCCTCATCCGAAACGCTCGGAACGATAATGCAGTCGTCGCCGTCCTTCCAGTTGACCGGTGTCGCGACGCTGTAATTCGCTGTCAGTTGCAGGGAATCGATCACCCGCAAAAGCTCGTCAAAATTGCGGCCGGTGCTCGCCGGGTACGTTAGTGTGAGTTTTACCTTTTTATCCGGCCCGATGACAAAAACGGAACGCACGGTGAACGTATCGCTCGCATTTGGGTGGATCATGTCGTAAAGATCGGAGACCCTGCGGTCGCTGTCGGCGATCATCGGAAAATTCACGGCCGTGTCCTGCGTTTCCTCAATATCCTTTTCCCAGCCAATATGCGAATCAAGCGGATCGACACTGAGGCCGATGATCTTGACATTACGCTTTTCAAATTCGGGTTTCAGCCGCGCCGCCATGCCAAGTTCGGTCGTGCAGACCGGCGTATAATCTTTCGGGTGAGAAAACAAAACGCCCCAGCTGTCACCGAGCCATTCATGAAAATTAACAGTTCCGTGAGTCGTCTCCGCCGAAAAATCCGGTGCGACGTCGCCTAGTCTAATTGACATAACATTACCTCCTAAGACTTATTTCTCCGATTATATCTCATAATAACGACGGAAAATAGCAAGATAAGAAGCTCAATCCGCTTCAGCTTGGACTTTCGCGTGATCGTCTTCAGTTTCGATTTTCCGAAGCCTAAGCAAATGAATCTTTTTTTCATCCGCTCTGAGGATTTCGACGGCTAATCCTCGGAGTTTAAGCTTCTCGCCCTCTTTCGGAACGTAACCCGCTTCGCTGGTTACTAACCCGGCGATTGTCGTGTAATCGTCATCCTCAAGGTCGAGACCGAAAAGCCGCTCAATATTGTCGATCTCGGTCGAACCGATCACATCCCAATAACCGTCATCGCCCTCGATGATCTCGATGATCTCGTCCTGGCCGGTGTCTTCGTCCTCGATCTCGCCAACGATCTCTTCGAGTATGTCCTCGACCGTAACAAGTCCGGCGACGCCGCCGTATTCGTCGATCACGATCGCGATCTGGACGTGGTTGATCTGCATGCTCTTGAGCAATTCGGCGGCGGTGATCGTTTCGGGCACGAAAAAGGCGTCGCGGATTATTTCGCTTACAGGCTGATCTTCCTTGCCCTCGAACCACGACTGGAGGAGATCGCGGACATAGATCATGCCCTCAATGTTGTCAACGGTGTCGCGATAGACCGGCAGGCGTGAATATTTTTCCTCGATGATCAGATCGCGGGCTTCTTTTACCGTCGAGTCGATCGGTAACGCACATATCTCTGTGCGGGGCGTCATAATTTCACCCGCCCGCGTATCGCTGAATTCGACCAGCGTTTCGATCATCTCGCGTTCTTTTTCTTCGATGATGCCTTCGGCTTCGCCGACTTCCATCAGGGCTTGAAAATCGTCGGCGTTGTCGTCCGCCCTCTCATCCGGCGAGTCGGGTGAAACGCTCGATTCTAGTTTCTGTCGGGCTTTCGAGCGCGACCGCGTAGCTATCGGTTCAACGAAAAATGACACCAGCGAATATATCGGACGGATCGCCGGAAGCAGAAACAGGAGCTTTTTTTCTGTATTGTTCCTGACCAGTAGACGAGGGATGATCTGCCGGAAAAACCCGGTTGCGGCGAGGCCGATGACCAAAGCAATCACCAGCAATTTTAGTTTTGATTCGGTAAATTCGGAGACTATAACTGTTAACAAAACAGTAAAGCAGATAAGCAGTATCTGGATAGCCGAAGAAAGAGCAAAGCGAAATCTGGGGCGGTTCTCGAGAACGTGGCGCAGGAATTTGGTCGAATTCTGCTGGTCGCCAAATTCGTCATCCGTCGAAATGCGCCGCAGCCCGACATCGGAGAGATGCGAAAACGCCATGTCCACCGTCGCAAGAAAAACCAAAGCAAGCAAAATGATCACTGCAATGATTATTTCAAACTTCATATTGTGTTGATTTTACGCTCTATGAGGGTTTCTGCCAATTTCGTATGGTTTCCGGCCAGCTTTTTGCTTTGATCATTTTGCTCGATATTTTTGTGTCAAATCTGTCTTGCCTTGTTTCTCATAGACTTTTGCCAAATTGGAAATCGCGCTCTGGGTTACCGAATTATCTTCACCAAGATTTTGCTGCGCTTCGGAAAGTGTTTCCATGGCAAGTTTTTCCGCTTCGACTAAACGATTTTGGATAACAAGATTATCCGTTAGGGCGATTATGTTCGGCACAATCAAAGTAAAGTTCTTCATCGGTTGGTGCTCATATATTTCTAATGCCTGTCTTAAATTTGCCTCGCCCTCTTGCTCCCGTCCGGCTTTAGTTAAGGTTGTTCCCAAAGCAACCAAAGTGCCAGCGGAAAAAGGATTATTGGAAGGAAAAATCTCCTGAAAAATTTTCAACGATTCGCGAGCGGCTTTTTCGGCGGAATTGAAATCGGATTTTTGAATAAAGAGATTAGACTGCCCTTTGAGGGTGCTTGCTAAGTAAAGATTCTTATCCCCAAGCGTTTCTCTAATTATTGCCTCGCTTTCAGCCAATTCTCTTTGCGCGGAATCCAAATCATTTCGATTGATGAGGTTAAGCGACAGAGCAGCCTTTGCGTTTCCGACTTCCCACCGCGGTTTATTCGAAATTTCGGAATACAAAGCAATGGCCTGACGAATCAGAGCTTCGCCTCTTTGATTGTCGCCCAATCTCGTTACTATCAAGCCGAAATCCGCTTGGAGTCCTGCTAAAACCTCGCGTTCATTGCCTTTTAAGTCGGCGTTCAAAGCAATTTTTAGTCCTTCTTCATAAAGCGAAACCGAGGTTTTTATATCACCGGCATAAAATTTATTGGCCGCAAGAAAATCTAAGGATTGAATAAATTTAGCAGGAGAATTATTTGGAAAATCGGCTTGATATCTTCTATAAAAATTAGCGGCTTTTTCCAAAAGTTGGTGGGAATCCTGGAATTTAGATTGACGATAGTTTAGAACACCGAGTTCAATCATTGTGTCAGCAGTTTCGGTATTATTTTCGCCGTAAATTTGCAATTGAGTATCCAAAGCGGACCGCAAATTTCTCTCAGCCTTTTCATAAAAACCTTGCGAGGCATAAGAACTGCCAATGGTGCGCAAAATTTTCGAACGAACCTCAGGCTGGTCGGCAAGTTCAGCCTCAATGGTTGGTGTGATTTGGTCAAGCATTTCGTTGACCGTCACATTTTTGCCGTTTGCAACGGGTGAAACAGAAGTGAAACTTTGATTTGAAAATGAAAGCATCTGTTGGAGAAATTTATTTATTCTCTCTGCTTTTTCACTTTCATTCTTGGCAATGTCACGTTGGCGACGAGCTGCGTTTGCCTGCCAAAAGGCAAAAGCCGCGCCGATGACGATGGAAATTAGAATAAACGAAACCGCAGCCACGACTATTTTGTTTCGGCGCACGAACTTGCCGGCAAGATAGACAACGGTATTTGGATGTGCCGAGATTGGGCGCCCGGCGAGGTGGCGTTCAATGTCCTTGGCAAAATCCTCAACAGATGCAAAGCGGCGCTCCGGTTCTTTTCGGATCGCGGTCAGGGCAATGTTATCGAGATCACCCCTTAATTGAGACGAGGAGACAGCGAGACGGGGTGATGGGGAGATTGAAGGCGGGGCAACAATACTCTCCCCTTCTCCTTTTCTCCCCTTCTCCTCTTCTTTTTTTGTCACCGCATCACTTGGTTTTACCGGTTCAGTTTTATTGATTGTCTGAACGATCTCGTCAAAACTCTTATCCTCGACATTGAGCGGTTTTGTTCCGGTCAACAATTCGTAGAAAACCACGCCTAGCGAATAAACATCGCTTGCCGTTGTAATGCTGCCGCCCTGAATCTGCTCCGGCGAGGCGTAGGCGGGGGTAAACGCTCGGAGTGCTGTCTGTGTCTTTGAGCCGTCACTTTCAAAAGCCCTGGCAAGGCCAAAATCGAGCAGCTTTGGCTCGCCGTCTCGTGTTATCAGGATATTCGAGGGCTTAATGTCACGATGCACTACCAGATTTCGGTGAGCGTATGCAACCGCCGAGCAGATCTTAATAAAAAGCCTTAACCTTTCGGGAATAGTTAATCGCTTCTGATCGCAGAATTCAACCAGCGTCTCGCCGTCAACGTATTCCATGGCGAGATAAGGCTCGCCTTTTTCGTTGATGCCGCCGTCGTGCAATGCTGCAATGTTGGGGTGATTGAGATTTGCAAGTATCTGACGCTCGCGTTTGAATCGTTCGATAATGTCGCGGTCGGCGATCGACTGACGGACGATCTTGAGAGCGACCTGCTTTGTAAATTCGCCATCGTCACGTGTCGCGAGAAAAACCGTGCCCATTCCGCCGCTGCCGATCTCGCGGACTATGCGGTAATTGCCGAAATGCTGTTCCGTCTGGTCGTTGGTGCTGCCGCCGATCTTGGCGGCGAGATCAATGGCGTTATTCTCGATAAGATTGTCGGGTTGGTCCGATGCGGCAAGCAATGATTTGATCTCGTCAAAAAGCCGGTCATCGCCGTTACAGCGATTTCCAAGAAACGCTGTGTGTTGGTCAGACGGGAGTAGGAGCGCTTCCGCGAACAATGATTTAATTTGTTGCCAGTCAAGATCGGTCATCTGCTGCTTTAATTGTCGGAATTGCCGCCGCCGAGTTCGCGTTGAAACCATGCTTTTGCAAATGTCCATTCGCGCCGGACTGTAGTTTCACTAACCTTCAGAATATATGCGGTTTCTTCGATCGTAAGGCCGCCAAAAAAACGCAGTTCGACGATCTTTGCCTGGCGCGGGTCGAGTTTTTCCAGACTCAGTAATGCTTCATCGAGTGCGATCAGGTCAATCGGCCGATGATCCGGCAGGCTGACCGCCTCGTCGAGAACCAGTTTGTGCCCGCTGCGCTTCTTCATTTGTCGGGCACGGGCATGATCGATCAAAACCTTACGCATAACCTCGGCGGCGACTGAAAAAAACTGGGCCCGATTTTGCCACGAAACGTTTTTCCAATCCACCAGCCGCATGTAAGCCTCATGGACAAGGGCCGTCGCCTGCAGCGTATGATCGCTCCGCTCATTTTGCATGTATGAGCCTGCGAGCCGACGGAGATCGTCGTAAACAAGCTCAAGCAGCTTTTCCGGGGACGTTTCGTCGCCCGCGCTCATCTCGTTTAGCAGTTTCGTTACTTCGTCGGTCAACCTCATGGCGGCAATCCTGATTTACCGCTAATTATACGGCGATATTTCGAAAAATAAAAAAAAGTTTTAAGAATTATGGGCGCTTTTGAGATGTTTTCTCGCCTTATTAGGCAAAAGGAGAATTTTTAATCATGAAAATGAAAAGAATAACCAATATCAGTAATAGCTTAAGAGTTTGGATTTTAGTCTGTATGTTTGTGGCGACAGTGATGCTTGTTGTCCTTGCTCCATGCACGTCGGCTCAGTCGGTTGCGGGAAAAATCGCCTTCTCGAGCAACCGCGACGGCAACGGCTTCGAGATCTATACGATGTACGCCAACGGTGCCTACCAGACGCGCATCACCAATAGTATTGGATACAACAACATCCTCCCCGATTTCTCGCCTGACGGTTCGCATATAGTCTTCTATAGCGATCGAAGCGGCACGGCACAAATTTATGTTATGAACTCTGACGGCACAAATCAGACTCGCCTTACCAGCAATACGCTCGTTGACCGGGGCCCGAGATTTTCGCCCGACGGTTCGCGCATTGTTTTTAGTCGGGGCAACGACCCGAACGGCACCAATGGTAGTTCCGAAATCTTTATAATGAACGCTGATGGTTCCAACCAGATTCACCTGACAAATAATGTTTTGGACGATGGTGGCGCACGATTTTCGCCGGATGGCGGCCAAATTGTTTTCACGAGAAGAAGCGGCCCGCCAGACAGGGTAATCAGCATCTTTATAATGAGCGCCGATGGCTCCGGTCAAACGCGCCTGACCAATCCTGGCCCGAGCGACGACTTCAATCCATCTTTTTCGCCCGATGGATCACAAATCGTCTTCGGAAGCACCCGAGGCAGTACGGCACAAGGGATTTTTATCATGAGCGCCGGCGGTTCGATTCCCATCCGCCTGTCCCCTGCGGGCGTAGATGACGAATTTCCAAGCTTTTCACGGGACGGAGCATCAATCGCCTTTGGAAGGAACGGGTTTGCAATCTTTACAATGAACTCCGACGGCACCAACCCGGTGCAGCGGACATCGAGTAATTATTTTTTTATGATTATGGGGGATTGGAAAGGCTCGCAGCCGGCGCCTACCGTTACCATCAGCGGCCGGGTGAGAACACCGGACGGTCGTGGTCTGCGCAACGCAACGGCGTCAATTACCGATTCGTTTGGCGTCAGTCGAACGGCAACGACCAGCTCGTTCGGTTTTTTCTCGTTCGACAATGTCGTTACCGGCGACACATACACGTTCAGGATATCGTCGAGGCTTTTCCGCTTCACACCGCAAACCGTTCAG
>JAYVER010000310.1:0-8663 GCA_043748725.1 Chloracidobacterium sp. | reverse complement strand
GCTGTCTTCCCACAGATTCCAGCTTGGTTTGGGTAATTTTGTATCATCGTCGCGAAAGGCAACTAGAAAATCCGCCGCCTTTAGCACGAGTGCCCGGTATGCTCGATGAGCAAAATCTATATCTCGATATTTGTCGTAATGCTGCCACAGAGCCCACAAGACGAGCGACGTTTCATCTTCCTGAATCGGGACGAGCGGAATTTTGCGCACCGCGTCCCATGACGGATGCCAGCCCGATGCTACAGTGCCGTCCGGGTTGTATTTCTGAAGAAAATATCCTCGTTCATGGATAATCCGGCAGCAGAGTTCATAAAAACCACGTGCCATCTCGCTGTATCCGGCGAGGTCAAGGGCGTTTGCAACGAACGCCCCGTCGCGTGTCCACAGATAGCTGTAATGATCCGTCGCACGATCGATCACATCATAATCGTTTGCAGCGAGTATTGCTCCGTCGTCGTCAATCTGCGTGTTTATGATCAACAACGAACGCTTGTAAAAATCGACGATATGGACTGGCAGACCGGAAAAGTCTCTTGTGTTCTTGTTGACCCAGGCTTTCCAATAATTAGAGGTGTATTCCAGATAAGCATGAGGCCCGCGCTCGATGATGTGCTGATTTAACCGTGCGACCTCCTTATGCGAAACTCCGGCAGCTATCCAATAATAAAATTCGTATTCCTGACTGCCTTCGAGGCGGAAATGCAACCCGATCGTCGAATCCACCGACCCTTCGGTAGTTGCATTTCCGTGAAGTTCACCGCTCTCGGCCGCCCGCCATGTACCTTCATTTTGTCGAAATGCTTTTCGGCCAGTCGCAAAAGCATCGAAATGCGGCTGAGTGTTTATCAGAAAATACCTGTGTTTTTTATAATGAATGAGCGCGAGCGTGTCCGGGTCGTAAAATGCAGTATCGCCGACCTTGTTTTCATAGATCCGGAAATCGTGGTGGAGAAACACGCGAATCTCCCGCGAATGGTCGCCCTTGTTCCGCACCTTGATCCGGCGCAAATAGATGTTATCGTGGCTTGCAACTGTGTCGTTGCAAACTATCGATATGCCAAGATTTGAATTGGTAAGCGAAACTCTTGTAACAAGGGTTTCGGGCAGATATTCTAGATTCCTTGTCCAATCATCTGACGAAACCCACGAAAATTGCCCATCCGCCCACACGCCAAATCGGGACGGAAACCCTTCAGTATGATTTTCCTGCCCGACGTGCGGAAAATAGATGTCGCGGATCTGGTATTTGTCGTCGAAATTAACGAGTAGGTTGGCATTGCCGACGGGGATGTCTCTCATAAAGCAGAAGCGGTGTTCAGTTTGTCTTTAGGGCCTGTTCGACGGCAGAATCAAGCTCCGTTTGAATGGCCGGGCTGAATCCGATTACTTTTTTCACGATCTTGCCGTTGCGGTCGATCACGAGAGTTTGGGGAATATCGTCGCGCGTCGCGAATATGTAACGGCTTAATTCATTCTCTGGAAAAGCGATCGGATAATCGATCTTTGTGGTGGCGACGAAATCAGGGATTTTAGGTCTGTCCTCATCTCCGCCGACATTGAGGCCGACGATTTGAAGATTTTGCACTCCGTATTTGGCGATCAAAGAATTTAAGTGTGGAATTTCACGACGGCAAGGCTCGCAATAAGTCGCCCAAAAATCGAGAATGACGGCTTTTCCAGTGAGATTGGACAGTTTTTGCACACGGTCGTTTGCGTCCGTCCAACTCATTTCTGTGATCGGCTTCGATGGCGGCAGCGGCAAATTTGTCGTTGGACGGTCGTTGATCGAAACCGGCTGATTTGAAACCGCAACCGGAGCAGCCGCCGGACGGCAGGCGAGGATAAGTAAAAAGTAAAAAGTAAAAAGGCAAAAAGCGAACAATCTCACACTAATCATTTTACACAAACTCTGCTCGTATTCATCGCTGACATGAGGGTTTTGACTTTTTACTTTTTACTTTTGCCTTTTGACTTCGATATTTTTACTTTTACCTTAATGTGATTCTATCCACCACAGGTTCAAAAAAGGTTTGATGCGACGCGAAACGCCGGGCTTGACGATTGTGCGAATGCCGTCGGCAGATCGGCAAGCTTTCAATGCGGATCATTTGTTTCCTTTACCTTGCGGATCAATCCGGATACCAAATCGGTCACCGCAATCGGATTTCAAAGCAATGGCTGCGGATACATGATCGTGGCGGTCGATCTTCTGGCGGAAACTGTCAGAGACAGGCAATTGAGCGAACTTCACGGCCTTAATAATGACGATCTCAACTCAAAGATCGACAAGGAAATTGGGTTATTTCCAAGGGATCGCCGCCAATGCGGTAATGCTTGCATCGAGGCTTTGCAGGCGGCGTTTGCCGATTTTCGTTTCAAACAGATCGAGGAGTTTCGTGGCGAAAAGGCACTCATTTGTACCTGTTTTGGCGTTTCGGAAGAGACGATAGAGATGCATATTCGTGAGGGATCGGTCGAAACTGTGGACGAGATCACGCAGATCTGCAATGCGGGCGGCGGCTGCGGTTCTTGCCGGATGCTCATTCAAGAAATGATCGACAGTTCGGAGTTCCAGCTTTAGCTGGCATCGGGTGAGCGGTGAGCCAATAGAAGTTGAAACTCCGAACCATATTCGATTTATGTTATACTCAACCAAATTCCGCCCATACGGGCGATGACTTTTTATAACAAGAACAAATTTTGACGATGGACGACCCTGCCAGTAGCATCCTGCTTTTTCTGCAAAATACGGAATCTGTTACTTCGATTACACTGACCGAAGTGATCCTGGAGTTTTTACTCATTTTCATTGTCGTCGGGCTCAACGCATTTTTTGTTGCGTCTGAATTTGCGCTGGTTTCTGTCCGACGTACACGAGTGCAAAAACTCGCCGACGAAGGCAGCAGCGGCGCTTTGGCTGTACTGCGGCTGCTCGACAATCCGACTCGCTTTATTTCGGCGGTGCAGCTTGGCGTGACCTTGGCTTCGCTTGCTCTAGGATGGGTGGGTGAGCCGACAATCGCACAAATTCTCAGCCCCATTGCGGAAGCGATCGCCGGGACGGGTTCCGCTGTCTATTTTGCACACGTTCTCGCAATAATTGTCGCATTCTCCATTATAACTTTCCTGCACGTAGTTTTGGGGGAACTGGTACCGAAGATGTTTGCGCTCGAACGGGCCGAAACATTTGCTGTGACCGCAGCCCGGCCGCTTGAGATGTTTGCGAAAGTTTTTTCGCCGATACTTTGGGTTCTTAATTACGCCGGGCGTCTTTTTGGAAAGCTGTTGGGCTTGTCGTCAAATCTTGACCACACGTCGATCTATACCGAGGAAGAGATCCGCCAGCTCATCACACTCTCGCAGGAAAGCGGCCAGATCAATGAAGAGGAGCGGACGCTTATCAATAAGGTATTTGAGTTTTCAGAAACTACTGTAAAGGAAGCGATGATCCCGCGTACCGAGATCGTTGCCATACCTGAAGCCAGTTCTTTGGATGAAATATCAAAAGCTTTTGGCGAGAGCGGCTATTCGCGGCTACCCGTTTATCGCGGCTCGCTTGACGAGATCGTAGGCGTTATCCACAGCAAGGATCTGGTCGGATATCTGCTGAGACCAAAGACGTTCAAGCTGGCTGCGGTCATACACAAGCCAAATTATGTGGTCGATACGGCCCGGCTCGAGGACGTGCTGAGGCAGATGCAGAAAGAGAAATTTCATTTTGGATTTGTGGTGGATGAGCACGGCGGCGTCGAAGGAATTATCACGCTCGAAGACCTGCTCGAAGAGATTGTCGGCGACATTTCGGACGAGCATGACGAAGAGGTCAACGAACAGATAAACCCGCAGCCGGACGGAAGTTATTTGCTTGACGGCAGCCTCGCAGTTCGCGATCTTAACCGGCGCCTCGAGATGAATCTGCCGATCTCCGAAGGCTATACGACGATCGCCGGCTTCCTGATGTCAGAGGCAGGACAAATATTGTCCGAGGGGCAATCGGTGCCGTTCAATGGCCACGTTTTCATGGTCGAAAAGGTTAATAAACGACGCATAAAGCAGGTCAGGATGCAAAAGACGTAATATATAAATACGAGACAATTAGGAGCAATAATTAATGAGTTTTATTGAGCAGGTTTGGGCACGCGAAATAATGGATTCGCGTGGAAATCCGACGATAGAGGCCGAGGTGATCTTAGAGGATGGCACTCAGGGCCGAGCGGCTGTGCCAAGCGGAGCTTCGACGGGCGAGAATGAGGCCGTCGAATTGCGTGACGGCGATAAGAACCGGTATATGGGCAAGGGTGTTTTGAACGCGGTAAATAATGTCAACGAAATTATCGGCCGTGAACTTGAGGGCCTCGACGCTCTCGATCAGACGCTGATCGATCAAACGATGATAGACCTCGATGGCACCGAAAATAAGTCTAAACTCGGAGCGAATGCGATCCTCGCCGTCTCGCTTGCAAACGCACGAGCTGCCGCCGCTTTTCAGGAAATGCCGCTTTACCGCTATATCGGTGGCACAAATGCTAAAACCTTGCCGGTGCCGATGATGAATATCCTCAATGGCGGCGCCCATGCAGACAATAATGTCGATTTTCAGGAATTTATGGTGATGCCGGTCGGAGCCGAGAGCTTTCGCGAGGCCTTGCGATGCGGTGCCGAGATATTTCACAACCTGAAAACGGTGCTCAAATCACGAGGCTATTCGACCAGCGTCGGCGACGAAGGCGGCTTTGCTCCGAATCTGAAATCCAACGAAGAAGCCGTCGAGACTATTCTCGAAGCAATAGAAATTGCCGGTTACAAGGCAGGTGAAAATGTGATGATCGCCCTCGATCCGGCGGCGAGCGAATTTTTTGACGGCACGCATTACGTTTTCAAAAAGAGTGATAACCGAAAGCTTTTGCCGGACGAAATGGCCGCTTACTGGACAGATTGGTGCGGTAAATACCCGATCATTTCCCTCGAGGACGGCATGGCCGAAAATGATTGGGACGGCTGGAAAAATCTTACAAATCGCGTTGGCAAAACAGTTCAACTTGTCGGCGACGATCTGTTCGTGACCAACGTCAAATTTCTACAACGCGGCATCGACGAAGGCGCCGCCAACTCGATCCTGATAAAGGTCAATCAGATTGGTACATTGACCGAAACGCTCGATGCGGTCGAGCTTGCACGGACAAATAATATGACCGCCGTGATCTCGCACCGGTCCGGCGAGACCGAAGATTCGTTTATCGCCGACCTTGCGGTTGCGACAAACGCGGGGCAGATAAAGACAGGCAGTTTGTGCCGCTCCGACCGGATCGCAAAATATAATCAACTACTTAGGATCGAGGAAGATCTCGGCGATTCTGCAAAATATCCGGGGCGCAAGGCATTTTATCAAATCGTCGGTTAGGTTGAACAAAAGAATATTTACAGGGATTAAGGAGATAAATGGGATAAATTAGGCGTGGTCTCGGGTTCCATACATCTCCTTTATCCCCTTCATCCCTGTGAATTCCTTTTCTCTGCGTATGAAGAGCTTCGGTTGGTTGCGACAAAGTATCCGCAGGCAGCAACGGCCGGCTCCAGAAGCCGTGCCCGTCTAATTCTGAGAGTATGAAAGAGCAAACATGCCGATCTTGTCATTAATAACAATGATTGTTATTAATGACATAAAATGCTATTGTTAGTCTCTGGATGGTGATCGCATTATGAATGTATCTATAACTTCGGAACTTGAAAAGATCGTCAACCTTAAGGTTGAAAGCGGTATGTACAATTCGGCCAGCGAGGTCGTGCGCGAAGGGCTGAGGCTGCTGCACGAGCGAGACGAGCTTCGCAAGAGTAAACTTGATGCTCTGCGGGCTGAGATCCAGAAAGGGATCGACGATCTGGAGGCGGGGCGATTTCGAGACGGTCGCGATGTAATGAGGGAAATTAAGGACCGATTGCTCGAAATGAAGGGTAGCGATGGGTAGTTACATTGTTACCGAGCAAGCCGAATTTGACCTGGTCGAGATCGCAAATTACATCGCAGTCGATAACATCAATGCCGCGATTTTCTTGACTCAGCGTTTCTACGAATTGTTCCAAATGCTGGCTGACAACCCCAGAGCCGGACGGGAGCGCCCCGAACTTAGCGAAGGACTGAGGTGTATTCCAGAGGGCAGCTACCTGATCTTTTATCGTATATGGGCTGGAAATGTAGCCATTGTCCGGGTCATTCATGGAGCGCGGGATCTGGACGAGATATTTAGTTAATGCCAATCAACCCGATTCATGGATATCTATGAAAAAGATCATAGTCGTCTGAGTCTCGCTTGCGTAAATTTTATGGAATGGCAAAGCGGTGAATTTGAGATTAGTACCGACCGATCGCGGCTCCAGTTTGATGTTATTCAAAAATTCCTTGCCGACGATTCCTATTGGGCTCAAAACCGTACGCCTGAACAAACCCGGACGGCGATCGAAAATTCGATCTGCTTTGGCCTGTATCACAACGCCAGGCAGATCGGCTTTGCCCGGGTTGTGAGCGATCAGGCGACATTTGCTTATATCGGCGACGTTTTTGTTTTGGACGAGTATCGCGGACGCGGATTGAGCAAATGGCTGATGGAGACCATCGTTGCTCATCCCGATCTGCAAGGCTTGCGGCGGTGGTTGCTGGCGACCCGCGACGCACATGGTTTGTATGAAAAATATGGGTTTGGTGCGTTAAATTTTCCCGAGCGATGGATGGAGCGGACCGCTCCTGACGCTTATCAATGAATTTCTTGCATTTTTGATGGTGGATTCGTTTATAATTGATAAGAGAGATCTTCTTGGGTATTCTGCTGACCCGTTTTAATGAATCCGACTAAACCGACAACCAAACGCCCAATAGCTCTAGTCATACTCGATGGCTGGGGTTACGCTCCGCGCACCGAGGGCAACGCGATCGCGGTCGCCAATACGCCAAATTACGACGAGATTTGCCGCGCATTTCCGATGACGACGCTTGCCGCCGCCGGAACAAGCGTCGGGCTCGCGGACGAACAACCCGGAAACGCTGAGGTCGGCCACCTTAATATTGGAACCGGACGCGTTGCCCAGACCGAGATCGCCCGTATCAAGAACGCCGTTTCTTCGGGCGAGTTCCTGAAAAACGATGTCTTGAAGAGGGCATTTTCGAAAGCGAAGGCAAACGATTCGGCGGTTCATTTGATCGGTCTTTTGAGCGATGGTGGAATACATTCGTCAACGGAGAATTTGTTCGAGCTTCTCCGTCTTGCCAAAAAACGCGGGTTAACCAAGGTCTTTGTTCATTGCATTCTCGATGGGCTCGACGTGCCGCCACGCTCGGCTGACGCTTATGTCGAGGCGCTTGAGATCAAACTCGCCGACATCGGTATCGGGCAGATAGCGACGCTTTGCGGACGGTTTTTTGCGATGGACAGCGGCGAGCATTGGGAAAGTACCGCTCGTGTATTCACGATGCTGGTTCATGCCGAGGGCGAGCGGGCCAGCGACGCCGTGACCGCGATACGCAACTCGTTTTTACGCGGCATTTCGGACGAATTTATCTCACCCATCATTATTGAAAAGGAACCTGACACTCCGGTTACGACTGTCAAAAACGGTGATCTGGTCGTTTTTTTCAATTATCGGGCCGACACGATGCGTCAGTTGGTACGGTCGTTATGCGTGCCGGACGAGTCTATATCGGTTAAGCCGATCGTGGAGACGGTGTGCCTGACCGAATACGACCGGGCGTTCAATCTGCCTGCCGCTTTTAGAAGCGAACCCGAAAAAGCAACGCTTACCGATATTTTGTCGTCTCGCGAGATACCAAGTATTAAGATAACTGAAAGCTCGCGCTCGCAGCATATCACTCGCCTTTTCGGAGGCGGGGCCGATTTTCAGCAGAATTTTGAACAGCAGATAGTTGTTCCGGGAAGAGAGGCGACGGACGCCGATCTTCAACCCGAATCACAGAGTTTCAAAATTACCGATAAACTGCTTCGCGGGCTGGAGGCCTCGCCGAATGGCGTTTTTATCGTAAATATTCCGGCGGCCGACATGATGGCCGAAACCGGTGATATCGCCAGGACAACCGCTGCCATACAGTTTATCGACACATGTCTCGAAGGTATCTGCGACAAGGTCACCCAGGCCGGCGGCGTTGTTATTATCACTTCCACTCATGGAAATTGTGAAGAAATGATGCATTTCGAGAGTGGTGAGGCAAGCGGTTCATCAACCTCAAACCCCGTACCTCTCCATTATGTTGACGAACGTGAAAAAGGCATAAAATTACGGGAAGACGGCTCTCTCGAAGATATTGCTCCAACGATCCTGGGAATTTTAGGAATCAAAAAACCGGTGGAAATGACCGGCACCGACCTCAGAATATTGTAAGATATTCGCTTGGATAAATTTCACCCCGAATTCAAAAACATTCTCGTAATTCATTTCGGCCAACTCGGCGATGTCGTGCTTGGTCTGCCTGCACTGCGAGCTATTCGGGAAAAATTCGCCGACGCCCGGATAACGCTTCTGCTTGGCAAAGCCACGGGCGAGGTCGCGAAACTTGCAAATGTTTCCGATGATCAAATTCTGGTCGATCGCGTTCTGCTTCGTGACGGAAATCAGCTCCGTTCGATAGCCGAGATCTTTAAGCTCGTCTCCGAGGTGCG
>JAYVER010000309.1:0-57435 GCA_043748725.1 Chloracidobacterium sp. | reverse complement strand
AAATCGAATATTGGGGTAATCAAAGATTACGCGAAAACACCGCCTACGATCTCAGGCAGCAGCGGCAAATTGCAACAGGTATTTACAAACTTGATCCTCAATGCCCGTGACGCAATGTTTAGCGGCGGAACAATTACGCTCAAAACCTCGGTTGATGCCACCGGTGATGTGGTTGTCGAGGTTGCAGATACAGGCGAAGGCATTTCGGGCGAGAATCTCAAGAAAGTGTTTGATCCGTTCTTTACAACCAAGGAAGTCGGCAGCGGAACCGGACTCGGTCTGGCCGTTTCGTACGGGATCATTCAGGAACATGACGGAACAATCGAGGTGCAAAGTCAGGTGCTCGAGGGGACGATCTTCCGCTTAGTTTTTCCTACGACACAAAAGAACGGACGTAAACGAGCCGTAAGTTAGTATTGCTCAGATGATAATCTTGCCCTTAGCGGTTCTCGCAAAATAGATAGCTACCAAAAACGCAACAAACATTATCGCCGAAGCCGTCCAAAACGTGCGGTAGAGCGTGAAGTCGTCGATCACATTGATAGCGTTGTTGAGCATAAAGCCGCCGATGATGGGTCCGATTGCCCGTGCAAGGCTTGCCCCGGATTGCATTATTCCTAGTGTTCTGCCTTGATCATGTTCGTCAGCGGATTTGGACGCAATGCTTGTTAAGCCGGGAGAGGCAAAGGCGTTCCCAAAAGAAAGGGCCGCGCTTCCGAGCAACAGCGCAGTTAGTCCTCCCGACTGCGGCCCGACAAGAGGGACCACAAACAAACCCGCGACCATTAAAAGACAGCCGATAACGATCAATGGCGACTCGCCGAATCTCGCGGCCAGCCGCCCAAACAGGAATCCCTGGGCGACAATTGAGACCGCACCAACATACGCGAACAAGTAGCCATTTTGCTCCGGGGTGTATCCAAATCGATACGCCGTATAGAGCACGAAGGCATAGGTCATAATTGAAAAAGACGTAACCAGCAGGAAATAAACAAGATTAATCTCACGGAATTCCTTGTTTTTGAAGGAATCGAAAAGCTCAACGATTCGATTTTTCCGTTCCGGCAAGTGAGCGTGTGAGCCGGGTTTTAGGGATTCGGGTAGAATAAAATAGAGAGCTATCGCGTTAGCCAATGAAAGAATAGCGGCAAAATAGAAGGGTATTTGTATCCCGTATTTACTCAAGATACCTGCTATTGCCGGGCCGAGAATGAACCCGAGTCCGAACGCGGCGCCAAATAGCCCCATTCCTTTAGCACGATTTTCCTTTGATGTGACGTCGGCTATGTACGCCTGGGCGGTCGCGATATTGCCGCCCGTAATGCCGCTGATGATCCGCCCCGCAAAAACCAGAATCAGGGTGCCCGCCGCACCGACTACAAAATAGCCTATCGCCGAACCGAGCAGACTAATGAACAAAATTGGGCGCCGACCGTATCTATCCGACAACCGGCCCAGCACCGGTGAGAAGAAGAACTGCATCAGCGAATAGCTCGCAACTAAAAACCCAATGTCTAATGGCGTGGCGTTAAACGGTGGCGTATTAGCATAATACGGCAATATCGGAATAACCATCCCGAATCCGATGAGGTCGATAAAAACCGTGACGAAAATTATGATGAGCGGTGTAGTGAAAAACTTTTCGTTAATCTTCTCGTCTGGCATGTTTTTCGAATTGGACGCGGCGGTAAATTTCGGGCAGAGGAATCGATAAGTCTACGGAATTAAGTTCGACGATCTCGCTACTTTCATTAAAATAGTAAGTGATCCAGCCGCCATTGGGCTGCCGCCGATGAACCTCGACATTCATTTTATGCTGGTCAACCACGGCATATTCCAGAACGCTCGGCATTTGTTGGTAAAAAAGCAGCTTTTCGCGGCGATCGATATTTTCGGTTGAGGGCGACGTTATTTCTATTATGAGGCTAGGATGGTTGCGAAAATATGGGTCATCGGGATTTTCTTCGCATGAAACCAGAATGTCAGGATAATAAATAACCTTTTTCGTTACACGGACTTTAATTTCACGGAAAAATGGTTCACATTTTGAGCCGCGAAGATGGTTTAGCAAAAGCGAATACAACTCTCCAAGAATTACATTATGTGCGTCACTCGACCCGGCCATTGCATAAACTTCGCCATCGATGTACTCATGCCTAACGGGGCTTATCATCTCGCCCTTTAGATAATCCTCGACGCTGATCTTGGTTTTCAACTTCGGTATTCCCATAACTCAATTTTAGCAAAATTTTGTTGCATAGTAGAATAAAAGCAACACCATAGCACACCAAAGGAGTTTGCCCGCAAAATGCACCGAAATCTTAATCCGAGAGTTATACTGATCTTCGTTATCGCAGTCTTTTTTTCTATGTATCAGGAAACATCAGCCCAAAATAAACGGTCTAAGAAACCGAAACCGGAAGTGGTCGAAGTCAAACCAGTGATGCCGGAGATAAGTTATACGGTTTCGATGTCAAAACCGTGGACGCATCTTTTGGAAGTCGAGATGGCTGTCAAATGGGCTCAAATGCCGGAAAAGGCCGAGTTAAAGCTGCCTGTTTGGACGCCGGGGAGTTACCTGATACGTGAATATGCACGACACGTGCAGGATTTTGCCGTTAAAGATAAAGGCGGAGACAATCTGGCTTGGCAAAAGATAAACAAGAATACATGGCAGGTGAACACAAAAGGCGGGAAGGAGATTGCCGTCACCTATCGGGTTTATTCAAACGAATTGACCGTTCGTACCAACGAGCTAAACGACGAACACGGGTTTTGGAATAATGCCGCGACTTTGATGTTCGTCAAAGATCAACTCAAATCGCCCTCAACCATAACCGTAAAACCATTTGGTGATTGGCGGGTGGCGACCGGTTTGCCCAAAGTCGATGGGCAGGCAAACACATTTCGGGCTGAGAATTTCGATGTGCTCTATGATTCGCCGTTCGAGGTGAGTAATTTCAAGGAGATCGCGTTCGATGTCGAGGGCAAACCGCACCGGATGATTTTCAGCGGTGAGGGCAACTACGATATGAAGCGGTGCGCCGCCGACGCGGCAAAGATCGTTGAGGAAGCGTACAAGATATTTGGCGAGCTGCCGTATAACGACTACACGTTTATCGTCAATCTTCGCGGCGGTGGCGGTCTGGAGCATTTGAATTCGACGGCGCTCCAATATAATCGCTTTGGCTTTAAGCCCGAAGCCCGTTACAAGGGGTTTCTCGGGCTTGTTGCGCACGAGTATTTTCACGCATTTAATGTTAAGCGTATTCGTCCTGATGCGCTCGGCCCGTTTGACTACGAAAACGAAAATTACACACGGCTCTTGTGGGTTGCCGAGGGTGGCACGGAGTATTACTCCGGCCTTTTGCTCCTTCGTGCGGGACTGATTACGGATAAGGAATTTTTGAGCGGTAAGGCGACCACCATCCGTCAGCTGCAGGAGCGTCCAGGGCGTTTTGAGACCAGCCTCGAAGAAGCCAGTTTTGACGCCTGGATCAAGTTTTACCGGCCGGACGAAAACGCCGTCAATAATCAGATCTCATATTATGATAAGGGCGAGATCGTCAATATGATGCTCGACATCACGATTCGTGCCGCATCTAACGGAGCTAAATCCGAAGACGATGTGCTTCGCTATCTTTTCACCGAGTTTTTCAAAAAAGGCAAAAATTACACGCCCGAGGATTTTCAGAAAACGGCGGAAATGATGGCCGGCCGAAGTCTGGACGATTTCTTTTCCAAGTATGTGCGGGGCACCGCCGATATCGGTTACGACACCATCGTCAAGGTGATCGGACTCGAGTTGGCTGCAAAGGATAACGCCGGAAAGGCATACTTGGGAGCCGATACCGTTGAGGACAACGGCCGGTTAAACATCAGATCGATACCCGCCGGCACACCTGCTTACGAATACGGATTAAATGTAGGTGATCAAATAGTCGCGCTCGACGGCCATCGAGCGAACCAAGCTGTACCCATACCCTCTGATCGCATACCCCGAACTTTTTTGCAAAACTATATCGACGAGCGGAAGCCCAACGACAAAATCATACTGACGATTTTTCGGTTCGACAGTCTCAGGGAGATCACTGTAACACTGGGAAGTGACATGAGAAAAGAATACAGCTTTTCGACATTGCCCAACGCCACCGAGGATCAGAAAAAACTGCGTAGGCAGTATCTGAATGCTGACCTTTAGATCTATGCGATTCTTGAAATTTTCGTGGCCAGGTTTATTCGGCGGCATTCTGCTGATCTCCGGCTGTCAAAACAACATTTTTCAGCCGCAAAACAATGCGGTGCCGACCACGCTGCGCGATGTTCCGGCGGTTCGCCTCAATTTCAGATATGAGGCCGATGTTCCGGCTCCGACAATTGATGCCGGAAAGGCTGCGGCCGAAGAAAGGAATGCGGCCGTACAAACCGATTTTGATGCCAATCGGCCGCAGGAACTGCTTGATCGCTCGCTCACATCACCTGATAAGAAACATGTCGTCGCGATCTATCATCGCGTGACCGACATGCAGGCGGAGTTTCGGCTCGATATGTATTCGTTGGAAGGAAAGCTACTGAAAAAGCTGACCTCGGACACGATGGCGGTGCATTTTCCCGACACCATCGTCTGGTCGCCTGATTCGGGGACGCTGGCCTATGTTGCGATGATACGAGCAGGGCAGACGGAAACCGGCGGCAGCCCGTTTGCGTTTCCAACCCCGGTTAGTTCGATTGGCGGCAGGCAAACTGCCGTTTCGGGCAACGCTAATTCGGCTGGCGAGGACTCAAATACCGAAGCAACGACTGCAACCCCTACTCCGGCACCCACCCCGGCCGCTCCGACCGGTATATTGACCTTTCGAACCGAACAGATTTATATCTGCGGAGCCGACGGCAACAGTGTCAAGCCGATCACCGAGAACGAAGGCCTGATCTATTTCTATTACACATGGTCGCCGGACAGCACAATGCTTGCGGCTATGGCGACGACCTCGCGTGAATGGAAATATATGGACATCACGGCCAGCTCAAAAGGTGAGATAATGGTGCCGCAGGGTCGGCCGCGGGTGATCGAAAAGAATGGACGCGAACGCCGCCTCGACGACAATATGACGGCGGTTCATCCTGTATGGTCGTCCGATTCGGCAAAGATAGCCGTGGCATTTGGCAATCAAATTCGATTATATGACGCCAACGGGACAAATCCGACGCAAGCGGCGATACCGCTAAGAAACCAGCTTTTGATATCGTCGAGGGCATACCAACGTCAGCAGGACAGGCAATCACAGGCGTCGAATACTGATCCGAATTCGAATACCATTGCAAACTTAACCCCGACAATTGACGAACCCCTATCGACACTGCCCGATCCGGATAAGGAAATAATGGTCTGGTTCAACCCTATTGTTGAGCTCGCGTGGACGTGCGACGATCTGCTTTATCTAAAGACGGCCTACATTAAACGAATGAAGAACGAAAGCGACAGCGTGATGAGTTTTTCGCGCTGGCACCGGCTCGCGCTTACAACACAGGCGGCACAACCCGCAAAATAAAACTATGAACTATGAATCAATCGCCGATATTTACTCGGCAAATAATGCGATTCGCGAACGCTTTATATCTACGGCGACCGGTATCACGACAAGCGAAGCCGCCGCCTTGCCTGACGGTGAAAAATGGTCGCTCGCTGAGCTAGTCGAACATATTGCGCTGGTCAACGGAGCTATGTGCCAGATATGCACTAAATTGATGACGAAGTCGCAGGATGAAGGAAATGCCTCTACCGGCAAGTACGAGATCAGTGACAGTTTTATTGAGAAAGCGTCGGGGATTGCCGACAAGAAACTCGAAGCGCCGGACTTTGTTCGTCCCGAAGGCGGCAAATCGATCCAGGCTTCGATGGCGGTAATCGAAGGAAATAACGAGAAATTGCAGAGTTTACTTCCGCTTTTCGAGGCCTATGATGGAAATACGCATAAGTTTCCACATCCTTTTTTTGGCGATTTATCGGCCGTCGAATGGCTGCTTCTGATCGGTCGTCACGAGGGACGACACACCGCTCAGATCGAGCGCATTCTTGAGAAGATCAGGCAATAAAAGTCCCCGGCTGAAAGGAGGGTGATCCAGCCGGGGAAAAACGCTTCAAAATTCATAATAGCTATCATACTTTCTGTATATTTGAAGCTGATCTTATGATGGTTATCAACCTTTAGCAGGTTGCTATAAAAAGAGACTGTCTGAAAAGGCGGCCTCTTATTTTGGCTGGATAACAAACAGGCGGGAAATTCTACACTCAAAGGGCTTCGTTCACTTCTAGCGAGACCTTTTTTCTTACCAATCAACTCAAATCCTATGTTAAAATCAAAATCGTCATGGTAACCATCATTGAGCCAAAAGAGAAGCCGGTCACCAAAGGAGAGGGTGGAGTGTTACGCGTAGGGAATACGCGAGTGTCGCTCGATTCGCTCGTCTATGCCTTTAACGAAGGTGCTGCCGCCGAGGAGATCGTCTATCGCTATCCGTCGATCAATCTGATGCAAGCCTACGCTGCTATTACATATTATCTGCAAAACAAATCACAAATTGACGCATATATCGAAGAACGGGAAAAAGAACGCGAGGTAATTAAAGCTGAGATCGAGACCCATTTCCCGACCGCCGGTATCCGCGAACGGCTGCTTGCACGAATAGGCAAAGAGCAAAAAGACTGGTAATGATCCGCTTTCTCGCAGACGAAGATTTCGACCACAGGATACTCCGAGGTGTCGAATGCCGCATACCGGGCATCGACATTGTTCGTGTTCAGGATGTTGGCTTACGGACTTTAGGCGATCCCAAGGTTTTGGAGTTCGCCGCCGCCGATGTACGCATTGTCCTTACCCACGACGTTACTACGATGCGTGTCCACGCCACAGCCCGCATAAATGCCGGTAAGCCTATGACCGGAGTTTTTGAGATCAATCAAAGCCTGCCCGTCGGCCCCGCGATCGACGCAATTGTCTTCGTCGCCGAATGCAGCCGCGACGACGAATGGAACGGCCTGATCCAATATCTCCCGCTGTGATAGTATTGATCTTCAGAGGCCGCAATGATTTTTAAGGAAGATATTGCTATCGAAAAAAATCAGAGAGGTTTGTCACGCGATCCCGGCTGATTTCGACCATGGGGCAAAGAAACTGGCGGCGGCACTCTAAAGACCACGGAAGTCAAGATACTATGTTTGATTACAAAGGCGTCAATGGCCAAGATCCCCCTCCAAAGAACTACTGGTTTTATTCCACAGTTGCCTTGTTAGTTTTAATCCTGTTAGGCGCAATCGCGTTTTTTGGCCTACTATTTTGATCAAAAGTCCGCAGCAAACGCCCCTACCACACTTCCAGATGGCAGTTCGTCGGCAAACCATTCTGCAACTGCAACCAATTCTAGTCCGACGATGGATGACACGAAAATATCTCCCGAGTTCCAAGAAAGGGCTCAACGTGCGTTCGATGCGTTAAAACGAATGCCTATTAGTCCGAGTTTGGAATTTCCCTCGCCGGGATTTGAGGCGCGAAAAATCGATGACGAGAAAGCAATTGACGAAGCTAAATATAAAGCCCGAACTTCGAAGGACAAGGAAATTCTAGGTGTTCTACGCACGCTCGATTCCTTTATTGATCTCGCCAATTTAACGAGTATTCGCGACTCCAACTGGAAGACTTTGGGCGAGGGTAGGAGGCAATGCCAACTCGAAGTGGAATTCGCGTTGGAACCAGATCACCTAAGTGACGCAGCAAAAGAAATGGCCACAAAGAAACTTTGCCTTACGAAAGAATACTACATGGTGAGACACTAGACGTTTGAAATCATTGGCCTGATTTATAGAGAATATGCAAGAAGGAGCTTTCGCATTAATTGATTGCCTCGGATTCAAAGGAATATGGAGAACAACCAAGCCTGAAATCGTTGTAAGTAAGTTAAAGAAAATAGATGAAACGGTCCGATCCCAGCTTGAATCGGCTGACTACGGCCCTTTTCGGTTTCAGGATACTTCAGAAGTAAAACCTTCGCTTAAATGGTTCTCAGATCGGATTGACCCCAAAAATGTTAAGCCCGACATTCGGCTGCTTTCGGATACGGTCGCTATTAGCCTGCAATATACCGGGGATAAGAAAGGCACGGACAAAAATCTTGTAAGCGTTATGTTGGTAAAGGCAATGTGTGGAGTTGTTCCGCGACTGCTCGACCTATTCCTGGAAGATGAGCCTCCATTAATTTTGCGAGGCCGCATAACCTACGGCGAGCATATTTGCGATCGCAACTTTATTATCGGCCCGGCGGTGGATCAAGCCGCCGAATATATGAACATTCCAGAGGGCGGCTTTTGTTTGGCTTCATCCAACCGCCGCAGTTCTATATGATGCTTACGAAAATAAACTCAAGGAAATGTTTCAGACAATCTTTGATAATGATGCGATTCGACACAGGTTGACTTTGGCTGAAAAAGAGGGATTGAAAAACCTAACTAAACTAGTTGCTGGCTGCGAAGTTCTTGACTATGAGATGCCAGTCAAAGGTGCTGGTAAACTCGGATGTTATGTGATTAACCCGCTTTCGAACCACAAGAATGAAAGCCGCCGCAAACAACTTATTGATATTTACGATTCACAAATTGACGGCGATAAGCTTGATATTTGGTTAAAGCGTCAAAACACTCTCTCTTTTCTCCATTCTGGGAATGAGATTTGTGCCGAATACTATGCAGTTTATGACATGTTTATGAAAGGAATCGAACGAATTATTGAACATATAAACTATTGAAATCGAATTCACTTTTTGTGTACTTTCACCCTGAAATCGGTACTACAACTAGCATACTTTGGAGGCCTTACTATAATTTTCTGACTTTCCAAGCAATGCCGCCCGGCTTGCCGCAAGGCGGGCGGCGGATTTTTTTGCCGATTGACGGGAATTTTCACGGATTGACGCGATTTGGCATGAATTGACGGATTTTCACTTGAAATAACTTAACAAACTCAAATGTTTATGGCTTTATGAGGAGAAATATATGATCGGAGCACATCGCAAACACCGCCGACGCCGTAAGAGTTACGACTTTAGCCGTGATGCTTTTAACGCGTAAACGAGTCACTCTAACAAAAAAAAGGCTGTCTGATAACCGAGTTATCAGACCGCCTCTTTCTATTAATTAACGAGCAATCAGCGGAATATCACCGTTTTTTCCAAAGCTGAAAACTTGAAAATTGCCATCGGAACTTCGAAGGATGTACCAGTTTCCGTCCACAGGTCTGAAAACGGCAACGTCTGTTTTTCCGTCGCTGTCATAGTTTCCCGCAACGGGAATGTCCCCCGGCAGACCCCATGCCACTGTCTGAATGCCGCCATCGGAGCTGCGTATTGTGTACCAGACGCCGTTGGAAGGGCGATAAACCGTTACGTCCGCCTTGCCGTCGCCGTCGAAATCGCCCCGAACGGGAATATCGCCGTTTAGACCCCATGATACACTGGCATACTGTCCATCGGAACTTCTGATCCAATACCACGTGCCAGTACTCGGACGAAATAGAACAATATCGTCTTTTCCGTCGCCATCCATATCGGCCGGCATCGGCTTGTCTTCGGCGAGACCAAATGAGACAACGGAGTATCCGGTGTTATTGCTCTTTTGTATATACCAGACCCCTTCCGATGGGCGGTAAACTGCAAAATCAAGACGTCCATCCCCGTCAAAATCGCCTCGAACCGGCACATCTGTTGACAGGCCAAACGATACTGACGTCACCCCGCCATCAGAACTCCGTTTAACGTCCCAGATGCCTTGCCCCGCTACGTTACGATACACCGCGACATCAGTTATTCCGTCACCGTCATAATCGCCCGAGACCACCCGGTCGTTTTGGCCGCCAAACGTCTGAACTGAGTATCCGGTGCTATTCCCCGTCCACCATTCGCTCGTTTCGGGGCGAAATATCGCCAAGTCGTGACTGCCGTCGCCGTCGAAATCGCTGTCTCGCGAGTGTTGTGCCAACTGGCCGCGGATCTCGCCGGCCGGATGGTTAGCACTGGTGACAACGGCCGACCATTGTCCGGCACGGAGCTGCTGGACCTGCGCTGTGGTTACGTTAAATGTTGCGGTGGCAAAATGCCCCTCCGTACCGCCGACAACGCCGAGATCGCGAATAGTCATTGTCGTCCCAACGGTCGTTTCGATCCGGGCACCGGTCTGATTGCTCGACAGATGTTCGAATTCGCCAAAAACAGTTGCCTGTGTTTCGGCAATGTTGAGCGTGACCTTAACCTCGCCGTTTGCGGTGGTAATAACCGGCGGCGTGACGCCCGCTCCGGTCATATGAGCTTCAAACGATCGGCCCAGCAACGGGCTCGGACTCGGGCTAGGTGTAGGTGAACCCGTTGGTGTAGGTGTCGGGCTAGGGGTGCCCGATCCGGCGAACGTTCCCGACAGGATCGAGGCCGCGCCATTTTTCACTGATATCGTGGAGCCGACGACGATTGCTGGAACCGTCTGGCCGTTATCGCTGCGGAGCCGCAGACGGCCTTCGCCGCCACTGGTCAGCGTGATGCTGCCAACGGTCACTCCGTCAACCATAACAGTGAGCGACGTGCCGATCGGTAGATTTACCTGGCGAACCGTGACCTCCAGTTCGGAGCGGCTGTCTTCGACTTCGAATTCAGCAAAACCGCCCGGTAAGACGCCATTCAATGTTGCTCCCGTCAAGCCTGCGAAAAGTTCATTTTCGTTCGGCGTGGCGGTTGGCGAAGGGCTGGGCGTGCCAGTCGGTGTCGGTGAGGGCGAGCGGGCCGGGGTCGGTGAGGGCGTACCAGTCGGGCTGCCCGTCGGCGAAGGACTGGGCGAGCCAGTCGGTGTCGGTGTCGGCGTGCCGGTCACGGTCGCAAAAACGCCTGCCACCAAAACCGTGGTGCCATTTTTGACCTGAGCGGTCGAACCATCATTTACTACCGGAACAGTCTGACCGTCCTCAGTATCCAATTTCAGTCGGGCATGCCGATCTAAATCTACTATTAATTGGCCGATCGTAGCTCCGTCAACCACGGCGTTAAGCGATGTGCCAGCCGCGAGGTTTAAATCCTCGACCTCGACTTCGATCTCTCGATTGCCGCTGGTGAATAGTTTCCATGTCGCGTTGCCATGCGGATTGATCCCTCCACCGGGAACGGTGAGCATTGCCGTCCGTATGACCGACGGCGTCTCATCGCTGGCCTTGACCTTTTCTGTGATATACGGAATCGAAATCCAGGCCGCCAATGCTGCGAGGACAACTAAGAATTTCCAAACTCGTATTTGTTTGGTTTTGATATCTGCTTGTTTCATAAATCTTTACCTGCCTTTTTGTAATAAAACCCGGAATTTCGGGTGTCGTCTGTAAATACAGTGCAAAGAAGTGCTCAAAAAATACACATTTTAAAAAGAAAAAGGCCACGCGTTGACCGCGTGGCCCATCTGGCTCGAATATTTTTCCCAAGTTGACGACTACCAGGGGAGAAAATATTCAAGCCCGACGTTGATCGATTCGATTAATTTAGCGGAATCGGACAGTGAGTATCATTAGTTACGGCGCAGAGCGCATCGACGCGATGCAAATTGATCGGTCCCCATGGAAATATATTACTAAAACGTTTATCAACGGACGTTTGAAAGATCCGGCTCAATAAGTCTTGTGGCTTTGAGAATGTGGCAGGGTCAGGATGCTGAGCTTTAACGAGCGCGGCTATCCCCGCGACAATAGGCGAGGCCATCGATGTGCCTGACCATAGGCCGTATCGACCGCCGGGTAACGCGCTCACTATATTTTCGCCGGGGGCGGTAACCCTAACCCAATTTGTGGCATACGACGAAAAGATGGCCAGCTCGTCGTAACGGGTACTGGCTGCAACCGAAAGCATACCGTCGCGATTTTCCGCCGCTGGGTAGACTCTCGTTACGTTTCCTCCATTCCCGGAGGCAACTAAAACGGCGAGCCTATTAGTTCCAAGTTCGGGAAATGTCGTCCCATCATCTGAAACTCCGAGATCTTCACAGTCGAGCAGATCGTGAAGGACTCGCACATTCTCCGGATATCCAATGCTAAGATTTGCGACGTCCGCCCCATGATTTGCGGCCCAAATAAGCCCTGCGGCGATTCGCCAAAGCTCACCGGACCCGTCTCGATTGAGAATGCGGATCGGCATAATCTTGGCGTCCGGTACCATTAAGGCAATTATGCCGGCGACATGAGTTCCGTGGCCGTAGGCCGGGTCTTGGTGCAGAACGCCGACCTCGCTCGGGTCATTGTCGCCATCGACAAAATCCCAGCGGTCGGCCACACTAACAAGCCGTCCCGCAAATGCCGGATGGCTGAGGTCAATACCGGTATCCAAAACGGCAACTACCACAGGTTGGCCGTTGTCGGTTCTGAGCCCTCGTGTGCCGGCAGCGGCAAAAGCCTCGTTTAACCTTATTCTCTGAGGGAACCACTGCCGGGCATAGCCCCGGGCGCTGCCGCCGATAGCCCATGAATGACCTATCGCCCACGAGTGTCCCTGGGTCCAACTGAGGCCTTCGACCTCGGCATTTGAAAATACACGGTTTACCTCGGCCTTTCTAACGCGTGCGTCACCGCCTATTGCCGTAACGATCTGAATAGGCGTTTGCCCGTTTGTAATTTGAAGAAGGTAGTAGGTTGGAGAAGCAAGCTGTCCGAGTGGTGTCGGGTTGAGTCCATATTGGGCCGCGACAGCCGGAAGATCAGTCGAGTTATTGAGCTGGACGATGACCTGCGTAGGGTTACAATCGCAACCCGAACTGTCAGCATTCATTCCATGCGTCAATACCGAAAAGCCGCAGATCAACAAAATGATAAACGCGCCTCTCAACCAGGCCGTACCGTCAATGGTTCTTATAATTATTCTCATTTATGAATTCGGGGAAAAAAATTACCCCCGTATTTCACAGTGCCATCTGCGTCATTAAAAAGACAATGGCGAAAAATTTAACATCCGATTAAAACGAAAGGTGCCCAAAGATAGGGATGTTCGCCGCGGCGAATAAATTCAAGTTGGGCATTTCTTATTGATGCCGTTGGTGCCTCACCGCGTTGTATTCGGTCGTAGAGTGTTGCCATTAATTTGCCGGTGGCCTCATCATTGACATTCCAAAGACTGACAATCAGCGACGACGCACCGGCGGCAAGGAATCCGCGAGCGATTCCAAGTATTTCGTCACCCGCAAAGATTTTGCTCAACCCGGTTTCACACGCGCTGAGAGTGACGAGCGATGCCGCGAGACGCTGCGAGCAAATGTCGCGCACCGTGATCCAGCCATCGGCCAGATGCAGACTCGAAAACAACGGACTGTCGGGTCGAAATTGGCCGTGACAGGCAATATGCAAAAGATCAGCGTAGGGCGCATTTTCAGCGAATGCGGCAAACGTAGCCTTTACGCCTATAAAACTAGTGGTGTCCGGGAAAATATTTTGCAACGCCAGTATTTCCTCATTGACGAGAGGGATTTTTTCGTCCGCAAAGCCGATCAGCAAGGCATTGTTAAAAGTTTTGACAGGCTTTTCCTTCAAGATTCGCCAGATAGCCGCGCTTGGCGAATAAGATATTTCCCGCGTTTCAATCAGATATTTTTCATCCTCGCCGCGCAATGCGTGAAACGGCACATAATGCGTTACACCCGCAGGAACAATCACTAAATCACGCGTGCCGATAAAATCTTCAAGCGGTTTAATGAGTTTTTCATAAAGTTTTCGTAGATAAAGATCGGCCCGCTTTTTTAGTTCCTCGACAAATGCGACTAAATTGTGTGTTCCATAACTCAAGGCACCAAACTGAAATTGCAAACCTTCCATTAGTGCGAAAACTTCATTGTCATTTGTTAAATTTGTTGCAAAATCGACGTTACCCTCTCTCACAACATAAGCCGAAAGCGAATCGTCTAACTTAACAAATTCGATCAAAACTGTTTGTTTGCCGAGCTTTTTTTGTAAGATTCTAAGATCGTTCCGGTTGCCGAGAATTCGGAAATTCGCATTATCCTCAGCGGTATTGACCCGGGTACTTTCGATCTGCCGCATCAGTCCGGCGATCTGCTTTTCGCGTTTTTTCGCTTCCTTTTGTAGTTGTAGCTTTTCAGATTCTTGCGATTTATCTCGATTCAAACGGCTATAAAACCAATTTAATTCCTCTCGTACATCTTGCAGCTTTTGTTCTGATTTACTAAGTTTTGCTCCGAGATGTGGCTTCGCTGCCGTCACGCTGAGACTCTCCATAAGGGTTCGCGCTCGTGCTTTCTCAGTAAAAAGAAACGCTTTTTCGAGATTATTTTCGCTGATATAGATTTTTGCCAAACTTTCAAATGGCGCGAGTTTGTCAGCCAGAAAAGCCATTCGAAATTCTTCGGCCGGCAATGGAGCACGAAGCATTTCAATCATTTTCACGGCTTTTCCGAAATATTTTTTTGCGTTGCCGTTGTCTTTCGTCTGCAAGGCTAAATTGCCGAGCGAATTGAGACAAAATTGTGCCAGATTTGATTGTTCATTTTTTAGTGCTTCTGATAATGTCTCGGTCAATATCCTTTCGGCAATTTTTAGTTTGTTAAGATTTCGCAAAATCTCACCATGAAGCCATCGGGCAATAAGTTTCAGCCGCCTATTCTCGGTTTTTGACACCAGCTTTTCAGCTTCGAGAATGCTTTTCAGCGCATTTTTATATTCTTTTCGCGAGAGCCCAAGGCTTGCTTCGGTTAGTTTTACGCTTGCGGCACCGTTCAGATTTTTTTCCAGAAAATAAAGCCTTGCCGATTTTTTTAGTTCGCTTTTGGCTTTTTTGGTTTGGTTTTTGAGAAGAGCGGCTTTAGCGAAATTGGCCCGTGCTCGGGCTTCCTCGCCCTGTAATTTTAGTCTGTGAAACGAGCGGGAAACCTTTTCGTAAATTTCAAACGCCTCGGCCGCCAAATTCAATTCGAGATAAATATCCGCGATTTCGAGTTCGGCGATAGCCGTTTGATGCGGCATCTTTAGCTCTTCATATTTTTGCCGTGAAAGTTCCAGAAAGCGCAAAGCTTCATCAAATCTGCCGCGAAAAAGAGCAAGATTTCCCATGCTTGCTTCGATTTCGGCCTCCGTGACAAGCATTTTCGCGTGACGAGCACTTTCGAGGGCTTGGGCGTAAAACTTTTCGGCGCTGCGAAAATCATTGAGGCCAGAATAGGTGATTGCCAAATCGTTTTCGCACATTGCAAGCCATGCTTTTTCGTTTAACTTAATAAATTTTTTTCGAGCTGAAAGAAAAAGCTTTCCTGCTTTAGCATGATTTCCACGCCGCGAGGCAATAATGCCAAGATTCATTTCGATTTTGCCCGATGGCAACAATTCTTTATGTTGCTGGAAAATTTTTAAAGCTGCTTTTCCAGTCAAAATGGCTTCGTCATAGCGTCCGAGCAAAGCCAGAGCATAAAGTTTACTCACTTGAGTTTGTGCAGCCTCGTAAGATTGAGATAAGGATTTGAAAGTTTCGGCCGAAGCGTCCAATTCGTTAATGGCATTTTCCATTTTACCATCCGTCAAAAAAGCGATACCTTGTACCCAATTTGCCAAAGCCCTTATTTCCTCATTCGGAAAGATCCGATACAAAACACTCAGAGATTTTGCCGCGTTACGGGTTTTTTGCGGTTTAGTCGTCCACGAGTTGTAACATGTATTTTTCAAATCTATAGCAAGTTGAAGATCAATCAAATCCGAATGAGTTTTGAGTAACGCCAGATGTTTTCTCTTATCGCTTGTCTGTAATAATTTTGTGATTAACGCCTGCCTGTTCATATATAGCTTTCACTATATAGCATAAGGAAACAGGTAGACGCTGGCGTAATGAAACCGACGAAGAAAAGACGAGCGGCCAGCGGCGACTCGTCTTTTTTAGAGGATGGGGTATGTGCGGTCGGGCTATGTAAGGATTAGGGATTCGATAAAGATTTCTGACTGTTCGCCGCGAATTGAAATGCTGTATGCGTCCTTGGGAATAGAGGCTAATTTGAAAGCGCTCAATTCGTCCAGTTTTGCAGTGAATGAATTTTGCTTACTGGTGATTTCCAGCGTTCCATTCGCAAACCCGTCACCCAAAATCTGTCCGCGAATATCGAATCCATTTCCCTTAGCGGCAATACGCATATCGATCGCGTTTTCGCCGGATTCAAAGAGTATTTGCCGTGCTTGAGCCCCGGCAGCGGACCGCTCGCCAAATGCGGGCTGGTTGGGTGCCAGATCAACCGCCATTACGGCCAGAAGCCGCCGGATAACCGAACGCTTCGGCTCATCGGCCCGCGTACGGTAAAGGTTTTTGGTGTATTTGATCACATCAACCGGAGCGTCGACCGATCTGTCGGACTGCATCCGCTGGATTATAAGTTCAAGTGTTTTTTCTTCCGAGTTGCTCATTGTGTTTCAACCATGTCCAATTGCTTTCTCCACCTATACAGTGCCGCTAAAAGTCAGAAAAAGACTCTTTTAGTTCATTTTGTGAGTATTTTTTGAAGTTTTTTCAAGCAACGCGTACGCAGAGGGCTAATGCTCGATTCGCCAACCCCAATTGCTGACGCAACCTCCAAATAACTCACGGCCGGCTCGCTAAGGTAGATCATCGATAGAATTTGCCGGCATCTTTCCTCGAGTTTATTTAATGCGGTTCTGATCAAATGCTGCTCCTCGAGCTCGATCAAAACATCATCCGCAAGCGGCGACTTGTCTGCAATACTCGCTATTTCCGCGTCCATTTCTTCTTCGGTTTCCGGCGAATAAAAACCCTTTGATCCGCGTACCAACGCCCAGGTTTTGAATTTCGCGGTGGTAACGATCCATGATCTGATCTTTTCGGGTTGCTTGATGTCGTTGATTTTTTCAAACAGCGTGAGAAATACGTCCTGGAATACATCCGACGCCTGTTCCTCGCTCAAACCGGCACGCCGCGGGACAGCAAAGATGAGACGCTGGTAACGATCGACGAGCATATCCCAAGCCGCCTGGTCGTTGCCCCGGCATCGCCGGACAAGATCGGCATCCGCTTTGCCGGTGTCGTTGAGACGGATGACAGGATCAACTTGTTTCTGTATTGATTTTGTCACGCTGTAACGATTCTGAAATACAGACGGCTAATTGGCAAGATGGGGCAGTGAAATCAAACGATTTAGTTAACTAAAAGAGAGTTGAATGTGATAACATTTCGTTTTAGGATGTATAAGAAATAGTTGATGCGGGGCCTCTCAAAATGCGGTTTCTTGTGTTTGATATGGATAAGTTTTTGATACGCGGCGGCAAACCGCTCAGAGGGAAAATAGAGATCAGCGGGGCAAAGAATTCGGCTTTGCCGTGTCTTGCCGCGGCGCTGTTAACGGCGGAAACCGTCACGCTTCACAACGTTCCTTATGTAAAGGATCTGATCACGCAGCGGCGTCTGCTCGAGGATCTCGGCGCGACTGTCTTGACGCCGGAATTGCGGACTCACAAGGTAAATGCAGGAAATGTACAGGTTTTTGAGGCCCCGTATGAGCTGGTGAAAACAATGCGGGCGAGCGTTTTAGCGCTTGGCCCGCTGCTAGCACGTTTTGGGCAGGCCAAAGTTAGTTTGCCGGGCGGGTGCGCTATCGGTACGCGTCCGATCGATCTGCATCTCAAGGCTTTTGAACAGCTTGGGGCAAGTGTTTCGCTCGAATCGGGCGATGTTGTCGCCCGCGCTCCAAAAGGCCGACTCGTCGGCAACACCATCAATTTCGAAAAGGTTACAGTCACGGGAACTGAGAATGTGATGATGGCGGCGGCATTGGCGAAGGGCAAGACGACCATTCACAATGCCGCCGAAGAACCGGAGATCGAGGATCTCGCGGAGTTGCTCAACAAAATGGGAGCCCGCATCAAGGGTGCGGGTACTTCCACGATCAAGATAGACGGCGTCGAAGCGCTTGGCGGAGCCGAACACACGATCATCCCCGATCGTATCGAAACGGGCACATTCATCGTTGCGGCGGCGATCACAAACGGCGAGATCGAGATCAAAAGCTGCGTTCCCGAGCATCTTACCGCCGTCATACAGAAACTGCGCGAAGTCGGTGTCGAGATCGAAGAGCTAAACCAAAGTACGCTCCTCGTAAAATGCTGTCCGAGCGGCCTCACAGCGAAGGACGTTACGACCGAGCCGCACCCAAATTTTCCGACCGACATGCAGGCCCAATATATGGCCTTGATGACGCAGGCGAGAGGGACTTCCGTCGTTACCGAGACTATTTTTGAAAATCGGTTCATGCACGCTTCCGAACTTATCCGCATGGGTGCCGATATTCAAATTTCCGGCAACAGGGCGGTGGTTAAGGGAAAGACCAGGCTGATGGGAGCCAGGATCATTGCTTCCGATTTGCGAGCCTCAGCTTCGCTCGTTTTGGCCGCTTTGTGCGCGACAGGCGAAACGACGATCGACCGCGTTTATCACATCGACCGCGGCTATGAGACCATTGTCCGAAAATTCAGATCGCTCGGAGCCGACATCGAACGAATTGCAGACAATCTCGCTGCCGAACAGGACGAACAGGCTATCGAAGCCGCCAAATAAGCGACAGCCATATCGTTCCTTTCCGCGCCCACGCGGCACATAGCCACGTCGTTTACGGCGTGGGAGATATTAACAAAGAAACAAAAGGGCGTTTTAATGTCCTTACCCGTTTTGGCTTAAGCCGCCCAATTTAAGCCCGTTGAAACGGGCTGACGATTCCGCCTCGATTTGTACCACGCCCTAAAGGGACGTGGCTAATTGCCGCTTAGCGGAAAGCCTTGTTAACAAGGCTGCAAATCTTCGTGGTGCGCGTCCCATTAGGATAATGCTCCCTGACAGGACATACTTTGCTTGACAAATCTTATTTTTGCGTTAAAACTGTTGCTATTTAGCAACGATAACTTGGTAGAAAAGCTTTGTGCCGATATGCAGAATTGCGGCACGTATCTCATTAAATAGACTCGCCTTTGGTAAAGAGCATTGATTTTCAAAGAGACGTTGACGCCAGCCAAATTTTAGCATGTTTTAAATGAATAGATAACTAAATCGCGTTATCCTAGTCGCCGCTTCGATGAAGAAATTATGACAAAGCTGACGTTGCTTATTAGCATCGCACTTATGTGTGCCACTTTTTCCCTATTATATTTCGCACCATCGAAGGCTCAGAATGTCTCAGGACAAGGGCTACAAGAATCGTTCGCAACGAATGGTTCCCAGGCACTCTTTGGAGCGCAATTTCCATTTGGCTTTGTCCAGACGATGTCGTTGTTGCAATTGCAACCCACACCGTTTCCGACAACCCGTATCTCGTCCGATCAAGGAAAGTACATTATTGTTGAAACGCCATCCGGCAAGACCGTCCAAGGCCATTCGTATGAAAAGCCGCCGCCGCAACCGCGAGCAAAGGATGAAGAGGGAGACGAAAGGAGGCAGCCGTCGGCACCCCTTATTGATGACGGCCTAACGATTTTACCCGATCAAGTGAAGGAAACGGAGTGCCGATGGTATCCACCAACCTCTAGTACCTGGCACGTTTACGATTTTTCGGAATAGTGGTTTAATTGGCGCTGTCTCGAGCAGCATTAATGATCCCAGCGTAGGCAGCCAGGGCGACGGAATTTTTCAAACTCATAATTGGTACGCAGAGGTTTCTATTAACAACGGAACATCGTTTTCATATATAAGTCCGAGTACGATATTTCCGAATACCCCCGCAGCTTTTTCGGCTGGCTTTTGCTGCGATCAAAGGGTGGCTCAGGACTCAGCCCGGAACTTGATCTTCTGGTATCTTCAATATTGGCAAAACGGAACCAACTCGACCAGCACTAACGGCGTTCGTGTCGCAGTCGCGCATGGTCAAAATGGTTTGGCTACAAATACGTGGACGTATTACGATATTACACCCAACTTTTTGGGACTCCCGGCCGGTAAATGGTTAGATTTTCCACATATGCAGGTAAGTGCAAATTTCCTTTATTTGACAACCAATATTTATGAAACCACAAACGGCACATTTTATGGCTCGCTGGTCCTTCGCATGCCGCTGTCGCAATTAGACGGCGGTCTGCCGGTAACAATACAAGGGTCTCTATTCAATTCATTTAGCAGCATAAGCAGCATAATGGCGGTGAACGGGGCGTCTGCTGAAGGAAGTCGAGCGGCGAGAACAACAATGTATTTCGCTAGCATGCCATCGACGACTTCGATAAAAATTTTAACTTGGCCCGAGGCTAATAATTCCCCAACTGTTTTTGATGTAACCAATTTGTCCACCATGGGCACGGGTACATACGTTTGCCCGGGACCCGACGCCCTTGATCCTTGTACACGCGCGAATTGGCGCGCTCAAACCGGATGGATAACGGATACCGAGTTGGGAGTTATGTGGGCCTCTGCACAATCCCCGGGTCGACCATATCCTTACACTCGGGTAGCCATTTTGAATCCGTCGACTCTCGCTGTTATTTCACAACCCGATATTTTCAGTACTACGAGTGCTCTGCTGTATCCTGCTGTTTCTATAAACGAACGCGGTCACCTTGGCGGAACAATCGATTATTTAGGTGGAAATACTCTACCAAGAGTTTTGGCGCTGATACGCGACGATCTTTCACCCGATGTTACCACTAGTGGATGGGAGGCTTATTCGGTCGCGGCAAGTTCTCACGGTACCGCAGGTCAATGGGGTGATTATAATGGTAGTTCGCCACATGAAAGATACCCCAAAACCTGGCTCTCGGCTGGCCATTACCAAAGCGGTGGATCAAGTGATGCCAATTCGATAACGCTTAATTATTGGTTTGGCCGTGAACGTGATACGGTCGGAGCGACTCCAACTCCGACGCCAACGCCAACGCCAATGCCGACACGGACGCCGACGCCAACTCCGACAGCGACGCCAACTCCACCGCTGACGCCCACTCCGACTCCGACGCCGACGCCGACGCCGACGCCGGCTCCAACACTCGCTACTGTAGACGGCAGGGTGTGGACATCTGACGGCCGTGGGTTGCGGAATGCGACGGTTTCTATTACGGATTCGCAAGGCGTCAGTCGAATAGCAACGACCAGTTCATTCGGCTTTTTCTCGTTTGATAACGTCAGAACGGGTCAAGCATATACAATCAGGATTTCATCGAGATTCTATCGCTTCACGCCGCGAACAGTGCAGGTGGATGGCAATCTGACGCTTGCCGATTTTGTTGGACTCGAATGAGTACAGAGTGCGCGATTTATCGCGTATAGCTTTGAACTTAGCAAGAGAACGCGATAAATCGCGCACTCTGAACAAATGTTCTATTTGAGAGCTTTGAGAAAGAAGCTGTCTGAAAAATCTTTTCTTGTGGCTGAAAGCCACGAATGTAATAGCGTCGGGTGCAACCCAACGAATATTGCAAAAAAAGACTCCGACGCTGTAAGTGTCGAATGAATCTCGGTTCATTAGTCCCTTTCAGGGACACAGACAGCTTGTGTTTCGGGTCGTCGGGATTCTCCCGACGCTATTACATTTGTCCCTTTCAGGGACTTTTTACACACCCTCTAAACCCCATAAAGCCTCAAATAAACCTGCCGGTGAAGCTGCTAAATAATTAACAATCCCGTCAGTCTGTGGTTTAATAAATACATCTGAATATGATGGTCACAGATTGCATTTTCTGTAAAATTGCCGCCGGTCAAATCCCGGCTGAATTAGTTTTTGAGGACGGTGTTTGCCTTGCCTTTAATGACCTTAGCCCGCAGGCACCGACTCATATCCTGATCGTTCCACGCGAGCATATTGATTCTCTGGATAAGGCGAGTGCCGAAAAAGGGGGACAACTCGGGCATTTGCTTTTAACCGCGGCGCATATTGCACGTGATAAGGGATTTGCGGAAGATGGTTACCGTGTTGTGATCAACACAAATTCGGACGGCGGACAGACGGTATTTCATCTTCACGTCCATTTGCTGGCTGGTCGTCCGTTTATTTTTCCTCCGGGCTAGGCCTGGTGTCGCATCAGATCATAAATTGCGACGGGTTTTATGAAACAAGTTTTTATAATTGTTGTAATTGGCGTGTTTATTGCGGCCGGGTTTGGATGTTCGCGTAATAATGCGAATGTTGCCGAAACTAATAACGCCAGTACCGTGACGGAATCGCCGTTTGCCAATTTCACCGACGCCGATGCGGCACTCGCAGAAGGCAACAGGCTCCTGGACGAAAACCAGACGGAAATGGCGATCGAAGCGTATCGGCAGGCGGTCAAACTCAACCCCGATCTACCCGAACCGCATTTCAAACTCGGCATTGCTTATGCATTGCTTGATATGCAGATGGCTCAAAACGGAACGGTTGCAGAGCCGGAAACTAATGCCAACGGAAAAAAGAATGTAAGCACGAAAACGAGATCGGAACGCGAATTTGAGAAAGCCGTCGAAACATATAAAAAGTGGCTCAAAACAAATCCTGATGACGACACAGCACATTTTAATCTGGCTCGCACCTACAACAAGCTGGGTCGCGACGAGGAGGCCGAAAAGGAGTTTAGCCAGACGGTAAAACTAAAACCCGACGACACCGAGTACCAAACGGAACTCGGTGCGATCCTAATTAAACTCGCACAATATCGCGAGGCTATCGCACCATTAAAGAAAGCAGTCGAGATTGATCCATTGAACGAAAGAGCGGCAGGACTCCTCGAGGACGCCGAAGCCGGTCGTCAACGGCTCGATTACGTATCGCCGAAAAAAGACGCCAACCAATCCAATGCAAATATGGCCGCAAATTCGAACGCAAATGTAAATGCCAATTCAAACTCGAACTCCGCCCCGAAGCCGCCTACGGGAAACACCGCCAAACCAAGAAAAGATGAGCCGGTGGACAAGCGTCCGCGTCTGGTCGGCAATAAACCTAACTGAAATACTTTCTCTGCTTCAAAATTACACATTTGAAAGTACAAGTGTGTCAACTTGACATTCTGCCGCCGACACACCAAATTATCCATACGCCCTCAAGCAGTTACGAGTGCGGCTATTTATGAAGATCGAACTTGATCCTCCAGTTTTATCCCTCGAACGCAAGATCAGTATGCACGAGGCTCGCGAAGCGATCATCGACCGCTTGGCGCGCGACTTGCCGACCAGTATCGATCTTGAGAGATTTCTAAATGTCGTAGTGTCGGAGATCGGCCGTATGCTGCATGCGGACCGCTGCGATCTGCTGCAGATGGGAGACGCCTCGGAGCTGGTGATAAGTCATGAGTGGCGAAAAAATAAATCGGTTCCCAAGAGCCAGGGCACGACAATACCCTTTGACGCCAAAAAAATGGCGGAGCGATTCGACGTGACCAAACCGATCCGCATCAACGACATTTCTAAGACAAAAGACGCAACGCTGAAATTTTTTGCCAAGGCCCTCGAAACCCGCTCGCTGCTGATAATTCCGATCATTCTGAATGAAAAAGTTCTGGGGCTGTTGGGGCTGCATGACACTCACGAGGCACGCGAATGGCTCGATGAGGAAGTCGCTTTTCTCGAATCCATCGCACGGCAGATGGCGATCGGTTATCAATACACGAGCCTCTATGTGGCCCAGGAGCAGGAAACCAAGCGTACAAATGCATTGCTCGAGATCGCCAATACGCTGAATTCCCATTCTGATTTCAAGGAGGTATCTGAGCGTGTCGTCGAGCGGGCGATCGGCCTCGTCGGTGCGGATTATGGTGCTCTCGGTGTGCTCGATCAGACCGGAGAGCGTATCTCGCTTGAAACATTTAAATCGGCTGAGGGCATAAAGCTCGGCAAAATGCTGAAAATGATCGAGCAGTACAATAAATCACTCGCTATCAATACATTTGCTGCCTTAGGCGAATTGCTCCGCGATGGAAAAACGCTGCGTTTGGCTGATTCCCAACTGCCGTTTGCGATTCGGTTGTTTTTCAATACACAGCTTCGCGGAAAAGCGGCTCTTGTCACGCCGGTTCACGTGGCCGGGAAAGCCTTTGGGCTTTTAGGATTTGTGTGGAGCAAAGAAAGCACCTTCGAAGATCATGATGTCGCCCTGGTCGAGGGCATCGCAGATCAGATCGGCACGGCGCTCGAGCGCGATCAGCTTTCGACCGAGGTTATGCGGCTCAAGAGCGAGCTTCATCAACGCCAGAGCGAGCTTATCGGACAGGCTCCGGCTATCCGCCGGGCGATCGAGCTCGGCCTGAATGTCGCCGATACGAACACGACCGTTTTGATACTTGGCGAATCGGGCACCGGCAAGGAGCTGATCCCAAATCTCATCCATTTCAATTCGGGCCGCGAAAATCGTCCCTTCGTTAAGATCAACTGCGGTGCGATCCCCGAAACACTGCTCGAATCCGAGCTTTTTGGCCATGAAAAAGGCGCTTTTACCGATGCAAGAAGCCAGCGGCAGGGGCGTTTCGAAGAGGCAAGCGGCGGAACATTATTCCTCGATGAGATCGGCGAAATGTCGCCGCAGGCTCAGGTCAAATTGCTGCGTGTTTTGCAGGACGGCGAGTTTACACGCGTCGGCGGAAAACATGTGATAAAGACCGATGCCCGCGTCATCGCGGCCACCAATTCCGATCTGGAGGCGGCTATTGAGGACGGCAGATTCAGAAAAGACCTCTATTACCGGTTGTCGGTTTTCCCGATCTCACTGCCGCCGCTGCGGGAGCGAGTCGGGGACATTAATTTGCTGGTTTTTCACTTTCTCGAAACCTACAAGGTAAAATCCGGACGATTTGTGTCCGGCATTTCTCAGGAAGCGATGCGTGCTCTGGTAAATTACAAGTGGCCGGGTAACGTTCGCGAGCTTGAAAACGCAATCGAGCGTGCCGTCATTATTTCCTCCGGCCGCCAGATCGAGCTTCACGATCTGCCCGAGGCCATCGGCCGCTCAGCCGGCGAAGCCTTTGCCCACGCCCGTCAGGAGCGTGCCGCCGCCGCGGGCGAAGGCCGCACTATCGGCATCGAGATAGAAGTGCCGTCGGCTATGGACGAAATAGAGAAACAGGTCATCGAGGCAACGCTCGATTACACCGACGGCGATAAATCACGGGCCGCGCGCCTGTTAAACATTGGTCGCAAAACACTTTACCGAAAGCTCGAACAATACGAGAACGGCAGTGCTTAGCCCGCAACCGCAGTCGATGTCATCTACCACATCGACAATTTATTTCCACGCCCCAGCAAATTCAGCCCCGGCCTCTCGTCAAACTCGCCCTCCAGGTTCAACCACCCCTATACCTTATCCCCGTATTTCCTATACTCTTTCTGTGATATCCGTCCGCGCATAGAACTATTTTAGCGTCGGTGAATCATTGCGTCTATTAGCGTTTGAATTAGGCGGGTTCAGCCGTCTTTCCGCGACAGCGGCGCATAGCCACGTCGTTTACGGCGTGGTATCGTTCGTCTCTCGATTCTCAGCCCGTTTCAACGGGCTTACTCAGTTGTGGCTTGAGCCGGAAGAGGCAAGGACGTTAAAACGCCCTCTCCCAGCCCTTTGCGAACCACAACCACGCCCTAAAGGAACGTGGCTATATGAGAAAAGCCTCTTGAACGAGGCTGGCAGCTGCTAACCTCTTCTCTCATAGACCTCGCCAACCTTCATCCTTCCGCTTCGGACTCAACCAACAAACCGAGCTCCCCTGTTAAATCCTTGGTTTCCTTAAAATCTTTTTGATGTAATTCGATCTGTTTGTTATAGAACCAGTCGTGGAAGTCCATGATGGTGTCGGCGTACGAATTGACTATTTTAGAAAGCTCTTCTTTGGCGCCCACGTCGCGAAGATATTTACGGGCGGTTGGGCTCCATCCCTTCCATTGCTTCAAAACTACCATGTTTAGCCGCAGTGAAGTGTCGAAATCTGCCTCCCCTTGAATAAAACGAATCCGGGCGAAGGGGGTGGGAAGTTTATAATGAAGGGTATAATTTCGCAGGTTATGGACGAATTGGACAACTTGGTTTGACTTGAATCTTGTCTCGATCTGTCTATCATATTCGCTCCAGAAAACAGTTTCTTCGTATAACTCCTTGGCTATGATGCGCGTGTGTTCCACAAGCATATTTGCTGATGCGACAAAGTTGTGTAGCCGCCGAGTGACCTCCTTAAGAAAAACATGAAGTATTTCTCGGTTGCTCATTTGGGACAGCTCCAAAAAAGCTTTTGGGTCGCCAGAAAAGTGTAGAAGTTGGGATAATTCGATCCGGTTATTACGAAAAATGTATACGCTTCCGTCCAACAACTCCATCTTTTGTCGGACCTTCCAGCCTCTGGTTGAATATACCTCGTTTATCAAATCTTGGATTGTTCTATCCACATTATTCTTTCCTGTAGGGCCCCTTAATTCTGTTCTGCTCAGTGCCTTAGGCCCATTGCGATTAGAATCTCAGTTCTCCTTGATCTCTGTTCTCCACCATAACCTTCTCCGCCTGCTTAAATGTGCGTTCGAGCGAGGGTGGCATTTGGAGAATTTTGCCGCCGAGGAGGTCTTCGATTGTCAGAATTTGTATTCGAGGGAACTTGCCGAAATGCTCGGATGTAAAGAATCCTGCGGACGCGGCTTCGTCGATCATGTGCGAAGTCGCTTTTTCGAGTGTGATAAACACGCCGATGGCGGCGTTTTCGCGTTCGACGGTTCCGACTAGATCGCGGATGTCGCCCGATTTAACGTGGCCGCTCTTGACCTGAACGATCACACGCTTTGCCTTGCCCGAATTGTCATCGACAAAGACCTTTATTCCGTCGATACCTTTGTCCGAGCCTTTCTTGCCCGTGCGTCCGTCCATCTCGCCGCCTAGCGGACGAGCGTTTATCTGCGACAAAGCCCAATATTGGAATTGATAACGATTCTCCCCGGCAAGTTTCTTTGCATCGTGCAGGTCTTCGGGTTCGCCGACAACAAGATAGCCGTCACGGGCGGAAACGCGACCGTTAGGGAGCGTGCCGTCTGCCAATTCGCTGCGCGCACGCTCGTTCACACTCGCGTTTCTGCCCGTAGGCACTATCCCGAAACTGCCTTCAAGACGATTCTTGAGCAAAGCAATAGAAAGCTGTGTAATGTCGATGCCGATCCACTGACGATTTAACTTCTGTGCCGCCGCGATAGTCGTCCCGCATCCGGCAAAAGGATCAAGAACAACATCGCCTTCATTAGACGATGCCTGAATAATGCGTTCGAGAGTCGCGACAGTTCCGGGAAATATTAGACAGCTAGCCATAAAGCCGCATCTAGCTCCTATTCGGAACCAATTAAGAAACCTATGAAAGCTCCGATCAATGCTCCGCCTATCACTCCTATGAGAAGGCCGGTAATCAAATTGAATGGAGAAACTATATGATCCTGGAAGCCGGGAGTACCGGCAACCTGCATCTGACTGGCGCAGCTGACACATCCGGCGAATCCCAGCGCGATTCCGCCCAAGGTTGCCCCAACGCCGGCTCCGTTCAAAGCTTTCTCATTTCTTCGCCGTTGCCGGCCTTTGGTAACTCGACGCGCTTCCTCGGCCGCTCTGGCCGGTGCGGTGCGCCTCTCTTCATCTGCTTCAGCTTTTAACCTGGCCGCTTTTCTTTCGGCTTCGGCCTTCTCACGAGCAAAGACATCGTTCCAGTAGCCGCCCTCAATTTCGCCATGACAAAGTGGACAGCGTGATGCATTCACCCGGAGCGAGCGATACCTGCAATGTGGACAGTCGTAGTCACCTGGGTTGGCTTGGGCGTGCGCAGCCGCTGCAACCGTTTCGCGCAGCGCCCACTCAGCAGTCCCGCAGTCCTCGCAGACATAACCGTAGTACTCTCCGTGGATTTTACAGTAGCTCATATTATTCCGAATAATAAACTCATAATGTTGGACAGAAATAAACCATTTCTTCGATTTTCACAACAACATCCTTAAATAATGACTCGCGGTCGGGTCGCAGTGGAGATAGAGCGAACCTGTCGGCTTTAGGACGCGGTGGAGTTCCTTTAGGCGGACGGCCATCATCACGAGATATGCCATCATCTGGTTTTCGCCGATGAATGAGCGAAACGCCTGAAGCATTTCCGAAACCTTGTCGCCCTCAAGGATAAGATCGTCGTATGTCGCGGCGGCTCCTTTCCAATGCCAAGTGTCTTCAAAAGCCATGATCTGCGAGTCGGCTTCGAGTCCGCTCTCGTCTTTGAAAAGCACGTTGTAGTTACGGTTGGAATTGAACGGCGGATCGAGATAAACCAGATCGACGGACTCTTTGTCGATATATCGCCGTAGAATATTCAGGTTGTCGCCGTAGTAAAGAGTATTCATGGGATATTTTTACATTTTCACCGCAAACTTTAGCATAAAACGCGATCAACGCAAAGAAAGGGCTCAGCCATGGCTAAGGTATTCCCTCTTTTATCCAAATCAAGGTAAACTTGTGAATCGTTAACAGTGAATTGAGAACAGGAGACGAAAATGGCTGGAACAATTGTCGAATGGGTCGCGTTCTTTCTGCTCATTTTTTTATTCGTGGGGGCTGTCATTGCCGAGGTGCAATGGCTCGTGCACAAAGAGTGGACGACATCGGGCCGGGCGACGGGGTTTGTTATAACCACTGATCTGGTAGGCCTGGGTGCGGGGGGCATGGTTATTCTTACTGCTTTTGTCGCTATGTTTGTGATGGTAATGGGGCCGGCAGGGCGGGGCAGCGACGTTCCGGAGTCTGTGTATCTGGCGGTTACGATCATCGCCATTATTGCGATGCCGGTCATTCTTATTCTTCTAAAGCGCCTTTTTCTTCTCATTTTCAAAATTAGATCGGGCAGCTCTGCCTGGCTCTATTCGCTTGTAAGTTCGATCCTGTTAATGATCGTCGTCCTCATTCCGCCTCCGCTTATCCTTTATCTGATCGTGACGATATGGAAGTTATAGTCGGCACCGCCGGACACATAGATCATGGAAAAACGGCCCTCGTCAAAGCGTTAACCGGCATCGACGCCGATCGCTTGCCGGAGGAAAAACGGCGCGGCATAACGGTCGATCTTGGCTTTGCTGAGATGAGTATCGGTGACGCCCATTTCGGGTTTGTCGATGTGCCGGGTCACGAACGCTTCGTCAAAAATATGCTCGCCGGTGTAAGCGGCATCGATCTGGTAATTTTGGTGATCGCCGCCAATGAGGGCGTAATGCCGCAAACCCGGGAACACTTCGATATTTGCCGTCTGCTCGGTATTAAAACCGGCATTATCGCGCTGACCAAGACTGACCTTGCGGACTCCGAAATTTTTGAATTAGCAAAACTTGAGACGGAAGAACTTGTTGCCAATTCATTTTTGGAAGGTGCTCCGATAATCGGTGTCAGCTCGCGAACCGGCGAGGGTATCGATCAATTAAGAGTCGAGATTCGCAGGAATATAGATAGACTTCCGGCGCGAAACGATTCGTTGGTTACCCGCTTGCCGATCGACCGGAGTTTCTCAATAAAAGGATTTGGAGCGGTTGTTACGGGAACATTAGCTTCCGGCGAGATCAACGAAGGCGCGGAAATGCAGATGTTTCCTCGGGGCGAAAAAGTGCGGGTTCGCGGCCTGCAGGCAAATGGCCGAGTTGTCAGCGTCGTAAAAGCAGGACAGCGTGTGGCTGTCAATCTGGGCGGCATCGATCATTCCCGTATAATTCGCGGAATGATGCTGGTCGAGCCGGACACTCTGCGGCTAACGCAGATCGTCGACGCCCGTATCGAAGTTTTGCCCGCTGCTGCAAAGCCGCTGCGTTCCCGCCAGCGCGTGCGTATTCATATTGGAACGGACGAAGTGTTAGCGCGAATTCATATCCTGAATGAAAATGGCGAGATCGCGGCGGCCGAAAAAGGCTTTGCACAGATCAGGCTCGAAAAGCCGATCGTCGCGATTCCGGGCGAGAGATTTATTGTTCGAAGCTATTCCCCGCAGATAACGATCGCCGGCGGTCGTGCGATCGATGTGTTTGCGGCAAAGCATCGAAAGCGGGAATTAGAAGCGGTGAGTCAAAGACTTCGCAAACTTCTCGACACGGGCGAAGATGAGGCGGCGCGGATCGGTGTCATGTTAGACGCGGCCGGAATCGGCGGGTCGAGTTTTTCAGACCTTCAGGCAGGCACCGGGTTTCGGAGCGAAATCTTACGCTCTGCGATTCAAGTTGGTGTCGATCTGGGATCGATCATAGACGCAGCTCCGCATTATGTCGGTAAGGACTCATTCAATTCCATTTTATCTTCGGCGGAAACCGCGATAAAGAAATTTCACGCGGGTGAACCACTTTCAAAAGGGATGCCGCGCGAAATGCTGCGAGAGCGTGTTTTTGCGTTTCTTCCCGTTGAAATTTTCCGTGCGGTAATCCTGTCACTTGAGACTCAAGGCAAGGTTGTTTTGGAAAAGGAAACTATTCGGTTGGCGTCGCATAAAACGGAGCTATCGCCTGTCGAGGTTGTTTTGAGTGAAAAAATCCGGGCGATCTACAAAAATGCCGGACTCGAAGTGCCAAAGCTCGACGAAGCCCTGGCCGACGTGACTGCCGGTACGCATTTCACAATTCAGCAAGCGCGAAGTTTTCTTCAACTGTTTCTGGATTCCGGCGAAATTGTTAAAGTTACAGACGAGTTTTATTTTTTGCGTGAATCAGTGGATAGACTCGTTGCGATGTTGAGGAAATATGCAGACGGAACCGCAGACCGGTCAATCGACGTTTCGCATTTTAAGGAGATAGCGGGAATTTCACGAAAATATGCGATCCCGCTGCTGGAATATTTAGACCGCGAGCGGATTACCCGACGGGCAGGTGATAAGAGGATTATCCTGTAATGAGAAAATTTCTAACAGCCCGATGGCAAGATCTGATAATGGCAAATTATGCCGTAGATCCCTCGCTGCTCGAACGCCGCGTGCCGCGCGGCACCGAACTCGATCTTTGGGACGGTAAATGCTTTATCAGCCTCGTTGGATTTATGTTTCGCGATACGCGCGTTCTCGGTTTGCCGATACCGTTTCACGTCAATTTTGAGGAAGTGAATTTACGCTTTTACAATAAACGCATGGCCGATGGCGAGATTCGTCGTGCCGTCTGTTTCGTCAAGGAGATCGTGCCGCGATTCGCGATCGCGACGGTTGCCCGCGTCGTTTACGGCGAGCCTTACGAATGCTGGCAGATGGATCACACGCGGACCGAACGACACGTTAGTTATTCCTGGGAAAGGTCAGGCAGCAAGAATCATTTGGAAGTCGAGATCGGCGAAAGTCTGGGTGTACCTAAGGCCGGGTCGCACGGCGAATTTATCATCGAACATTATTGGGGTTACACTGCAAGAAAGAATGGCCGAGTTGATGAATACAAGGTCGAGCATCCTAAATGGGAACTTTTTTCGGTCCGACGCGAGCAGATCAATGTCGATTTCGGCACGACTTACGGTGAAGAATTTGCGTTTCTCGCTAACGAAAAGCCATACTCAGTTGTGCTTGCTAAAGGCTCCGAAGTCGCAGTCTACAAAGGCAAACCCATTGTTGCTTGACAGCACATCTTCTTGGTTTTCCTTTGCGTTCTCCCCGGCTTTGCGTGAAACTCTTGATAAATAATGATAATTGGAATCGTCGCCATCGCCCAAAACTTCGCCATTGGCAAAGACGGCAAGCTGCCGTGGCATTACGCAGCCGACCTCAAATTCTTTAAAGAGACGACCACTGGAAACGCCGTCGTGATGGGAGCAAATACTTGGCGTTCGATCGGCAAGCCCCTGCCAGACCGGCTCAATGTTGTGCTTAGCCGCTCGGGCAACGTCGAAACGCCGCCCGAGGTCATGAAGCTCGCAAGCCGCGAGGAAGTAATCGCTCTTGCCGATCTGTTGCTCAGGAACGTTTTCATCATCGGCGGCGCCAAAACTTACGCTGAGTTTACCGATGTGATCCAAAAATGGATAGTGACCGAGGTGCCGTTAACCGTCGATGATGCCGATACATTCATGCCGACCGACTTTCTTGAAGAATTTGAAGTCGAGGAAACTCGTGATCTCGGCACCGGTCTGTGCGTCAAAATACTGCATCGCCGATGAAATTGTTGTAAGATAATCCCAAATTCTGGACAAGGAGACAATATTATGATGGGCGGCAGAACCTGGGACAGCTGGATCGACGAATACTCCGAAAGTCATCAGAATCCGATCAATCAACTCACGCACAAGATTGGCATACCGATGATCGCAATATCGCTGCTGCTTGTGCCTGTCTCGTTTTTTGTCGCTGGCGCTTGGCGTGTCGCTCTCGGGCTTTTTGTGACGGGGTGGATACTGCAATTTATCGGGCATTATTTCGAAGGCAAACCGCCTGAATTTATGAAAGATTACCGGTTTCTGTTTGTCGGTATGCGTTGGTGGATAAAAAAGACGTTCGGTTAATTATCGTTATTAGTTTTTTCTGTACTGGGTCAGTTAGAGAATAAAACATAAAATATGCTCAGCGTACTCTGCGTAAATCTCTCCGGTCTCTGCGTTAAAAGGAAGTTTAACGCTGAGACCACCGAGGAAGACGCAGAGATCGCCGAGAAAGATCGTATTGGTTACGTCAATGGTGTCTAACTAAACTGACGCACTATCGTTTTCTCGGATCGCTTTTGCGATAAACCACGACATTGGATCAGCCTCTAACTCTAGCTCTGGACATCGGCACTTCGAGCGTTCGCGCCTCGCTTTACGACGTCAATGCTCAGCCGTTGCCGGGCATGTCGGTGAAGCTGGAACGCTCGCTTATCGTTACCGCTGACGGCGGATCGGAGATCGACGCCGACGCGGCGTTTGCTCAGTTCGTCGCTGCTGTTGATGCGATCTATAAAAAGGTCGAGAGATCAAAAGGTGAGATCGAATTTGCCGCAACAAGCGCGTTTTGGCACAGCCTCGTAGGCATTGATGCGAAAGGCAGGCCGACGACAAAAGGTTTTAGTTGGGCCGATACCCGCAGTCGTAAATACACCGAAATATTGCGAAAACGATTTGATGAGAGCGAGGTTCACAACCGAACCGGCGCGCGTTTTCATTCCAGTTACTGGGCGGCAAAGCTGCTCTGGCTGCGGCACGAATTTCCCGATGCGTTTGCCCGAACGACAAGATGGCTGTCGCTTAGCGATTACTTTGCGTTGCGTCTGTTCGGCGTAGAGCAGACAAGTATTTCGATGGCATCCGGGACGGGGATTTTTGATATCCGCGAATGTAAATGGGACACTGAATTGCTGAAATTCCTAAAGTTAAGACCTCAAAATCTGCCGACTATCGTCGAAACCGACTCAAAAACATTTCAACTGAACAAGGCGTTCGCAAAACGCTGGTCGCGTCTGAAAAACACGCAGTGGTTCCCTGCCATGGCAGACGGAGCGGCCGACAATATCGGTTCCGACTGCGTCACAAAAGGCAAAGCCGCACTCATGGTCGGAACGTCGGGGGCCATGCGTGTAGCGTACAATGGTGAGCCGCCGACGAAAATTCCCGACGGCCTGTGGTGTTATCGCATTGATCGAAAACGAGTCATCATCGGCGGTGCATTGTCTGACGGCGGCGGCCTGTATCGGTGGCTCGAAGACAATTTAAAATTGCCAAAAGATGCCGAGGCCGAGATTCCACGGCGAGGTGCCGCGGCTCATGGTTTGACGTTTCTGCCGTTTCTCGCAGGCGAACGCAGCACCGGCTACGACGAATCCGCAACCGGTGCAGTGCTTGGCCTGCGTTCACACACAGATTCCATAGATATTTTGCAGGCGGCGATGGAATCCGTCGCTTACCGTTTTGCCGAGATATTTGATCAGCTAAATCGCGTCCTAAAGATCAAGGAAATCGTCGCATCGGGCGGCGCTCTGCGCGATTCGCCGGTGTGGACGCAGATCATTGCCGACGTTTTAGGCCGAGATCTGACTATGAGTGGTGCCAAGGAATCATCTTCTCGCGGAGCAGTTTTGCTTGCAATCGAAACTACTGGCAAAATAGACAATATTGACGATTCATCAACGGCAAGTGCGAAAAAGACGACGTATCATCCCAAATGTCACGTGATCTATAATTTAGCGCGAAAACAACATCGTGCATATTACGAATCGATCCTGGATGGAAAACTATGAAAACCGCAACCAAACCAAAAACCGATCTCGACCAGCTTTGTATCAACACGATCCGCACGCTTTCGCTTGATGCGGTACAAAAGGCGGAGTCCGGGCATCCGGGCTTACCGCTCGGCATGGCACCGGCTGCTTACGTATTGTGGACTAAATTTTTGCGCCACAATCCGAGGAACCCGAAGTGGTTTGGCCGCGACCGATTTTTACTGTCGGCCGGTCACGGCTCAATGCTGCTTTACAGCCTGCTGCATCTGACGGGGTACGATCTGGCGCTCGATGAGCTGAAGCGTTTTCGTCAACTTCATTCGCAGACGCCCGGCCATCCGGAGAATATCCTGACAGCCGGTGTCGAGGTCACAACGGGGCCGCTCGGACAGGGTTTTGCAAACGGCGTCGGCATGGGCATCGCGCAGCGGCATCTTGCGGCGAGGTTCAATAAACGCGGCTTCCCGGTCGTCGATAACTACATCTACTGCATCTGCTCGGACGGCGATCTGATGGAGGGCGTAAGTTACGAGGCTGCATCGCTGGCTGGCCATCTCAAGCTCGGCAACCTCATTTATCTCTACGATGACAATCAGATTACGATCGACGGTTCGACTAGCTTAGCGTTCACCGAGGACAGGACAAAGCGTTTTGAGGCAGCGGGCTGGCATGTTTTGGAAGTTAAGGACGGCAATGATCTAAAAGCGATCGAGGCCGCGATCAAGGCCGCCCAAAAGGTCAAAGATCAGCCCACACTCATCCGTGTCCATACGATCATCGGCTTTGGGATGCCAAAACAGGGCACGAGCAAGGCCCATTCCGACGCTCCGGGCGAGGAAGCGGTGCGTGAAACAAAACGCAATCTCGGCTGGCCCGAGGATAAGCAATTTTACATTCCGAAAGAGGCGCTCGCTCATTTTCGCTTAGCGGTAAAAAACGGGGCAAAGCTTGAAAAAGATTGGAACGAGTCGGTCAGGAAATATGAGAAAGCAAATCCCGATCTTGGGAATGCTTTCAGCTCGATCCGAAGCGGCGAATTGCCCGAAGGTTGGGAAAAATCGCTGCCAAGATTTGACGGTGTTGCGGCTGCGGCCACACGTGCGTACAGCGGCGAGGTGATCAATGCGGTCGCCGATTCGATATCGCAGCTACTCGGCGGCTCCGCTGACCTGAAACCGTCGAACAACACTTACATAAATTCGTCTGGCGGGTTCCAGTTTGGAGCGTACGAGAATCGCAACATCCACTACGGTATCCGTGAACACGGGATGGGATCGGCCATGAACGGCATGGCCCTGTTCGGCGGCGTGATACCGTTTGGCGGGACGTTTCAGACGTTTTCGGATTACAACCGTCCGGCGATACGGCTGGCTGCGCTGTCGCATATCCAAACCATATTTATCTTTACACATGATTCGATTGGTCTCGGCGAAGACGGCCCGACACACCAGTCAGTAGAACATCTCGCCGCTATGCGGGCAATACCAAAGCTCGCGGTCATACGTCCGTGCGACGCCCACGAAACGCGTGAAGCGTGGCGTGCAGCCCTAAAGCATTCGCATTCCCCGACGGTTTTGTCCCTCTCGCGGCAAAAGGTGATGGTGATCGACCGCAAAAAATACGCCGACGCCAAAGGCCTGCACAAAGGTGCTTATGTACTGGCCGAAGCCGAATCAAAATCAGGTAAACCGACCGCGCCAAAGCTGATCCTGATCGCGACCGGCTCAGAGATCGGCCTCGCAATGGAAGCACGTGAGCGTCTGAATATTGAAGGCACACCGACCCGAGTCGTTTCGATGCCATGTTGGGAATTTTTTGACGCTCAAACGCAGAAATACAAAGAAGAAGTTTTGCCTCTCAAGGTCACCGCCCGCCTATCAATCGAGGCTGGCGTCTCACTTGGCTGGTCAAAATACGTCGGCGACGCTGGCGACAGCCTAGCCGTCGACCGCTTCGGCGCATCCGCACCGGGTGAGGATGTTTTTCGTGATTATGGGTTTACGGTCGAGAATGTGATTAAGAAAGCCCACGCATTGTTGTGATCGGAAATGAGCCAAAGTACCGCATCTCTACTATTCTTCCTTTAATTGGATCGAACTCCGATAGCCGCGTTAGCGCTTCGTCGAGTGAAACGAGTTCTGCGGTTCTCTCCGTAGAAATCACTTCGACATTATCTATATCAACTGCAAATGTTGCGCCGCCCCGTTTTCCTGCCATTCGATCTCTGGCATGGTTTATCAGGATCCGCCGCATTATTAACGAGGCAACAGCAAAAAAATGGTTGGAGTTGGCCCACTTCACCTCTCGCTGACCGACGAGTTTCATATAACCTTCATTTATGAGATCCGATACTTGCAGGGAGCAATTTTGATTTTCCCGGTTCAGATACCGCCGGGCGATTCGCTTAAGCTCAGATTCGACCATTGGCACAAGACGCTCGAGCGAAGACTCGTCGCCATTGCTCCACGCAAGCAGCAATTCCGAGATTTGATTAGGAGATGCAGCCATAGGGTCACTTAGGATCAATGCAAACGATCTGCGGGAATTCCGTTCGTCGATAGAAAGAATACCAGCATTCGAAAAATAGTTTGTGAATTCTGCCTGATTTTCGGGCGTAAGCATATAAGTAAAGGAAAATTAATCAGTGATTCAACGCATTATCGTCGCTGAATTTGCACCTTCATACTTTCTTACGCCCGAAAAGGAGACTAATTTAATGAGAAAAATACTATTTCCCCCACCAACACTTGTCGTTCTGGCAATCGTGCTTTCGCTTAATGTTTATGGACAAACGTGCCCGGGTTCACCCGGCTGCCTCGATCCGACATTTGGGACCGGCGGCATGGTTGTTACCAGTCCGCCGCTTGCTGACGATCCGTTATACAATGCCGCCCTTGACATGGTTTTTCAGAACGACGGTAAGATCGTGATCCTTGCCCGAGCCAAGGATACAGCATCTTCGTTCCAAACTGTGTTGGTGCGTTACACGGCTGATGGTCAACTGGATGCGACATTTGCGTCGGGCGGATTTCTATATATTCCGGCAGAAGCGTATCCGGGCACCTTTGCGCGACGGCTTATAAAGCAGAACATTGGCGGCCAGGAGAGGTTCGTAATTGCCAGCGGCGACAAATGCAGCGGAGTCGCCTGTATTAGAGTGCTACGTTATACAACTGCCGGCGCCCTGGATCCAAGTTTCGGAACGGGTGGCGTATCGACCGTGCCGAGCGGGGGCCTTTTTGTGACCGCGGCCCTAGTGCAGGCCGACCAGAAGATCCTTCTCGGGTCTCCCCAATATGCGCTCGTCCGCTTAAACGCCAATGGTTCGCCCGACTCTTCGTTTGGTGCGAACGGGATCGCGACGTTTAATGACACGAGAATGATGATCACTTCAATGGTTGCACAACCCGACGGCACGATTCTTACGGCCGGGTCATATACAGGCGGCAGTTCCCCAGATCTCTACGTTGCACGATTTACGTCAAATGGGAGATCGGACGGTTCGTTTGGTTCCCAAGGGAAAAAGGTCATTGATTTTGCCGGACTGGACGACAGCGCGCAGGCTCTTGCAGTGGATGCTGCGGGCAATATAATTGCTGCCGGCCGAGCGAATATCTCCGGCCCAATGTCCTCACCCCAAGGATGGGACGCTGTTATGGTTCGTCTCACATCAAGGGGAGCCTTGGACAACAGGTTTGGCACGAACGGGAGGACGGCCTTTCTTAATATCGGGGGAGGTGAGGATTCATTTCAATCGGTGACCATCCAGTCGGATGGAAAGATAGTTGCTGTGGGTAAAGGCACTCTGCCTGGTAATAGTTCAGACATACTCGTCGCCCGTTACAACGCCAACGGGACACTCGATGCGACGTTCCACGGCAATGGATGGAACCTTACTAACATCTACGGAAGCGACGACGTAGGTAGGGCAGGAATTATCCAGTTCGACCCGGGATGTTCGTGCAGCACGCTGGTCGTAGCAGCAACCGCTCTAACGGGAGCGGCGAATCTGTTCCCGCAGTACATCGTCGGCCTTAGGTACAATCTATGAATAGTGCATTCCTGGATCGATGAAGGGGCCAATCGAATTGATCGGGCCTGCCTCGCGAATTATCGCAAAGTCGACGTTATTTATAGAGTTAGCAGCCAACGATTCAGTTTGACCCGATATGCGACTGTGAAAAAGTTATCGCGCCAGGGACGGTGATAAACGGCGGAATATATTACGCGATCGCGGCGCGTTATCTACTGTAAATTCGGATATCGAGGTTACGACTCCGGACGCTAGGGGCTAATTCAAATAGAGCCGCCTGCTCATGCGAAAAATTCGGTGTCGCAGCAGTAGCGTTCTCAATTGTAACTAGCCCTTCTTCGCAATATATCGTCGGCCTTCGATAAGCATTGTAGATTAACCGCGTCGACGACTTATTGATTGAGACTTGGTAGTATCGCACCAAAGCGTTTGGGTGTAGCTGAGGTGGGGAGAACGAAATGAAAAAACTCTGTTTGATCGCACTGCCGGTAATCGCTTTTTTGTTTGGCGGCACATACGTACTGATTGCCGAAGCCCAGTCGACAGTTTCGAACGCCGATTTTGGACGTGTTGCGACAACAATGTTTGAATTGGCAGCGCCTTCGAATTATACGCAGCAAGCTCGTCTTTCGGTGACGCCGCCCGTCGGCGGGTTCGGAAGCGGCGTGGCTGTTAGCGGGAACACCGCCGTCGTATTCAGCGGCGCCGGCGTTTATGTCTATGTTCGATCGAGCGAGGTTTGGAGCCAACAGGCCGTGCTAGTTCCTAGCGACGGTGCTGCGGTGATGGGTTTTCCAACGACTAGCCTTGGGCTCGACGCTGACACTGTTGTGATCGGCGGGTCGGCCCGGACCATAAATTCAAACGCAAACCAGGGCGCGGCGTATGTCTTTGTAAGAAACGGCACCACTTGGAGCGAGCAGCAGCGGCTAACCGCAGGCGACGGTGCCGCAGGCGATCGATTCGGCAAATCAGTAGCAATTAATGGTGACTCGATCATTGTTGGAGCGTATACAGATGATATAGGGGCGAACCTGGATCAAGGTTCGGCCTATGTCTTTGTAAAACAGGGAACAACATGGACAGAGCAAACAAAATTTATAGCCGATGACGGGGCAACGAATCATTTTTTCGGTGACGTTGTCGCTATCAACGGCGACACGGCCGTCGTGACGCGCGGCTACAACCAGGCGATCCCCAATCGCGGTGCGTACGTATTTGTCCGAAGTGGAACTACCTGGTCGCAGCAGCAAAAACTTTCGGTCTGCGAACCCTCCGGAAATGGCGGCGTCCAGTGCAACTTTGGAACGAGCATCTCGATCGACGGCGATAATCTGGCGGTTGGAAATTCCTTTCTCAATGTCGGAAGCAACCGGGCGCAGGGTGGGGTATATGTCTTTACCCGATCCGGCACTCTCTGGTCGCAGCAGCAGAGGCTCATCGCCAGCGATGGACAAGCCGACGACAGTTTCGGAGATGCGGTTGCATTGGAGGACAATACAATTATCGCCGGCTCCCCCGCACTTAATGCACGGCCGGGGGCGGCATATTTATTCACCCGGCCTAATGCAACGTGGACACAACAGCAGAAATTTCAAGAACCTAGCCCGAATGTGAGCAATATTTTCGGCTACAGCGTATCGATTAGCGGGAACACATTTATTGTTGCAACGCCGCGTGACCAAGGTAGACCTGGGCCCGATCAAATAGGTGCCGTATATGTCTACACGCAACCGGCCCCAGTGCCTGTATCGGTTTCCGGCAGAGTGACGACGCCCGACGGCCGAGGTCTTCGAAACGCGACGGTTTCATTGACCGATTCGCACGGCGTTAGGCGAACAACGACGACGAGTTCCTTTGGTTTCTATTCGTTCGATAATGTCTTAACCGGCGACACCTACACGATCGCTGTTTTATCAAGATTCTATCGCTTTCAGCAATTAGCGACGCAGATTAACGACAATCTCACGAACGTGGATTTTGTCGGACTTGAATGATTTCTCCGTCCTGTGCGGTCGACCGCAAATATTTCTTCCTACTTTTCAGGCGATCTGCAGATTGCCTTTTTTGTTTCCCGTCGCCGCGCGCGGGGGTAATTCTCAGTCCGCTTTCCTGTCTTTCCTTTTTATACGGTGTTTTAGTTATGGCGAAGCATCCAATAATATTAAGCTGGTGGTAATGGATTATAGCGGAGATTCAAACGTGTTAGTGATCGGCGGCGGCGTGGTTGGACTGGCTATCGCACGCGAGCTGCATAAAAAGGGTTTCGAGCGGATCACGCTGGTTGAAAAGGGCTTGATCGGCCAAGAGTCTTCGTGGGCGGCGGCCGGGATGCTTGGGCCGCAGGCTGAGGCGAATGAGAGCGGCACCTTCCTTGATATGATGCTCGAATCGCGGGACCTTTATCCAGCGTTTGCGACCGAATTGCTTGACGAGACTGGCGTAGATATTGAGCTTGACCGTGCAGGGACGTTGTATGTGGGATTTACAGAAAACGATTCCAACGAGCTGCAAGAGCGTTTCGAATGGCAGAAGAAGGCGGGTTTGCCAGTGGAGTATTTATCGGCGGACGATGCTCGCAAAGCGGAGCCGTTTGTCTCGCCGAATGTCCGCGACGCCCTGCTTTTTCCAAATGATTGGCAGGTTGAGAATCGCAAATTGCTGGGTGCTCTTCGTCGTTATGCCGAGATAAACGGCATCGATATTCGCGAAAACACGCGGGTTGAGCGGCTCGTCGTAAATGGCGGTAAGATCACCAGTGCGGAAACCAACCACGGCACATTTCGTGCCGATAAAACGGTGCTTGCAACCGGTGCGTGGACATCGTTCATCAAATTTGGGTTGACGGAATCGCCTATAAAGATCGAACCGGTTCGCGGCCAGATATTAGCGTTTCGAGCCGCCGAACGAATGTTTCAAGGCGTGATCTACAGCCGCCGCGGCTATATCGTGCCGCGTGCGGATGGGCGAATTTTGGCCGGATCGACGAGCGAAAATGTGGGTTTTGACAAGTCCGTGACCGAATCGTCCGCGACGTGGCTGCGTGCGATCGCGTTTGAGATCGCGCCGAGTATTTCGAGTTTACCGGTCACCGATCAATGGGCGGGTCTGCGGCCGTTTGCGGCGGACGGATTGCCGATCCTGGGCGAAATCGCAAGGCTAGAAGGTCTTTTTGTCGCCACGGCCCATTACCGGAACGGCATTCTACTGGCTCCGCTGACCGCCCGGATTGCGGCAACGCTTTTGGTGAGCGGTACTGATTCAAAATATCTTGCCGATTTCAGTCCTAACCGTTTTAGCATTCGCGGCGTAGGTACGGGCAGCTAGGGAAATATGCGCTTTTTTGCATTGTTCTTGCTTTCAATTTTGACGATCTATGCTCCGGCTCAGTCGGGTCGGATCATTCCGGTCGATGGTGCAAATTCCCTCGATAAGCCCGTTACTCATGAACAAACCGTCAAGCAGATGTTCGACGAGGCGAATGGTTACATCCGTAAAAAGGGCAGCGAGTTTGACGCCAAGAAAATACCCTTCAACGAACGGCTTTTTGCACAGGCCAAGTTAGAGCAGCGGCTTCTTGCGGCAAAGTTTGCTGCAACTGCGGCCATCCGCAAAGACATCGTCGGCGAAGATTTTTACTATTTGGGAATGCTTAATTGGATCGCCGAAAATCTCGATGGCACTTCCGAAAATCTGTGCAAATTCATCACCACCGAAAATGCCGCGGCCGACCGCTCGCAGACGGCCAGATCAATAATCGTCGTTATCGCCGCCAAGCAGAAAAAGCTCGATGACGCGGAAAAGATGTTGGCCGATTATCTCGCACACGATCCGAAAAAGCTGACCGAACGGGCACGGATGGAAGGCGAGCTCGCCAAGGCATATCAGTCTCAAAAAGATTTTATCCGAATGGCGCCGCACGCCGACGAAGGGTATGCTGCGTCGAAAGGCTTGTTAAAAGATGCCGCCTCGCGGGCGCGCGGGCTGGATGAAATCCTCGACGCCGGAATGCTGGTTTACGAAGCGTATCGCGATGGGGGCAACCGCCAGAAAGCCGAAGCCGGACTCGACGATATGCGTGCCACGGCGGTGGCGACCGGCTCGACGAGCTTTTATTACTACGCCGTCGATCAAAAGATAAAATACCTCGTGGAAACGGGTCGCAAACCCGCCGCTCTCCAACTCTATAAAGCGTCGTTGACGGACGCCGTCAAGGATTTTCCAAAAAGAGAGTTGCAGGAGGAGGTGCTGACGAGGCTGAAAAAACGCGAGCAGCATTACAAATTGCTTGGTGAACCCGCACCTGAATTACCGTTGATCGACCAATGGTTTCCGGGCAAAGCCCAGACGCTCGTCGAAATGAAGGGCAAGGTTGTCGTGCTCGATTTTTGGGCGACATGGTGCGGACCATGCTTTGAGGCGTTTCCCGACCTGATCGAATGGCAACAGGATTTCGGCTCGAATGGTTTGGAGATACTGGGCGTCACACGTTATTACGGCACCATTGGCGGGGTTCCAGCTGATAACCCGAGCGAGATCGAATATTTCAAACAATTTCGCGAAAAAGAAAAGCTCCCTTATGACTTTGTCGTCGCAAAAGATCAGAGTGCGCAGATTTTATATGGTGCGACGGCTCTCCCTACTGCGGTTATTATCGACCGCAATGGCATAATCCGCTATATTGAGACCGGAACAAGCGCGACCCGGCAGGCGGAAATGCGCGAAATGATCGTTAGACTCCTAGCGGAAAAATAATTGAATGCCTAAAAACGGACGCGACGGACATCCGGCTAAAACCCAGGGACTTTACGACCGCATCGCCGACGTGCAAAATCTGGCGATGAAAATAAATGGTTACCGGGCCTCGGTTGCCAAATATCTCAAATCGTTACATCTGGATATCGGTCGTGATTCACTCGTTCTCGATGCGGGTTGCGGTACGGGTTTGGTTACGCTGGCGTTTCAGGAAGCAGGTTATCGTCCCAAAAGAATTGCGGCGGTCGATCTTTCGTTAAAATCACTCGAAGTCGCCCGCGATGAATTTGCCGATCGACGGCGGCTCGCGCGCCGTGCCGATACGCTTCAGAGTAACGTGCTTGCGATGCCGTTTGCTGACGAGACGTTCGATCTCGTCCTGATGTGCGGCGTGCTCGAATACACGCCGCTCGACACCGGTCTTGCGGAAGCTGCCCGCGTTCTGAAAAAAGGTGCGCCGCTCGTCTTTTTGCCTGTAAAACCGTCGGTCGTCGGCTCAGTGCTGGAGCTGCTTTATAATTTCAAGATCCATCCGCTTGCTGAGGTTCGCACAGCCGCGACGCGCTATTTCAACATTGTCGGCAATCATGAATTCCCGATCACCGAGCCGATCTCATGGTCGAAAACGATCTTTCTGCTGGAAAAGAAGTAGTGCTTCACGCGCTTCAGAAGCGCTGAAGCGCCTGAAGCAGGTGAAGCGCGACCGGGGGTTTTTCATGTTATGAAACAACTGCCGTTAATTATCGGCCACCGCGGTGCGAGTGCTCACGCACCGGAAAACACGCTTGCGGCATTTCAAATGGCCATCGATGCGGGTGCCGACGGCATTGAGTTCGACGTGCAGCTTGCCTCGGACGGCGTGCCGGTCGTCATCCACGACGCGACGCTCAAACGCACGGGTTTACGAACGGACAGGGTCGCCGATTTAACTGCAAAACAACTTGGGAAAATAGATGTCGGTTCGTGGTTTAACGCAAAATATCCGAAACGCGCAAAGGCCGAATTTTCACGAGAAACTGTTCCCACGCTGGCTCAGGTTTTAGAGCTTTGCCGCGATTTTAAAGGGCTGATCTATATTGAGTTAAAGGTGAATGTGCCGGATTACGTCCCGCTCGCAGCAGCCGTCTGCGATGTCATCCGTGATTCGCCGCAACTCTCGCAGATGATCGTCAAAAGCTTTAAGCTCGGTGCGATTCCTGAGATTCGTCACCGCGTGCCTGCGGTGCAAACCGCCGCATTGTTCGAGCCGACGATCCTCGATTACCTCCGCCACCGCAAATACATGATCGCCCTCGCCCGCGACTTTGGCGCCCACCAAATATCTCTCCACCATTCGCTCGTCTCGCGAAAGCTCACCACCCTCGCCGCCGAAGCGGGAATGCCCGTAACCATCTGGACTACGGATAATCCGAAATGGATAAAACGCTGCCAAAAATTGGGCATCCGCGCTGTTATCACCAACGACCCTGCAAAATTGATCGCCGCCCGAATTGGTTAACCAGCGCGGCCATCGTGCTGTGCTAATTTTGTCCTGTGTTCGTGCTATAATTCGGCGACTTAATCAAAAAATCGTTATGAAACGATGTCCTAACTGCAGGCGGGATTATACGGACGACATGCTGCTGTACTGTCTCGACGACGGTACGCCGCTGCTCGACGGCCCGGCAACGATTCGCTCATCTGACGACGAACCGGCGACCGCCATCCTGTCAGAACCGGGAGCGATAGCGACTGGGTTCCGGGGCGGTGAGGATAAGACCCGCCCGCAGATAAATACAACTGACCAAACCGCTATCTTTCCCCGTGGTGCGGAGGCGGAGCCTCAAAGGAATTTAGGTGACTCGTCGGAAAGGCAGAGCCTTTCCGCACATCGGGCGGCTAAGCCGCTGGTGATCATAGGCATTGCGGTCATGCTTTTGATCGCCGGATTTTTTGGCTATCGGTATTTCAAACCAACAACCACAGAGCAAATAAATTCCATCGCCGTGATGCCGTTTATTAACGACAGCGGAAGCCCGGATGTCGAGTATCTTTCAGACGGAATGACTGAAACGCTTATCAGCAGCTTATCGCAATTGCCGGCATTGAACGTGAAGCCGCGTTCACTCGTATTCAAGTACAAAGGCAAGGAAACCGATCTACAGGCTCTAGGCAAAGAGCTTGGCGTCCAGGCGATCCTGAACGGCCGTGTAGCACAGCGAGGAGAGGATCTGTCGCTTTTTGTAGAGCTGATCGACGTTGCTTCGACAAAGGTGATCTGGAGCCGGCAATACAATCAAAAACAATCCGATATCGTTTCACTCCAAAGCGAGATCGCCCGCGACGTGTCAAACAAGCTCAAGGCCAACCTTTCGGGTGAAGACGAAAAAAAGGTGACAAAAAATTCCACCAATAACCCGCAAGCTTACAGGCTCTACTTATTGGGAAATTCGCTAGCCGTCAGACGAAAGCAGAAGGATATTGTGAAGGCGATTGAAAACTACGAACAGGCGATCGCTCTTGACCCGAATTACGCCCTCGCATACACGGGCCTCGGGAATGCCCATGTTTTGTCGGCGATATACGCCGGATCGCCGGGAGCCGTGGAACTTCCAAAAGCACAGGCGGCCGTGTCGAAAGCAATCGAGATCGACCCGACACTTGCCGAAGCCCACAATGTTCTGGGTTTGATCTTGCTATTTATCGATCACGATTTTGCTGCCCACGAACGGGAAAACCGGCGCGCCCTAGAGCTAAATCCAAATCTCGCCAACGCTCATCGCCAGAATGGCGTAAGGCTCTCCTTTCTGGGCCGTTTCGACGAAGCGAATGTTTCGTTTCAAAGGGCACTGGAACTCGAACCGCTCGCACTTGCGACTAACATCAATATAGCCTGGACACTTTTCTACGCCGGCCGGATAGCCGAAAGCGATGCGCAAATTAAGGTAACTCAGCAGATCGATCCGAGTTTTTGGTTTATCGAATATCAACTTTTCGTCAATGCGAGGGCAAAGCGTGATTACGCCGCCGCAGTAGAGCATCTGGCTCGGGCGCAGGAACTCAGAGATGACCCGGAAGCAGCGAAATTTATCCGTGAGGCATTTATGAAAGGCGGTTGGAGCGGCTTTATGCGGGACGCCCTTGCCGAACCAGAACGGTCAAAGATATGGGATTATTATCTAGCGACCTTTGCTGCCGAACTTGGCGACAATGACAGGGCCTTTACACTGCTAGGCAAGGCTTACGAAAAGTATGATCAGTTCATTCTCTTTATGAAAATCGATCAGCTAATGAACCCCTTGCGGGGCGATCCTAGGTTTGCGGACTTGCTAAAGAAACTCGGCTTCCCGCAATAGCCGACAGACAGATCTTTATGAAACGATGCCCTGAATGCAGACGAGATTATTACGACGACACCTTGCTGTATTGTCTCGACGACGGCAACGCTCTGCTCGAAGGCCCGGCAAAGTCAGAACCGCCTGCGTCAGCGGGCGGCCAGTTCGATAACGAGCCGGCGACGGCGATCCTTGATATTACGACGCCGCCCGGCGAAGCAGCTACGAAGGCTCAGATCCACATGACCGACCAGACCGCGGTTTTGCCGACTGGTACGGGTGATATTGCTCCGAAACCCAGTGGTTTCGACAAAAAACTTCTGGCTGTACCGGTTCTGCTCGCGATGATCGCTCTTGGCGGTTTCGTTGGGTATCGATATTTCAAACCTTCAACCAGCGGACCGATTAATTCGATCGCTGTCCTTCCGTTTGAAAACAAGAGCGGGAATGCGGATTCGGACTATTTGTCGGATGGTGTTGCCGAGTCGCTGATCTACAAACTCTCGCAATTGCCCGATCTAAAGGTCAGTCCCCGAAGCTCGGTCTTTCGCTACAAGGGCAAAGAGATCGACGCGGAAAAGATCGGGGCCGAGCTCGGTGTCGATGCGGTCATGTCGGGGCGGATCACTCAGCGGGGCGATAATTTGACGATCAGCGTTGACCTCGTCGATGTGAGGAACAAGAAATCGCTCTGGGGCGAGCAATATGAGCGAAAAATGTCCGATCTGCTTGCCACTCAGAGAGAGATCGCATCGACGATCACGCAGAAACTGCAACTGAAACTTTCGGGTGAAGCGGAACAAAAGCTGGCGAAAAAATCCACTGATAACAGCGAGGCGTATCAACTATTTCTAAAGGGCCAGTTTCTTTATGATAAACGCACCAAAGATGGCTTACTACAGAGCATAGAGGCGTACCAGGCGGCGATAAAACTTGACCCCAATTATGCGCGGGCGTATGTAGGTATTTCCCGCAGCTACACGGTGATGCCGTCTTATGCTTTTCTGTCGCCAAACGAGGCAATGCCAAGGGCAAAAGCGGCGGTCGAGCGAGCATTGCAGATCGACCCAAATCTGGCCGAAGCACACGGCGCACTAGCAAACATTCTGGCTCTTTACGATTGGAACTGGACAGAATCCGAGCGCGAATTCAAACGGGCCATCGAACTCGACCCCGACGTGGCCGAAATACACAATCGTTACAGTCGAGCTCTTCTTTCAACGACGGGGCGCTTTGATGAGGCAATCGCGGAATCAAAGCGGGCTGTTGAACTGGAACCGTTGTCGATTTCGATCGGTGCAAATCTTGTCACTGCTTACATGCGTGCCCGAAAGTATGATCTTGCGCTCGAACAGGCTAAGAAAACAAGCTCTCTTGACCCCAACCATCCCGCCGCCCGGGTATGGCTAGGCTCCGCATACAACGCTAGTGGGATGTATGCGGAGGCGATCTCATTATTCGAGAGTATTTTACAAACAAATCCGACCGATCAGGATGCGTTGGTGTTAGTTGCGTTTGCATACGCGAAATCGGGGCGCCGTAACGATGCGGCGGCTGTGATCGGGCGACTCAACGATATCGGCAAGTCTCAATATGTACCGCATTATTCTCTGGGGCTTATTTACGGGCTTCTCGGCGAGAAGGACAAAGCTTTTGCGGAGCTCGGAAAGGCCTTGGACGATCGCGACCGGTCATGCAATGAAATGAACGTTGATTTTTATCTGGACCCACTCCGCGACGATCCGCGATTTAAGGAACTGTTAAAACGCTTGAATCTGCCGGAATAGAATGTTATGAAACGATGCCCTGAATGCGGTAGGAATTACAACGACGATTCGATGAGCTTTTGTCTCGATGATGGCTCTGAACTGCTCTTTGGCCCGGCATCGATGAACGAACCGGCGACGGCGATCTTGTCAGTACCGTCTGCGATAGCGGGCGATCTAAGACAGGAGATCAATCGCGGTGACGAATCAAAGACCGCCGTTTTTAACTCCGTCGAATCGCAGACTGACAGTTCCAGGTCGATCGCGGTACTGCCGTTCGTAAATACGAGTACGGATCCGGAGAACGAATATTTTTGCGACGGGCTTGCGGAAGAACTTATAAACGCTCTGTCAAAGATCAACGAGCTAAAGGTCGCGGCACGGACCTCGGCGTTTTCTTTCAAAGGTAAATCTTCGGACGTAGGTGACATCGGTCAGAGACTGGGTGTCAAAACTGTTCTGGAGGGCAGCGTCAGAAAATCGGGCAATCGCCTGAGGATCTCAGTTCAGCTCGTTAACGCGGCGGACGGGTTTCATCTGTGGTCGGAACGCTACGACCGTGAGATGCAGGATATTTTCGACCTGCAGGACGAGATAACACTTGCTGTCGTGGATGCTCTGAAACTTAAGCTGTTCGGCGAAGACAGGTCTGAACTGCTAAAGAAAGGGACCACAAACGCCGAGGCTTACGAGTTTTACATGCGTGGCCGCTACTTCTGGAACCGTCGCCGGATCGATGATTTTGGGAGGGCTATCGAGCAGTTTGAAAAGGCAATAGAACTCGACCCGGACTATGCGCTTGCTTACACCGGGTTGGCCGACTGTTTTATTTTCCTCGGTTTTTACGAAGCGTTCCCGCCGTCGGTCGCAGGTCCGAAGGCTGAGACGGTCTTAAGGAAAGCAATTGAGATGGACGCAACGCTGGCCGAATCGCAGGCCTCGTTGGCCGCCTATAAGCTCTGCTTCGAATTTGACTGGAAAGGCGCCGAAGAGGGGCTTTTGCGGGCGATAGAACTCAACCCTAGGCTGATAACAGCACGCTATTGGTACGCGATGGTTTTGACCACACTTGGCCGCTTTGACGAGGCGATCGAACAGGGCCGAATCGCGCTCGAACTCGACCCACTGAACCTTATCGCCAGCGCCAATGTGGCCCGTGCCCTATACATCGCGCATCGTTTCGACGAAGCGATCGAGCTTTGTCAGCGAACCATCGAGATAGATGCGAACTTTTACTTCACGCATGCAGTGCTCGGGCTCACTTATCACGTGACTGGCAAATTTGACGACGCCATTCATCACCTCCGGACAGCGGTGTCTACAAGTGACATTCCGTTCGTCACGTCCATACTCGGTTTTGCCCTGGCAAGATCGGGTCAGGCAGACGAGGCCAGGCAAATATTGGCGGCATATGTTGAGCAATCGGACCAGAAGTACATATCGCCGTGCGCTTTTTGCTTGATCTACATCGGGCTGGATGAGATCGAAACCGCTATGGATTGGCTCGATAAGGCCTGGGAAGAACGGTCGGTCCAACTCGTGTGGCTTAAGACAGAACCAGTATTTGATTCGCTTCGTTCGGAACCACGATTCAAAAGGGTGCTGAAACTAATGGGTCTGCCGGAATAGAATTTTATGAAACGATGCCCTGAATGCGGCCGCGAGTATGACAATACGATGATGTTCTGTCTGGATGACGGAGCCGAATTGCTCTACGGCCCGGCGACGGCTTCGGCGGGTGATGAACCGGCGACGGCCATTTTGTCAGACCCCGGAGCATTCGCGAACGGCGTTTCGTCCGCGGAGCGTCGGACTGAACTGTTCAACAGATCGGCGGTGTCGGGAGTCGATAATTTAAATTCGATAGCCGTCCTGCCTTTCGCCCATCTTAGCAGCGACCCGGACGACGAATACTTTTGCGACGGTTTGGCGGACGAATTGCTGAACGCATTAGCAAAGATCGATGGGCTAAAGGTCGCGGCCAGGACATCATCATTTTCATTCAAAGGCAAGAACACGGATATTGCCGAAATCGCAAGGAAGCTGGGGGTGCGGTCGGTGTTGGAGGGCAGCGTCAGAAAATCGGGCGAGCGGCTGAGAATATCGGTTCAACTGATCGACGCCGCCGATGGATACCAGCTTTGGTCGGAGCGGTACGACCGGGAGATGCGAGACATATTCGATGTGCAGGATGAAATCACCCTGGCCGTAATTGACGCACTCAAATTGAAACTCCTAGGCAATGCCAAAACCTCTATTTTGAAGCGCGAGACCGAAAACACCGAAGCCTATAAGGCGTATCTCAAAGGCCGTTATCTTCGTTATACCAAGAACGACCATAAGGGAGCCTTTCTTGCTTATGAGGAAGCCGTCCGACTTGATCCTCTCCATGCCCCGTCGTGGATCGGTCTTGCCGAGAGCTGCGTCCTTCAGGCTCATTATGGTATCGTCCATCCCCTTGAGGCTTGCTCGCGCGCAAAAGCCGCCATAGCGACCGCAAGAGAGATTCAAGGCGAGTCGGCGGAAGCTCTCTATGTCGAGGGGTTCGTCGCGTTTGTCGAACGAAACTGGCTGGCCTGCGATAAGGCGTATCGGCGGGCGCTTGAGATCGAACCCAATAATGCCCGGGCGTTGGGAACTTTTGGGATAATTAACTGTGTTCTTAGGAATGTTGACGAAGCGTTGGTCCTGTTTGAACGGGCGAGAGAATCCGATCCTTTGGCGTCGTACCCGTATGCTATGACGGGGGCCGGTTTAGTAACGGCACGGCGTCCGGAAGAAGCCATACCTTTTTTTGAGCAGGCATTTGCGTTTGAAAAGGACCAGACGCTCGCCCTGTGGACATACTGCATAGCCAATATTGCGTTGGGAAAGTTTGAGGAAGGTATTGCGGCGGCCGAAACATCGGTTGCGGTTTCTCGGCGTACCGGCTTTTTTCTGGCTTTGCTGGGGTGGGCATTGGCGGTCGCGGGGCTGACGGAAGAGGCCAAGACTATTTTGGAGGAAATTCGCAGCCGCCCGGCAGGTTCGCCAACGTTGGTTTTGGAGGCATGTATATTAAGCGTGTTAAATGACAATGAAGCCGCCGTTGCATTGCTCTCGCGAGCGGCAGAAGAGTCCGCTCCTATGGCATATTATCTTGGATTGCCTTGTTTCGACAGGCTGCGCAACGATCCGCGATTCAAGGCACTGGCCCAAAGCATCGGTCTACCTGAATAGAACTTATGAAACGCTGCCCTGAATGTAGAAAAGATTATCTCGACGACAGCCTGTTGTACTGTCTCGACGACGGAGCGCCGCTCGTGCAGGGAACTGTCACGGACGAGCCGGCGACGGCGATCTTGTCGGGCGGCGGCGTATCGGACGAAGGCGTGACCAGGGCGCTAAAAGCAGACGGCACCAAAACAGACTCGAAGCCCATCACTCTTAGTCTTCCGGCCTTTCTCTCGTGGCGGACGCTGCCGTGGATTGTCGCGGGTGTATTCGCCATTGTCGCGGCGTATTTTGCATATCCGTATTTCAAGGGATCGTCGAACGGCGACGCAAAGGCGGTGAGGGTGGCGTTCGAGCCGCCGCCTGAATTGGCTTTTAATGACACGCAGCCGGATGCGGCGGTCATATCCCCCGACGGGCAGAAGATCGCCTTTACCGCGACCTCGGAGGACGGAAAGAGAATGCTCTACGTCCGCAACCTCGATTCAACGGAAGTAAAACTTCTGCCGGGTTCCCAGAACGCCCTGGAGCCGTTCTGGTCGCCGGACAGTCGATCGATAGCTTACGGCTCCAATGGTAAGCTCAAACGCTCCGACCTGACCGGCGCGAACGCGCAGGTGCTGTGCGATTCCCCCCGACTGATCGGAGGGACATGGAACAAGGAAGGCGTCATCGTCTTTGCCCCCGGCTATCGCATGACGGTAATGCAATTGTCGGCGCGGGGCGGCGAGCCGAAGCCGGTGGATATGCAGACCGACGGCGAGGATCTGGAACATCGCAATCCATACTTTCTGCCCGATGGTCGCCATTTTCTGCTCGGGCGGAATGGTGGCCTTTGGGCAGTCTCGTTGGATTCGCCCGAGCTCAAACGAATTGGCGATATCAGAGGGGCGGTAGTTTACGCCCCGCCTGGCTGGCTGATCTTCTTACAAAATGAGACGCTGGTGGCCCAGGCTTTCGACGCGGGAAAGCTCGCGCTGACCGGCGAGCCGATACCGATCATTACTGGTGCAAAAAACCCTCCCGGTAACCGGCGATTCTCTGTTTCGGACAATGGCATTCTGGTTTGGCAGGGACCGTGGCAACGGGATTATCAGCTCGTCTGGTACGACCGTGCCGGGCGACAGACGGGGGTGATCGATGCTCCGATGAAGGTCAGTGTTGGTCATAGCCCGATGATATCACCCGACGGAAAACGCCTAGTCGTAAGAAAAGCGACGGGTTCCCTAGGAGCAGACTCGAATCTTTGGGTCATCGATCTCCAAAAGGGAACCGGACAGCGAATAACTTCAACATTCAGCCAGATGCCGGTCTGGTCGCCGGACGGCAGCCGCATCCTGCATAACAACGGGAACAACATCGCCGTGAAAGCTGCCAACGGCACGGGTGATGCTGAGATACTTTCTCAGCGAACCGCCTTTCCCGCGTCGTGGTCATCCGATGGCCGTTTCATTTTTTTCACGGAGCGCGCCGTCAAGACGCGCATGGACATCTGGGTGCTGCCGATGTTTGGCGACCGGAAAGAATACCAGCTGTCGAATTCGCCGTTCGAGGAGATGAACCCACAACTCTCGCCCGACGGTCGCTGGCTCGCCTACACATCGGATGAAACGGGCGATTACGAGATCTACGTTCAGTCGTTTTCGGCGGACGGAAAACTGGGCGCGGACAAAAGATTGGTGTCGACCGGGGGCGGCACACTTCCCGTCTGGCGACGCGACGGGGGCGAGCTCTTTTTCATCGCATCGGACGGGCAGATGATGGCTTCCACGGTGAAGACCGGTGGAGCTGAATTTCAATTCGACACGCCGAAACCGCTCTTCAAGACCCGAACAATGTCGTTAGAAGGCGGCATTTATCACGAATACGACATATCGCCCGACGGCCAGCGGTTCCTTATCGGCACGCTCGTCGGCGAACCGACCGCTCCGCCGCCGACCGTGATCCTGAATTGGACGGCACTCTTGAAGAAGTAAAACTATGAAACGCTGCCCCGAATGTAGAAGAGATTATTACGACGACATTTTGCTCTACTGCCTCGAAGATGGAGTTGCGCTGGTGCAAGGCTCTGTGCCGTCGCCCGATGAACCCGCAACTGCGATCCTGTCGGAACCGCCAGTGTTAGCGGGCGGCCAGTTCGCTGGTGAGAATCCGACGCGACCGTTTATTCACACGACGGCGGCGGAGGCAGAGCCTCGGGAAAGTTTGGGTGGCTCGACGGAAAGGCACAGCCTTTCCGCACATCGAGCGGCAAAGCCGCAAGGCTTCGACAAACGCCTGTTGCTTGCGCCGCCGCTGCTTGCCGTTATCATCCTCGGCGGATTCTTCGGTTATCGCTATTTCTCGTCTTCCAACCCAAAACAGATCGAATCGATCGCAGTGATGCCGTTTGTAAACGAAAGCGGAAATGCGGACGTCGAATATCTTTCGGACGGTTTGACTGAAACGCTGATCAGCAGCCTGTCGAAACTTTCAGATCTTTCAGTCAAGGCGCGAAGCGCGGTCTTCTCATACAAAGGCCGCGAAACCTCAACGAAGCAGATCGGCGACGAGCTTGGTGTTCAGGCCGTTTTGCTCGGACGGCTGGTTCAGCGCGGCGAGACTATCAAACTTAATCTCGAATTGGTAAACGTGAAAACGCAGGACGTGATCTGGTCGGAACAATACGACCGGAAACAGACCGATCTCGTGAATCTGCAAAGCGAGATCGCACGCGATGTGTCAAGCAAACTTCGATCGAAGCTTTCTGGAGCGGATCAGAACGCTCTCAGTAAGAAGTACACCGACGACGCCGAGGCATACCGGCTATACCTGCAGGCGCGTTTCTATCTGAATAAACGCGTAGGACGCGAATACGAAAAAGCGGAAGGGTTCTTGCGGCAGGCAATAGAGCGCGATCCGAACTTCGCTCTCGGGTATGTCGGTCTCGCCGAGTTCATTTCGCAGAGGGACAGGCCTAAGGCGAAGGAATACATCGCACGTGCGCTCGCGATCGACAACCAGCTTTCCGATGCCCACGCGAATCTCGGTCTTCAGCTCACTTTGGATCACGATTGGGCCGGTGCGGAACGCGAGCTCAATCGGGCGATCGAACTCGACCCGAATAATGCGCGGGCTCAGAAATGGAATGGCGACCGTCAGATGATGATTGGTCGGTACGATGAGTGCCTTCGCTCTTTTGACCGGGCGATCGCTATCGAGCCGACATCAGCGGACATACGCACCGGTCGAGCAGCCTGTCTCGTTGCCGCCGGACGCATCGATGACGGGATCGCCTCGATAAAGGACGGAATGCGTGTCGACCCCGAATATCCGTGGTCCTATTCGCATATTTCTTTTATCTATCGTATGAAGGGTGACCACGCCGCATCGGTCGAGACGCGTGCTCATGCCGCTGAGTTGTTAGACCGGCCTGACCTTGCGGGGCGGCTTCGCGATGCCTTTGCAAGTGGCGGATGGACAGTTTATTTACGCGAGCTTCTAGCCCAGACCGACGGAAATTTTCCGAGCCTCGCGCGAAAGGCCAGCATCCTTTCCGAGCTCGGGCGAAAAGACGAAGCTCTAGCCGCACTCGAGCAAGGGTCGGCCAAAGGTGAATGGTGGCTTTTCTCGATCAAGTACGATCCGGCGTTTGACGCACTACGCGGTGAACCGCGGTTCCAGGCGCTGTTGAAGAAATTCGATCCGCCGCGGTGAACTGAGTTGCAACAATCGTCGTGGTGGAACGTTGATGGTGATGCGAAATCAGCCGCTTACAAGCGGCTTTCCCGAAGGGTGAATAGCCACACCGTTTACGACGTGGTCAGGTTGGAAGAGATCGACTCAGCCCGTTTCAACGGGCTTACCCGTTCTGTGGCTTAAGCCGGGAGAAAAGGACGTTGAAACGCCCTTTCGATCAATTTACTAATGCCAACCTCGCCGTAAACGACGTGGCTAGGTGCCGCGAGGACGCGGGAAGACGGCTGAAGCCGCCTAAAAATATGAGTCTTATTACTGAGATATGAAACGATGTCCTGAATGCAGAAAAGATTATTTGGACGATAGCCTGCTGTATTGCTTGGATGACGGTACGCCGCTTGTCCAGGGGACGGTTCTGGATGAACCCGCGACGGCGGTGTTTGGAGTTCCACCTCTAGGCAGCTCTTTGTCTGAATCGGCAACTCGTCCGCAGATACACACAACGGAAGCGGAGGCGGAGCTTCACAAGAGTTCGGGTGGCGTTCCGGAAAGGCAGAGCCTCTCTGCTCATCGGGCGGCGAAGCCGCTGGTGATAATCGCGTTTGCGTCGCTGGCTTTGATCGCCGGATTTTTCGGCTATAAGTATTTCAGCAAAACGAACTCAAACGAGAAAGCCGTAAAACTTTCGTTCGATCCGCCGGCGGAACTTTCTTTCAACGACATTCTTCCGGATGCTGCCGTGATCTCGCCCGATGGACAGAAGATCGCGTTTACAGCAATGTCTGTGGACAAAAAGACGATGCTTTACGTCCGCAGTATTGATTCTGATGAAGCAAAAGTTTTGCCAGGTGCGGAAAACGCTCTTGAGCCGTTCTGGTCGCCGGACAGCAAGTCGGTGGCGTACGGCTCGAACGGGAAACTTAAGCGATCCGACCTTTCTGGCGGAAACGCGCAAGTTTTGTGCGATGCCGCCCGTTTGGTTGGGGGGACGTGGAGCAAAGACGGCATTATTGTCTTCGTCCCGGATTATCGCACTCAGCTTTTACAGGTATCGGTGCAGGGCGGCGAGCCAAAGCCTGCGATGCCGAAGACCGAGGAAACGGCTGACGACAGACATCGACACGCTGGTTTCCTGCCGGACGGACGTCATTTTCTTTTCCAGATCGAGACAAAAGGCATATGGACAGGCTCTCTCGATTCGACTGAGATCAAACAAATTTTACCCGATGATTCGCCGTTCGCTTATACGCCACAGGGATTTCTTGTCTTTGTTCGCAATGACGCCCTCGTTGCGCAGGCGTTCGACGCCGGCAGTCTAAAACTCTCCGGCGAAGCGATACCGCTGATTACTGGTCAGAGAAACGAACTAGGCAACCGGCGATTTTCTGTCTCGGACAACGGCGTTTTGGTTTGGCAGGGGAAATGGCAGCGTGATTACCAGCTTGTCTGGTTTGACCGGACAGGCAAGCAGACCGGCACGGTGGACACGGTTAACAAGGTCTTTGTCGGCGAGGACCCGCATATTTCGCCTGACGGCAAACGTCTAGTGGTGAAGAAGGAATTCAATCTCTGGACAATTGATCTGGAAAAGGGAACGTCGCTTCGCGTAACCTCGACGTTTTCTCAAATTCCGGTCTGGTCGCCGGACGGTAATCGCCTTGCATTTACAGGGGGAAGTCCCGGCGGGCTGGTGGTAAAAGCGTCCAACGGTTCGGGTGATGAGGAAATTCTCGTTCCGGGAGCTAACTTTCCCGCCGACTGGTCGCCCGACGGCCGCTTCATTATTTACCTGCGGCGTGGGGCGAAAACGCGAGCGGATTTGTGGCTGGTGCCGACCTTCGGGGACAAAAAAGAATTTCAGATCACAAATTCGCCGTTCGACGAACGAAGCCCTCAGATCTCACCTAACGGTCGCTGGCTTGCTTATTCATCGGATGAAACGGGCAATTATGAGATCTACGTCCAGTCATTTTCGGCGGACGGCAAATTAGGCACGGATAAAAAACGCATCTCGACGGCCGGCGGCCATATTCCGGTTTGGCGGCGCAATGGCAGCGAACTCTTTTTTGTCGCGGCAGATGGTCAAATGATGTCCTCTGCCGTTAAAACGGGCGGAGCGGAATTTGAATTCAGCGCTCCAAAGCCTCTTTTCAAAACTCGCATGTTGGCATTGGGTATCTACAATTTTCACGAATTCGACGTCTCGCCCGACGGCCAGCGGTTCCTGATCGGAACACTCATAGGCGAACCGACCGCCCCGCCGCCAACCGTGATCCTGAACTGGACAGCGGCGTTGAAGAAATAGGGCCTTTAAATTTGGAGGTTGGCCGAAAAGTCCCTGAAAGGGACAAATGCAATAGCGTCGGGAGAATCCCGACGACCTTTTGAATTAATCGCCGATGTCCCTGAAAGGGACACACGAATCCAGATTTGTTCGACGCATACAGCGTCGGAGAGTTTTTTGGGTAGTGTCTTAATTTGAATTCCTTATTCATTTTCAACTGCTTTTCGTAAAGTGTGCCGAATCCAAGCGGAAAGCGTAGGATGTTCGCTTTTCTTTGCA